>CAIXQV010000544.1 GCA_903921605.1 uncultured Planctomycetaceae bacterium | reverse complement strand
CTGGCGATCACAATGGATACGGAATTGCGACCACATCGCAAGATTCTGCCGGAAGAAGTCGTGAAGACTCGCGTCATCTCCTTCCACCGCCAGCAGGGTGCATGGAAAATCAACGATGTGTTCTATGACACCAACGTTGGTAATGTGACTCCAACTGTCGGCAGTGCCGAACGCTGGATTCTGCGTAACAACGGTGGTGGCTGGTGGCATCCGGTCCACATTCACCTGGAAGCTCACCAGTGGCAAAAGATTAATGGCCAGACACCGGCCCTGCAGGATCAGTTCAAGCAGGATACAACGATTCTGGGCTCAGGTGATGAAGTGGAGATGTTCATGAAGTTTAGAACATGGATCGGCGGCTTTGTGTTCCACTGTCATAACCTGGAACATGAAGACATGCGAATGATGTTCAATATGGACCCAAGACTTCTGCCAACAGAAGCTCCACAGCAGTCTCAAAACCTGTTCCCATAACATCTGAACAGGCTCTGGATTGAACTGGACAATAACACGAGACGCTCGGGCAGAGCTTGCTCTGCCCGAGCATCTTCAATGGGAGGCAATACTTACAAACGGCTTTTACTGGCGAATTGATAATCTCTCTCTTGATGATTCCTTAACCGGTGACGATTTCTCGCGGAGACACCACAGCCGACTTCACGTTTGCTTCTCACGAGATCCCGTCAGTCTGTGAACCTTGCACTGTTCACAACCTTTTCGATGCCCGAGCAGTGACTTCACTGCTCGGGTACTTCCCCTCTGCTCAAGAAGAATGAGCTTCTCGTTATAAATACGTGATCTGCATCCCGGCATGGCCCGAGCTGTCCCCGACCATGAGTCTGCCAACAGCCAAGGCCGCTATAACGCCCACGAAATCAGGCCGAATTTTCCGATTCTTCCGCCCCAGGGGACCGCAAGGATTTCCAACCACTTTGAGAAGTGGAAGGTACTCCTGAGGAAACCCGTGCAAGAGAATAGGGAAATCCGGACGCCTGCATTTCGTCTATTTGCATTTTAACCCAGCGTCATTCCATGACCGCGTTTCTTAATTTGATTCTCTCAAGAAACATGACGGACAGAATTGCTTCCAGGGCAATGATGAACCCATAGACATAGATGGTTGTTACGGGTTGCGGTGGTCTCAGTGGTTGCACAGACCAGCAAAGATTCGTGCCAAAGGTATCTGTTCATTCGCCACCTGGGCATGAACACATTTGAAGACGCCCCCTCTCCAAGTTGCCTTCTCCATCTTTCAGCGGCTGCTGTCAAAAGTAGTTCCCGTGCATTGCTCCTTTGGCTTTCAGGCCAGGGTGTGAATGTTCTCGAGCTGGCCGAAGACTGCAATCCGTCTGACTGAAGTTCTGCAATCAAGCATAGGGACAGTTTAATCGATTCCGCGGATGGTGTGGTGCCGTCCTGGTCTCGAAAACTGATCCTTCGAACTGCCCGTGATCGAGCGACACGTGCAGTGTGGAATCATTTCTTAAGTGCAAAGGAAGGGTTAAGGTGAGAACTACGATGTGGAGTCGGAAGTTGCTGCGGCAGCTTGTCACATGGGCTTTGTTAGTGTGTTTGGTGTCGTCGTCGTTTGGATTTGATGACAAACGAACCACTGGTATGACGGTGTTTTCCGTCGATGACAAGGGAAAAGAAACTGAGCTCAAAACGGGCTTCGCGTTTGTTGTTGAGGGCACTGGTGGTCCAGGCACACGCGTTTCTGCGAAGTTCGACGACGCAACGGCCAAATCACTGTCAGGAAAAGTCCTGCGACTGAAGCGATCCGGGGTCGTGATCGCCGAAACCGTCATGGGCAACCTGCCCGAGACACCGGCTAACACTCCAGCAAATATGCCAGCCGGCAATACAACATCCCCAACGTCGGTTCAGACAGCAACCAATGCCGAAAAGCAGGCTGTTGCGGCTGAACTTCAGAAGATCCATTTGAAGGAATGGAAAGATATCCAGGAACTTCATCAGGAAGAAATCGGTGACCTGCAGAAGCGAGTGCAGGCTCCGGGGCTGAATCAGGATCAGCGCGACGATGTGCTGGCGGAATTCAAAACCGCTCTCGCTCGCCATGAGAACGATCGAAAGAATCTCGAAACACAGCAGAAGCAGGAGCGCGACAACGTTATCGGAACTCTGTTCGGTACCAATGGTCAGGCCCCAGGCAGCAATGCCGATATTCAGGCGATGATTGCTCAATTACCAGCCAGCTCACGGCCAACAACTGGCGGCGGCACAACAACTGGTGGTGGTACAGCAACCGGTGGTG
>CAIXQV010000543.1 GCA_903921605.1 uncultured Planctomycetaceae bacterium | reverse complement strand
TGATGCCAGTTGTTTGGGAACGCCAAGTTCTGTGTAGGCAAGCGCATGAACCGATCGGCCGCTGAACAGCGGACCCGACGATCCGATCACCTTCCCGGATTCGGGCAGCTCATTCCAGAAGTTGAACGTCGCGATGCCGTCCGCTCCCTGATGCCACCAGTTCGCGGCGACGCCGCGCAGAAACTCCGGCGAGGGGACGCCATGGTAGCCATCGGGCGAGTGATGCTGGTCGATGCAGGGATACAATTTGACGTGGCTGCCGGTCGTGATGCGTTTGAAGCCGGGGAGATCGACCTGAATCGACCGAGTGCCGATGATGATCATGTCGACCAGGTTGTGCCGCACCCACGTCTCCACGTCGAGGCCATCGAAGTGGCACCCCGGAACCGTATCGGCCACTCGCACCGAGAGCAGAAACGGCCGGCCACGTCGCTCGGCCACGCCCTGCAGCATCAACCGCACTTGCCGCACAAAATCCGTCAGCGCCTCGCGATGTTCCCATTGTTGCCCGGTCGGCAGGAACGGCGGATGTCGGCCGAAGTCGAGATTGATGCCATCCAGATCGTAACGTTCGGCAACCTCCTTGAGCACGGCGGTTTTGTACTGTCGCACTTCCGGGATGGCGAAGTTCCACAGTCCCGGATTCCACCAACTGCCTGCAATCAGCCACTCTGGATGAGAGTCCTTGAGCAGATGTCGCGCTGGAGTGTTCACATCCGCTTCGCGATCGGCGCCGTTCAGACGGTGTTCCCAGAACACTTCCAGTTTCCGCTGATGGCTCTCTTCAACGATGCGTTTGGCGATGTCAACGCCCTCGGCTCGCCAACGCAGCAGCGTCGGATACTGTAACTCGGGAATCACCGTGCTGGGATACGCGGCGATATTCCCTTCATCCAGGCACCAGCCGACGCAGTCGACCTGACTGCCCGGCTGGTCGAACGCGCTGAATCTCGCGGCGAGCCATTCATCGGGCTTGATGGCCGTCAACTTCGGTCCCATGGCGACCGCGTCGTAGCCGACATCGTTGTTGACATAGATCCGCCGCCGACGATTGACGACAGCGACGTGGGCCGCTGACAGCTCGACCGAATCGGCCTTCTTCGAAATGGCCACGTATAGTGTGTCGGCGATCAGCTTCATGCCGACATCACTGGGGTGCCCGACCGGACCGTTGAGGGGAATGTCCGACTGGTAGGCGCTGATGTCCACAAAAGTGCGATGCACTGGATCTTCCTCGCAGACTTTGCGTTTGATCTCATCCAGGCCGGGATTTCCCCACAGGATATTGCCGGTCACAAAAATCTGAGGATTGCTCGATTCCTTGAGGTCGTTCAGCAGAGTCTGCAAGCTCTTATGAAATGCCTTGGCATCAAAGTCTTTCGGAGGAACATTTTCGCCACACTGCAAGACGACGATGTTCGCTTTCCAATCGAGTTGCTTACGAATCCTGGCCGACTCATAGGTGGCGTACTCCCGCTCGAGGATATTCGCGATGTTGAGGACGCTTTCGGCAGATTTGGTCCCGTCGACGGGTGTCGGCTCAAGAACCAGCCGACCACCGGTCCGGGCAACAATCGCCGCCGTGAGGAGGTGTACATAGTCCTTGTCCTGCGCGCTGGCCGCCATGCCCCAGTTGCCAGCCCAGCGAATATCCGCCTTCGGGCCATGCAGCGTGAGGCTGTTCCCGAGAAACAGGATGCGGTCGGCCTTGAGGGAGCCGAACATCTGCTGGCCAGAGACCTCGGTTTGGCACATGGGGAGGGGCAGCATCAAGCACAGGGTGTAGATTGCCTGCCGGAAACATTTGAAGAAGAAGTCTCTCAAGGTTGATTCCCTGTTC
>CAIXQV010000542.1 GCA_903921605.1 uncultured Planctomycetaceae bacterium | reverse complement strand
GAAAGCCAAAGCTTATGTTGATCGCTCTGGGTGACCATCAGCCCGTACTTCAATCGGCTGATGTCTGGATCGCAGCCAATGCCACGCTGATTGGCCAAGTGACATTGTCGGAAGCCTCCAGCGTTTGGTTCGGCGCGGTGCTGCGAGCAGACAATGAGCCCATCACGATCGGTGCTCGGACAAACATTCAGGACCTGGCTGTGCTGCATACGGATCCAGGCTGTCCGTTGACGATTGGCCCGGACTGCACGATCGGGCATCAGGCGATGCTCCATGGCTGCATTGTGGGCGAAGGCAGCATGATCGGTATCGGAGCGATCGTGCTCAATGGTGCAAAGATCGGTCGCCATTGCCTGATTGGTGCCGGAGCCCTGGTGCCTGAAGGAGTGGAAATCCCTGATCGCTCCCTGGTTGTTGGGTTGCCAGGGAAGGTCAAACGCGAGCTGACCGAGGAGGAGATCTCGCGGTTGCTGGAGAATGCGATCCAGTATGCTCGACGTGCTCAGGAGTATCGCCTGAACGCAAAAGTGATTTCCGGCTAGAACTTGCCGACTCTGTTTCAAAGCCGCGGGAAACCGCAGTGAGAGAGAATTTCATGTCTCATCGTTCGTCGGTTACTGCTGATGGCCCGGTTTTTGTTGGCACTGATGCCTTTCGGTTTGAAGCCGTGGCTGACTGGGCTCAGCGTCCCGCAGAGTATCAATGGCAGGAAGTTTCTGCTGTGGCCGTCGATTCCCACGACAACGTCTTTGCGTTCAATCGTGGCGAGCATCCGGTGATGGTGTTCGATCGATCCGGTAAGTTTCTGCGTTCCTGGGGCGAAGGTGTCTTCGCAAGGGCTCATGGGATCACGATCGGTCCGGATGACTGTGTTTACTGCACCGATGACCTGGATCATACCGTCCGCAAATTTTCTCCGGATGGAACACTGCTGTGGAAACTGGGAACCAGTGGGCAGCCGTCGGATACCGGAGCCACCAGCATCGATTTTCGCACCGTGCGTTATTCCGGTCTTCCGTTTTATTTCCCCACCAACATCGCGCTTTCGCCAGACGGAGAAATCTACGCGGCTGACGGTTACGGCAACGCGCGGATTCATAAGTTTACGGCTGATGGCCAGTTACTCTTTTCCTGGGGAGAACCCGGAAGAGGGCCGGGGCAATTTCAGGTCCCACACGGAATCGCGGTCGACCAGAACGGAATTGTGCATGTCGCTGATCGTGAGAACAGTCGCTTACAGAGTTTCACGCCGGACGGGAAATTCCTGAGCCAGCACACAGATGTCGCTCGACCTTGTCAGTTGACGTTTGATAAATCCGGAAACATGTACGTGGCGGAGCTGGGTTTTCGATCAGGGATGTGGCCGGGAATTTCTCCACCATCAGAAAATGCAACCGGCGGTCGAGTCAGCATTTATTCGCCGACCGGTGAACTACTGTGTCGCTGGGGAGGCGGTTTGAATCCGACAGCCCCCGGAGATTTCTTTGCACCGCACGATATTCGCCTGGACTCCCGCGGAGATCTCTACGTCTCCGAAGTTGTCTGGTCGGCCGGCGCAAATCGCGGGCATGTGGACGCTTCCTGTCATACGCTCCAGAAGTTTATTCGTCAGCCGCTTTCTGCAGGTCTTTGAGGCTGAATCCCATTTGTTGCACGTAATACAGTCCCAACAGTGTGACTGGTATCCACATGCTCATGTGATAATAAAGCGATGAACCAAGCACGGTGGAGGCTGCAACCGGGACCTGAAGAGCTTCCATGCTGACTTTAAAGCAAACCTGAATGACGCCAAAGTAACCCGGAGTTGAAGGAATCATGACTCCGATGGCGGTCACTCCTGTCACGATCAGACCTTCTACCGGTGAAACATCAATGTGGAAGGCTTTCAAGGCCACGTAGGCGATCAGACCGTTAATAAACCATTGCGCCAGGCTGCTGATCGCAATGAGAAAAACGGCCTTTCCGCTTCGCAAAGAGGCCAGTCCGTGAGCCCCGTTG
>CAIXQV010000541.1 GCA_903921605.1 uncultured Planctomycetaceae bacterium | reverse complement strand
GGGCTAACGCCCGGCGGCTGATGAAGCGACTAAATCAACAGGCTGTAAGACGTCGACCGATACGCCAATGTTTACGCAGGCCAAATCTGTGAGCCGCCGTCGACTCGGAGGACCTGGCCGGTGACGAAGGCTCCGAGGGGACCGGCGAAGAATTCAACAACGCGAGTGACTTCGTCAACGACACCCACTCGGTCCAGTGTGCCGTCGGTGACAAGTCGTGCATCGTCGATTTTGCGAGTTCCCAGGAACCGGCCTGTTCGAGTGTCACCCGGGGCAAGACTGTTGACGTTGATGTTATACGGTCGAAGCTGTTCCGCCAGACAACGAGTGTACTCGACAACACCAGCCTTGGCCGTGGCATAGATGGAACTGCCGGCGATTCCTTTGAACGCAGAGATGGAACTCAGCGTCAGAATGCGTCCAGTCTTACGCGGCATCATGATCCGGGAGCATTCCTGACAGACAAGAATAGTGCTCAGTAGATTGCGATCCAGCACCGCGCGGATATCTTCAATCTTAATGTTGACGGCATCGTTCGGATTCGGCTTGCCACCGGCGGCCGCGATATCTCCGCCAGCGTTGTGAACCAGAATGTCGATCGGCCCAAGTTCGCTGCAGACGGATGAGACAACCTGCTTCACATGATCAGGGTTTGTCAGATCGCCGAGAACTCGACAGGTCTTTACGCCGTGAGTCTGACCAATCTCCAGAGCGGTCTGCGTCAGCGTCGTGCCTTCACCGTATTCGGCCGGGCCGTTCTCACGCATACCGTGCACGCCGACACTGCAGCCTAAAGACGCAAGATGCTCCGCGAATGCTCGCCCCAATCCACGACCAGCACCAGTAACCAGAGCGACTTTGCCTTCCAGCATTCTCGATGACATTCCAGACGTTCCTTTGGTCTATCTACGTCAAAACCACCGGCGGGCGATCTGACAAAAATGTGCGCAGCAAAAAACCCAGTCGACTTGAATCGTGATGTGTCACGCTCAAACGCCTGGGCTATGAAACTTCAAACGGAGAGGGGGGGATTCGAACCCCCGGTACCATTTCTGATACACAGCATTTCCAGTGCTGCACAATCGGCCACTCTGCCACCTCTCCAGATTCTTCAAGCCTGCAAGCCCGAAGGCACTATCAAGCTTCGACAGTTTCTGCAGCAGCGGCCTTTTCAGCCTTGCGCTGGATCACGCCGGCTTCGCGAGTTTCGAGAGCAGCAACGGCAATCAGGCGACGCCTAAGCTGTCGGTAACCAGCATTCAGCAGACGCCAAACGGCGTTCTTGCCGCGAGCCTTTCCGGTGACTCCTTCGGAGGCCAGCTTTGTTTCGCAAGCTGACAACTGCTGCTGAGCTTTGGTCAGCTGACGTTCAATTCGAGATCGGTCCTTCAACATGCCGCACCAGTAAATTCAAAATCAAAAGGGAAATACTGTTATCGCAGGATACAACTGAACATAGATTCAGATATTGCATCGGGAATCGCGTATTCTTACAACCCGCTCCAGGTTCTTCAACGCGAAACCCCTGAATAAATGGGGATGTTCACGATCCGGGAGCCTACATCACTGCTGATCAGCAGAGTGAATGCACAGTCTTCGAGTATCGACGGTCGGTGGGATCAGGGAAAAACCCAGAAAATCTGCATTCGAAGGTTTGGAGACGGAAGAGTAGTCGAAACAATGCCGGGCTTAACTGAAATCTGACTCTGACAAGAGAGAATTCCCGTGCCTCGCTATTCCGACCGTCTGCAGTTCGCGCTTCAAATGGCGACCCGCGCGTCCGAACTGATTCTTGAGCATTATCAGGTTGATGGCTTGCTGGTTGAATCCAAATCCGACGAATCGCCGGTGACAGTCGCCGACAAAGGCGCGGAGCAACTGATGCGGCAAATGCTGGCGGAGCAATATCCGGAAGACGGGGTTCTGGGGGAAGAATTCGATGACGTTCCCAGTCGCAACGGCTTCCGCTGGATTCTGGATCCCATCGACGGGACCAAAGCCTTTATCCACGGCGTCCCATTATTCGGGACCTTAATCGGCGTGGAGCATGATGGTCGCATGGTCGCAGGAGTCTGCCGCTTTCCAGCGCTGCACGAGGTTGTGTACGCAGCCGACGGAGAAGGCTGCTGGTGGCAGATTGGCCAGCAGTCGGCGCGGAAAACCGCGATCAGTCAGGTCACTTCGATTGGCTCGGCACGCCTGATGTTTACGGAGCCAACTCATTGGCGAACGACGGGGCGATTCGATTCCATCGTGCAGGTCATGGATCAGGTCAGGATTGCTCGCGGCTGGGGCGACTGCTACGGCCATGCGATGGTAGCCACGGGCCGAGCAGAGCTGGCGATTGATCCGCTGATGTCACCATGGGATATCGCCGCGTTGATTCCGATTCTTCGAGAAGCCGGCGGATGTTGCACTGACTGGAAGGGGAATGAAACAATCACAGGCGGCGATGGCGTTTCATTTGTGCCGACAATGCGAGATTCGGTGATCAGCATTCTGAGCAATGCTCCGGCGCTGAAGAAGTCGTAACGATCTACAACGTCGGCAGCTTCTCAGCACTCTCCTCTTCGATCATTTCTGGTGGCAGCGTATTCAGCAGATATAGAACGCGGCGAGTTCCCAGGAACAGGGTTGCTCTCGTCGCGTCAGAAATTTCTGTTGCGCTGCCGGTGAGTGAGGAATTGGCGGTTCTCAAAAGCAACTGAAGAACGGCTGGATGACTGGAGACGGCATTGCCGAACCGAATCAGACTGGTGTCAGTTGATTCCAGCAAGGCAACCAGAGCCTTCAATTCATCGCGTGAAATTCTGGCAGGTCTGGGCCTACGAAAGAGGCCACCTGTTTCGGTGTTTGCGGCCACATCAATCCTCCGCTTCGTCTCATTCTTCATGGCAGCGTCTCATTGCAGTTATTGGATGTAATTCAGCAAGTTTGGTGTCAACAACTGGCCCACGGCCGCCATCGTAAACTGCTGAAGATTGTTCAACTCCTTCAGACGCAGGACGGCCTCAGCAATGTCTGCAGAAACAGTGTCGCTATACTCAATTTTCTCCGCCAGTTTCAGGTCACCCGTGCGCGATTCCAGGCGGTCAATCTGTTCGAGACTGACCGACTGAACTCCCACCATATCGAGCACATGATCCTGAATCCGTTCAATGTCTCCAATTCGTCGAGACAGGCTGTCACTACGCGTCGAATCGGGCATATTCCGAGTATTCAAAATGTCATCTCGCAGTTCCCGAAGGACGCTGAAGACATCTGAGGTTCCGGGGAACTCCACATGATCAGTCCCGGCACGGCGAATGGCTGTTGTGTCCAGATTGACAAGTGTTCCATCGCGAGGATCTGTAATCTGCTGATTCGCGCTGAAGGAAATCGCCGTTCTCGTGATGCCACCGTCCAATGACAGGCTGCCGGTGGCTTCTACATCCACGGAGCCATTGAATCCGGCCGTGATTCCAGTGGTGTCCACGTGAATTTTTTCACCAAGAGGACCAGTGACAACAAGGTTTGTCATCGTGTTATTGAAGACTACCGGGTCGCCGCCGTTGAGCGAAATCGTTCCGGAAGTCCCTGTCCCGCTGGTGTCGTTAATCTGGAAGACATTCGATCCACTAGGGCCGATAATCGTATCGCCGGCTACAGAATCCGTTCCGGTGAGAATCCCCGAGCCGCCAGTAAACGTTGTGGAGTCATGAATGACCAGCAACTGCTTGGATCCCACCGCTGTGTCTGTGCCGGTTCCTGGTGTCGCCCCGGATTTCCCAACGACAACCGTTGGTTCGCGAGCTGCCGACTGAAACACCATGTCGCCCGGCAACAAGCCCTGACGTTCCACGTCACCAGCAATGTACAGCCCCGTACTGTCGGGCGTGCCGGCGTAGACGGTCTGGCCGCTGCTGTCGAGTGTTCCTGGAAAAGGTTGCGTGTTGGCGGCTGTACCGCTGAAAAGATAACCGCTCTCATCGGAAGCATTTGCGGCACTCGTCATCTGCTGTAACAAGCCATCGAGCTGTGTCGCAATCGCTGTGCGTTCATTGTCGTCAGTCACATTCTGTGATTGAAGCGCAAGCTGCTTCGCTGTGGTCAGAAGGCTATTGATATCTCGCAGATGGACATGAGCCTGCTCAAGTCGGGACTTCACATGACTGATAGAAACTTCATGGGCTTCCAGGCGATCGACGCGATCCTTCTGAATCAGACTCCGCCTGATGGCTGCCGGATCATCCGATGGACGCTGAATTCTTAACCCGGTGCTGATCTGCTGCTGAGTGGTAAACAGCTCAGACGACTGCTTCGCAAGATATTTGCGAGCAGTGGCAGACATCTGACTTTGTGTCACTCGGAAATCCATCAGTCTGATTTCTTCTACCGTGAACTTTCAAAACCGAGCCAGAATCACCACGATCCCGCTCCATGATCAGAATTCTTTACCTGGCAATTGTGAACAGTTCTTCCAGCATCTGGTCGGCTACCGAGATGAATCGAGCGGCTGCCTGATACGCTCGCTGGCCCTGCATCATCAAGAGCATTTCCTCATTAATGTCGACTCCGGACAGAGCATCCCGGTCTGCCTGAAGTCTAGACTGATAATTCTCCAATTGAGTGCTTCGACTGTCTGCGGCCTGAACGATCAGCCCCGATTCCGCCGTGATATCCGCAATCTCTTCCGTAAATGTTCGACCGGAGAGTTCATCAAGTCGCAGGTCTCGCAGTTTGGCCATTGAAGCCAGATTGATGGCGTCGCCTGGTTGCCCTGTTGCAGAAGTTGCCAGCCTTTCAGGATTTCGGCGAAGTTCCTCCCGAACCCTGAACAAGCCCGGCTCGGAACCTGAAAACAGCGAATTGATCCCCAGTGCGGACAGGATGCCTGTTTCATCTGCGTTATTTGTGAGCGTCAGGGAGAATGTGTCTGTGGCATTGATTGTGCCGCTTCCGAACTGCAATGCCACACCGTCGCGAATCTCGACAGCAGTCCCCGCTTCGTAACCGGCACCAATGTTCTGGAGTGCGACGACCTGTCCGGATGAATTCCTGATTGTCGCCGTCAGTCCCACGGTTTCACCGACTGTCCCCGGACCGGAGAAAGTCACGCTCCAATCATCCGGGGCATCTCCTTGAAAATGACCGCTGAACTCCGGACGACTTGTGCCTGTCATACTGGTCAGAACCGGGACATTGTCAGGACGCCCGGCAAAGTCGATGGAGTACGATCCCTCTGCTGAGATCATCAGAGTCTTGCGTACGGTATCGATGGTCGCAACAACTCCATCAAGAGCTGTCAGCTTCGCGGCAATGTCTGTCAGAGATTCGGTCGCTGTATCAATGGAGACCTTTTCCGTGCGACGAATCCCGGTCGCATCTTCTGTGACCGTGACGTACAGATCGCCGCTGCTGATAGGGAATTCCGGCACGCTGTTGTTCAGCGGCACCGTCAGGTCAAGGACACCTCGAGTCCCCAATAGTACTGAATACGGTCCCTGATCAGACATGCCCTGTGCATGCTGTTGGTCGACAGTGCGGATGATTTCCCGAGCCATTTCACGCAGGCGTTCTCGAAACGCGGGGATCGTTTCATTCAACGCGGTCGTCATCGCCTTCAGTTTTCCGGAGCCCAGCGAGAGGGGTGTGGTCAGATCATTGAGCGTGATCCCGGTGGTCCCGTTGCGATAATCTCGGGAACGCAATGAAGTCGATTGATTGCCCACGATAACGGCACCACCGGCGACAAGAACCTGTTCCCGACCGTCTTCAAAACTAACGGCGTCTGCATCAACCCACTCCGTGAGTTTCGTGACCATGGCATCACGACGATCCAGCAGGTCATTGGGCTCACTGGATGAAGCACGGGTCTGAAAGATCAGCGAATTGAGTCCCGCAATATCGTTGAGCAGTTGATTGACGTCTTTGACCCCATCATCAACATTCAGCCGCACATCACGCTCAAGAGTGGCCAGTTTCTGGTCCAGAGTATTAAAGGAACTCATCAGTTCATCGGCCGAGGAAAGGAATTCCTGACGCACCGTCAGGTCCTGTGGCGCGTTGGACGACTTCTCAAGGCGGTTGAAGAAATTCGACAACGTTTCATGAATCGTTGCGTCTCCCGGAGTCAGCAACGATTCAATCTGCCGATTGATTTCCAGCGCCTGCTGGCTGGTGCCGGCTTCGGAGGTATTGCGCAGCAACGCTGTCTCTACGGCACTATTGCGCAGTCGGGCAATTCGAGAAATATCGACGCCGGTGCCAACATGATGTTCATCGTCGCGAAGCGGGAAACGGGTATTCAGTTCCACTCGTTGACGGTGATATCCAGGCGTCGTCGCATTGGCAAGATTATTCCCCAGCACCGACAGCGTCTGCTGTTGTGCGCGGAGAGAGGATAATCCGATATCAAACGCCCTCATGGATCCGTCTTTTCACGAACGAGTTTCAAATCGAAAGGCCGCTGGATTCAGATTTCTCTGCCCGCTGGCGTCGTAACGATCAGAGTTGAGTGAGCCGGGCATCGAATCCATGATGGTGAGATGAATTCGTCGCGACTCGTTCACAATCCACGCGGCTGTGCTGGCCAGAGTTTTGATCTGCACGAGAATTCTCTGCAGACGCTGTCGAGCCGGAATCAACAGGGCCGCGGCCGCAGGAGTTGCATACGGCAACAGCGCAGAAAAGCAGACCTGTTCGGGTGGGATGCCCAGATACTGGGAAAGATTGCTGATGACTTTGCTGCGATTCTCCAGCAGGAATGCCGCATGCTGGAGACTTTGGTCGATTCGGACCCGCAGTTCCCTTTGCTTTGAATCATCGGTGGAATGAAACGGCAGATCCTTAAGAAGCCGCATTGTGTTTCGTAACGAAACTTCCTCAGCATCAACGTGAACAAGCAGCCCCCGTAGATGTTCAGGTTGCAGCAGGCACGGCGGCGTTGGAGCGGAATTGCTCATTATTGTACTCCTCGATTCCCTTCGATCGTCGACTACTCATCTGCCCCCGAGTTGCGTAGTCTTCAAGCTGAGTCTTTGCGGAGGTGGATTCGAATAACGACTCCAGCCCCGTCTGCGAACCTCGGGCAAGATGCTGCCCCATAAACATGTCGAACATACCGCCGTAGGTATCGCTGTGATCGCCCGGGAAGAAACCGTCTCCATTGTTCGTTTCCCGAAGCTGCTTGATCATCATCGACATGAACACGCCTTCAAACTCTTCAATCACTTTCTGGACTTTTTCAGATTTCTCTGAATCCTTCAGCACAGAGTTCTTCGACGCTGCTGCCTTGTCTGTCTTAACAGCGTCCGGGGCGGGCAGAGCAGGGTTATTGCTGATGTTCATCTGATATCCTTGTCGCAACAGGCCCGAATTACTTCAATTCCAGCTCGGCATGCAGAGCACCGGATTCCTTGAGCGTCTGGAAGATCGAACTCAAATCTCGCGGGCTGACTCCCAGTGCATTCAGAGAACTTGCCAGATCGCCCACGGTTACGTTCTCTTCGATCACGCTGATCACTCCCGGTTGTTCCATCACATCCACAGACGTTCTTGGAAGCACGGTCGTCTCACCTTCACTGAACGCATTGGGCTGCGAGACTTCCGGAGTCTCAGCGGTGCTGATAATCAGGTTGCCGTGAGTGATCGCGACCTTCGAAAGTTTCACATCCGAACCAAAAACGATCGTCCCTGTTCGTTCATTAATCACGACGCGAGCCGTATTACCGGGAACGACTGTCAACTCGTGGCATTCTGAGATAAATCGGTGAGGGTCACCCAGTGCTGAAGACGGCAGTCGTACTGCGACAGTGGCGGGATCCAGTACGGCCGCACATCCCGGAGAGTATTGATTGATGGCCTTGCTCATGCGGTCGGCGGTCGCATATTGTGGATTGCGAAGCAGGAAGTGAAAAACATCGCCGTCAAAGATCCGACAAGGAATTTCGTCTTCGACAATAGCTCCCATCGGAACACGTCCGGTCGTGGGATGATTCTTCGTAACGCTGGCCGCTTTGCCTCCAAAGTCTCCACCGTTCAGCGAAACAGGTCCCGTGGCGATGGCGTAGACCGTGCCATCATCACCTTCCAGAACTGTCTTTTCCAACATTCCACCGTGCAGGCTTTTCGCATCGTCAAAAGCAGAAACAATCACATCCAGTTTTTGGCCGTTCTTTGCATGCGGCGGCAACACAATGTTGACACGGACGACCGACATGTTGTTCGTCTTCTCCTGTGAACGCTGAATGTTCTCACGGAGTGTCGGGTCCGCTCGGTTACCAAATTTCTGCAACAGAAGCAAAGCAAACTGTTTTGTCGTCTGAGTTGAGCCGCCGGTGCCCGCAAGCCCTGTCACAAGTCCAAAGCCGCTGATTGTGTTCGGATGCTCGCCACGTATCGTGGTGATATCCTTGATGCGAACTCGGGGCCCGCTCTCCTGTGCACTCACACTCGAAGTTGAGCTTGTGGCCACGATCACGGCCATAGCCGGAATCCACCAAGCCTTAAGAATTCGCCGTGTTGTCAGAGAAAGACGTGTCATGATGTAGTCCGTCATGTTGTCTGTTGTGTGTGACTTGCTTTTAAGAGGCCGGGCAATCTACTCGTCTCGCTCCGCGAGAAGTCCGGACACCAGCCCTGGTTTTGTCTGGCGGTTCTCGACTGAGAAGTCCTTTCAGAACGGCCAGACCTTGTTCGCAGCACGACTCATCCAGCCCTGTCGAGTAAATCTCTTTGAACTGCCTTCACCCTCGTAAACTGTCTTGAGGTCTGCAACATAGCGCGAGCTGATTTTGTTGTCCGGTCCCAGGTCGATCGGTCGGACAACTCCTGACACGATGAGTGTTCTTTGTTCTCCGGCGATGCTCAGACAACGTCGTCCGGAGATCACAAGATTGCCGTTCGGCAGAACATCCACAACCGTGACTGTGATGTGGTCCGTGTATTCTCTTGAATCACGATAGTTGGCTTTCCCGGAGAACGCTCGTTTTGCCGAGCTCGCAAAATCGAGCGAAGCGTTGGCCGCCTGAGTTGCAAGTCCTCCGCCGGAGCCCGCTGCAAAATCCGCAGTCGCACCGGCGCTGGAGTTTTTGTCCATGGATCTGTTTTCGCTGTTCTCGACTTCGCTGGCTTCACTTATAATCAGAGTGAGCAGATCCCCGACGTTTCGGGCACGTGAGTCATAGAAAAGATACGCGCGTTGAGGATCGCGTTTTTTCCACAGCGAGTCGGCCATTGCATTTGGTGATTCCAAAGTGACTCCGGCCACGAAAATGACGATCGCACAACTTATGGCTGCAGATCGTTTCACAGTTCTTAACATGATGGCGATCCTTTCTATCGATCGATGACAACCTGAACGGTGCCAGAGCTCGTGACCTTGCCGCTAAACAGATTATCTGATTCACGATTCAGCAGCTTGATGTTGTCACCAAGACCAGCATCCTGCATGGCTTCGACATTGCGAAGTCTTGTTTGCAGTTTTCCTGTGCGAGCATACGCGGTGACAAGATCCCCCTTCTTGATCAGGATCCGAGCGCCGGCCTGCGTGGTCTGAAAATCCCGAGCTTGCAGGATGGTTCCTGGAACGACATTCGCGCGAACTCGCTGACCGAAAACCTGTGAGCCGTCCAGTTCGTCCAGAGTCGTCGACATAAAACGCCGTTCGAACTGTACGGAACGTTCGTCGATTGGTTTGTCGCGAGTTAACGGGACCTTGGCGACTGCAACTGTCTGACGCTTACGAATATCGAACGCGGCCGATCGAGTGGCGACGATTCGATCGCCGTCCCAGACTTGAATTTGCATGGTCGACCTGCCGGGACCAACCCTCTCTGGCGGGTTGACTTTAGCCATCAAGCCATCGACATCACGAAGATTCGGAGGAAGCGATTCCACGAATACACTCTGCAGTTTTACCGCAAGGTCTTCACGATCTCCTCCCATGATCGCAAAAGCCACTTCGGTGGCAGCTTCCTCGATGACAGTATCTGTCAGAAGCTCGGGTTGCCGGAAGGAAACTCGAACTTCGGGCGATCCGATGATGCGAATCTCTTCCACTAACCATCCCGCCAGAACAAGACGCGTCGTGATCGATCGAGCCTTGATTGTTTCCTCTGGAACGGTCAGGTCCAGCAGCCGCAATTCAATAGCCTCAGCAGCCATCTGGTCGGAAATGGACCGGCTTTTAACTTTAGCGACATCTCGCAGTAGCACCTGTGGAGAAAGCGCCGTCGCCACGTCTTTCAGCTCTATGATCAGCTCTTCTGCGAGGATTGTCTGAGAGCAAGCGACTATCACAACGGCGAGCTGCAGCAAACGGGTGATCGATTCAGGGAAGTACGGTTTCATCGGTTTACCTCACGATATCAATTGAGGTTGAAAGCATTTCATCGCCCGCGCGAATGGCTCTGGAGTTGATTTCGTAAGCTCGCTGAGCACTGATGAGAGAGATCAATTCCGTCACCACTTCGACATTGGCTCCTTCCAGCGTTCCTCCTCGAATTATGCCGAATCCTGCAGATCCGGGATTCGCCGGCGTTGCGGGCCCCGAGGCGGCTGTCTTGGCAAACAGGTTGCCGCCTTCATTCGAAAGTCCGCTGGCATTCGGGAAGGTGCTGATCTGAATCTGCCCTAGGTCCACAGCCGGTTGATCTGTGCCCGTAGGCTGCCCCTGTATTCTGCCGTCGGTGCCAACCGTGATGCGATTGAAATCAATACCGGGCTGAATCGTGACGTTTGGGACCATGGGTAGCCCGTCACCGTTCACCAGTCGGCCCTGATCGTCAATTCTGAATCCACCAGCGCGCGTGTACCGAGTCTCCCCGTTGTCAAGCTGTACTTCGAAAAAACCGTCGCCTTCAATCATCATGTCCAGCGGGTTTCCGGTCTGTTCAGCGGCTCCGGGTGAAAAGTGTTTGTTTGTGGCAACAACGCGAACACCGTTACCAATCTGCAATCCGGTTGGTGAAACCTGGCCATTGCCGACCGAAGTGCCGGGCATACGATGATTGGTATAAATCATGTCCGCGAAGTCGATTCGACTGCGCTTGAAGCCCGGGGTATTGACATTCGCGAGATTATTCGCGGTATTGTCAATCATCATTTCCTGGGCTTTCATGCCCGTCGCACTGGAATACAAAGCTCTTAACATGAATCAGAAATCCTTCCCTGATGGGCTTAAGCTGGAGGATGTGTAAAGAGTGTTATCGTAATCCGATCCGCTTCTGTACGGATTCGGCAATGGTCTGCAGAGCCTTCTGGGCGGCATCCAGATGACGTGAGCATTCAATCAATGTCAGCATCTCATCGATCGAAGAAGTGTTGGCGAGTTCCAATTGTCCTTGTTGCACCATGGCTGTTCCCGCCTGAGGGGCCACGTCGCTCGGAGCAACAAATAAAGATGAACCTACAGCAGCCAGAACGTTGTTGTCTGCAAACTTAACGATCGAAAATTCACCGAACTCTTCGTTATTCGCCAGCAGACGTCCGTCGGCAGAGACTTCGATTTTTTCCGTGGAGATCGTATCAGGAACAACAATCGGACCACCTGGCCCCATGACCGGCAGCATATCGATGGTGACCAACTGGCGATTTGTGTCGACGTAGAAGGAACCATTCCGGGTATAAAGCGGTCCGTCCGGACCTTTGATCGTGAAGAAGCCATCACCCTGCAAGGCAAAGTTGAGTGGGTTCCCGGTGTCTTCCAGGTGCCCCTGCTGAAAATCGTAACGCGGCTGCATTGTCGCGGTCCCCAGCAACTCCGACGACATCGTGTTATTGCTCGTTGGCTGCCGCGATGGAAACATCGTTTCGAAGGTGGTGTTGGCAACCATCTTTCTGCGATAACCCGGCATCTGGATGTTAGCCAGATTCTCTGCCGCAACCTCATGTCGCCGCGTCGAGGCGTCAATGGCAGTCGCAGCGCTGTATAAACCCGGTATCATGAAGTCCGTCCCTGAATTCAAGCCTCCCTGCGATGTCCATTCCGCAGGGCACTTAGCATCCAGTAGCAATTCACGAGCCGAAATCTGTGGCAGTTTTTGCGCCTGTATCAATTAGGCCGGTTCTACGGCGATTATCGAAGATTTCGATTAGGCTGTTTTTGCGTACGTCCTCTCGGAGGGCGGCACGGCGGAAATAATTTCCTGACGGCGAGGGAAATTATTTCCCTCGGGGCCATTAATGCCTCTCAGCACGTGACTTCAAATCTGAAACTGCGGATCGGAAGCGCCGGCTTGTTCAAACCCACAGGCCATCACGGGGATCCTTTGGATTGAGTTCCGCAAGCTTCTCATACAGCGCACGAGCTTCCTCGGAGAGATCTTTGGGGACGGAAATCTTCAGCACCACAAACTGGTCGCCTCGGTCACCGGTTTTGTGATTGAGAACTCCTTTGCCTCGAAGACGCAGTTTAGCTCCGCTGGAGGTTCCCGGCGGAACAGTCAGAACGACGGTTCCTTCGGTCAGCGTTGGCACATCAACTTTTGCCCCAAGCGCGGCTTCTGAAGGCGAGATTGGAACGTCAACGAGCAGGTTCTGGCCATCGCGACGGAACCAGGGATGAGTCGCAATGTGGACAGTGACGATCAGATCACCAGCCGGCCCGCCACCAGCGCCTGGATTTCCCTGACCTGCCAAACGAATCGATTGGCCATCTTCAATCCCGGCCGGAATCTTCACGCTGAGCCGTTCGCTCTTCGTACCGTTCTGCAGAGAGACAGAATGCTCGCCACCTTCAACGGCCACAATAAATGGAACGGTAATCTCCGCCTTCGCGTCCTGGCCTTTCTGAGTTCGTGCTTGTCCGCGTCGGCCACCACCGCCGAATGGATTACCGCCGCCACCAAACATTCCGCCAAGAATGTCGTCCAGATCAAATGAGGCACCGCCGCCACCACCACCGAAACCCTGAAACGGATTCCCCCCCCCGGCACCGCCTCGCGCGGCATGACCGAACTGGTCGTAAGCTTTGCGTTTCGCCTCATCGCTCAGGGAATCGTAGGCCTCGGTGATTTCAGAGAATTTCTTCTCAGCATCAGGATCCGCGGGCTTCACGTCCGGATGGAATTTCTTCGCCAGCTTCTTGTAAGCCTTGCGAATTTCATCCTGTGAGGCACTGCGGGAAACACCGAGCACTTCGTAGAAATCACGTTTTGACATCGCTGTAGAGGCTCAGGATTTGGGTAGGAAGGGAAATGTGTGCGGAAAGAAACACTGAGACCATGGAGGTCGACTGCCGCCGAATCTTAGCAAGTTGCCAGAAAATGTTGGCTATTCCTGCCATATTGGACGGCATTTCGTCGGCCCCATGCGAAACCGCAAATGGAATGCCGCTGAATCCGGAACTTCCGATTTGAGGGGATCGTGGTGTCGGATTCGCCGCGACACTGATCACGCCGCCGCGGAGGACTTTTCTGGGGTTCTGAGCCGCCGTACAATGTCCAATCGAGAGTTTTGTGTCGACAACATTCATCCGTTGGGAAATTCAGAGGAATCGATGAGCAAGTTCGAATCTGTATCCGTCGTCAAGGCTGCCAATGTTTACTTCGACGGCAACGTTACCAGCCGCTCGGTCGAGTTCGCCGATGGCAGCTTGAAAACTTTGGGGATCATGCTTCCGGGTGAATACAAGTTTAACACCGGCAAGCCAGAGCTGATGGAGATTCAATCCGGCGAGTTGACGTATTGTCTCGCAGGTGAAACAACCTGGCATTCCGTCAAGGGTGGCGAAGCTTTTAACGTTCCTGGGAACTCCCATTTTCTGTTGAAGGTGACGAAGGTTTCGGATTACATCTGTTCGTTTCTGTGAGAGCGTTTTGAGGAACGTAGGGTGGGACAAGTGAGCATTGCGAGCGCCGGCCCATCGATTTGCAGCATCCACATCGGTGGGCCGGCGCTGCGCTGGTCCCACCCTACAAGAGATCACAACTTTCTTTGGTTGTGATTTTTTCACTCCTGATCAGGCCTGCTTATGAAACCGCATCAAGGGCTTTTGCTTCTTCTGACTGCATTCGTAAGCGGCATGCCGTTCTCTCTGATGGCTCAGGAGGGCGTGTCAGCCCCGCTGCCGCTCGACTTCAATCGCGACATTCGTCCGATTCTGTCCGAGAACTGTTTTTACTGTCACGGCCAGGATTCGAACAAGCGGCTGGCTGATCTGCGGCTGGACGATCGCGACGCAGCAATCACCGCCGGCGCAATTGTCCCCGGGGACGCTTCAACCAGTGCACTGATCCAGCGGGTTCACTCCGAAAATCCCGACGAGCAGATGCCGCCCCCGAAGTCCAACCGACATTTATCCCCTGAACAAAAAGCTCTGCTGCAGCGGTGGATTTCTGAAGGGGCAGTTTACCAAAGGCACTGGGCGTTCGTTGCTCCGATAAGACCAACTGATCTCGAGGTAACTCGGACAGATTGGTCGCGAAACCCCATCGATCGCTTCGTGTTGGGGAAACTTGAAAGCATTGGTCTGCAGCCATCGCCAGAAGCTGATCGAGCGACGTTGATCCGTCGAATTTCGATTGATTTGACTGGCATTCCTCCCAAGCCTGAAGAAGTTGACTCGTTTGTCGCCGATCAAAGTCCCGACGCTTACGAGAAGCTTGTCGACCGATTGTTAGGCAGTCCTCATTACGGCGAACGAATGGCTCTGAGTTGGCTGGATGCGGCTCGTTATGCTGACAGCAATGGATTCCAGCAGGATGGTGACACGTGGCAATGGATCTGGCGTGACTGGGTCGTGAAGTCGTTCAATGAAGACCTGCCGTTTGATCAGTTTACGATCTGGCAACTGGCCGGTGATCTTCTGCCGGACGCAACGGACGAGCAGAAAATCGCGAGCGGATTTAATCGCAATCATCTGCTGAATGGTGAAGGCGGCGCGATTGCGGAAGAACAACGCTGGGTGATTTTATTCGACCGTATGGAGACCACGTCTACGACATGGCTCGGCCTGACCATGAATTGCGCACAGTGTCATGATCACAAGTATGATCCGATGACACAGCGTGATTACTACAGCATGCTGGATGCGTTCAACCGAGTTCCCGAGTCCGGAACGCCGCAGTACTTTTCATCGCGAGTTCGCGTTGCGGCGCCGTTTCTGGAATATCCCTTTCCAGAAACGAAAGCTCGCATTGCCGAGCTCGATACGCAGATCGCTGCTCTTGAAGCCGAAGTCACCAAGGGCGTCGACGCGGTTTACGAAGAGTGGCGAGCCGGGTTGATCGTGGAAGGCAAACTGCGGGAAGGCTCGGAATTGCCGGAAGCTCTGACTTTGCTGGTTGTCAAACCTGATGGAGAACTCAGCGACGACGAAAAGAAGACTCTGGCGACAGATCTGCGCAAACACTTCTCAGAGAAGGTTCAGCCAACGCTGGGCGACAAAGTCCCGGCGATCAAACAGCGAGACGACCTGAAGAAGCAACTGGCCGATTACCGCGCCGATCAGATGCCACGTCCGATGATCATGAGCGATTCGCAGCCTCGAGAGACGAAGATTCTGTCACGCGGCGAATATCTGAATCCGACGGAGAAAGTCTCCTTTGCCACGCCGGCTTTCTTGCCGCCTCTGCCAGCCGGTGCTCCGACCAATCGTTTGGGATTTGCCCAGTGGCTGGTGTCCGCTGAGCATCCGCTAACCGCACGAGTGCAGGTGAATCGCATGTGGCAGCACTTCTTTGGGGCGGGGTTGATCAAGACGGCGGAAGACTTCGGCGTGCAGAGCGAGTATCCAATTCACGGACCGCTGCTGGATTGGCTGGCGGTGGAATTCCGCGAACATGGCTGGAGCATGAAGCATCTGCATCGTTTGATCGTGACCAGCGCGACGTATCGGCAGACCAGTCGAATCACCCCGGAACTCAAACAACGCGATCCCGAGAATCGTCTGTATGCTCGTGCAAGCCGATTTCGCCTGCCTTCGCTTCTGTTGCGAGACTGGGCGCTGGCGTCGAGCGAACTGCTGAATCTCAAAATGGGCGGCGCTCCGGTGTATCCTTATCAGCCGGATGATATCTGGGAATCGTTGGCGATCACCAAAGAACGCGACTTCACTTATCCGGCGTCTCATGGTGACGACTTGTATCGACGAAGTCTTTACACGTTCTGGCGTCGTACGGTCGGGCCGGCGAATATGTTCGATACGTCGAATCGCCAGGCGTGCCGAGTTCGTTCTACTCCGACGAGTACTCCGTTGCATGCCTTGACGACGCTGAATGATCCAACGTGGGTCGAAGCATCTCGAGTCCTTGCGGAACGATGTTGCAAGGCTTCTTCGGACGTAGATTCTCGGCTGACAAGAGCGTTTCGACAAGTGTTGGGACGAGCTCCCACAGAGCGTGATCGTGCGATTCTGACGCGAGCGTATGAAAAGCAGTTTCTCCTTTATTCTGCCGATGCGGATGCGGCCAAGGCTTTGTTGTCTGTTGGCGAAGCCACGCGTGACGAATCACTGAACTCGGCCGAGCATGCCGCAATGACGGCGGTGTGTCTCGCCATTTTGAATTTGGACGAAGCGTTGACCAGAGAATAAACGCGAGTGCGTTTTTTGACGTGTAAGTTGTACGTTGGACATTCTTGTCCGACAGGGTTTCGACGGGCAAGAATGCCCATTCTACATGAAGAGCTGACCCTGATACCGCAAGAGAACTCCCTCAAGAGATCAATCATGACGAACCCGTTTCTGGACAATGCCGCTCGCGTCACTCGCCGTCAGATGTTTGGCACATCGGCCAGCGGAGCGGGGCTTGCGGCTTTGGCGTCGCTGATGCAATCGTCTTCGGCCATTGGAGCCGAGCCTCCTCTGCCGGGTTTTCCGCATTTCGCGCCGAAAGCCAAACGCGTTGTCGTCCTCTGGCAAGGCGGCGGTCCGTCTCATGTCGACTTGTTCGATGATAAACCTGTGATGCGTGAGATGGCCGGCAAGGATATTCCGGACACAATCCGCGGCACCACGCGACTGTCGACGATGTCCAGTGGATACGGCAAATGGCCGTGTTTACCTTCGATCAAGCCATTTCGACGGTATGGCCAGAACGGAATGTCGCTCAGCTCAATGCTGCCCAACGTGGGATCGATCGCTGATGACATTTGTGTCGTTCGCAGCATGCACACGGAAGCTGTCAATCATGCACCGGGCGTTACGTTCTTCATGACGGGTGCGCAGGTTCCCGGCCGTCCAAGTATGGGAGCGTGGCTGTCGTATGGGCTGGGCAGCGAAACCGACAATCTCCCCACGTTTGTGGTGATGACATCCAGTGATAAAGCGAAGACCTGCGGTCAGTTGTTTTTCGATTATTACTGGGGCAGTGGATTTCTTCCCAGTCGTTATCAGGGCGTCCGCTTCCGCAACACCGGAGACCTTGTGCCATATCTCGCAAATCCGCCGGGGGTCACTTCTGGCTCACGCCGCGACCTGCTGGACGACATTGTCGCTATGAATCAGGCCCATCTGGAAGATTATGGCGATCCCGAGATTGATACTCGAATTGCTCAGTACGAAATGGCGTTTCGGATGCAGTCGAGCGTTCCGGATCTTGTCGATTTTTCCGGCGAGACAAAAGCCACGCTGGATCGTTACGGCGCTGACGCACTGGCGAAGGGGACGTTTGCGAACAACTGTCTGATCGCTCGCCGATTGCTGGAGCGAGGCGTTAAGTTTGTGCAATTGATGCATGCCGGTTGGGATCAGCACGGCAACCTGCATACTCAGCTTGAACAGCAATGTATCGACACCGAAGGTCCTTCCGCCGCGTTGGTCAAAGATCTGAAGGAACGCGGGATGCTGGATGACACACTGGTCGTCTGGGGCGGAGAATTTGGACGAACGCCATTTGGTCAGGGAGATCCCGCCAACCCCAAAGGTCGCGATCACTTTGGTCGAGCCTACAGTTGGTGGATGGCAGGCGGAGGAATCAAGCCCGGGACTATGTATGGCGAGACCGACGACTTTGCCTGGAACATCGTGGCGAATCCAGTTCATGTTCACGACATGCAGGCCACGATTATGCATCTTTGCGGCGTCGATCATACGCGACTGACTTACCGCTATCAGGGTCGCCAGTACCGTCTAACGGATGTGCACGGACATGTTGTTGAGGGGATTCTTGCTTAGTGATGTGTCAGGCCTGGAACCGTAGGTTGGACATTTTTTGTCCGACGAACGTGTCGACAGACTGGAATGTCCATCCTACCGCTGGACAGAGCACCGGATTCCTTGACCCCTCAACGCAACGAACCGCATGTTCGGGTCACAAGGGACGCCAGAAATGCGGTTCGCAGGATATAAGGTTTTTCGCCACGCTCAGATCACCAACGTACTCCCCGGGTTCCTTCCGGGGAAATTGGCATCCTGCGAAGCAAGATGATTACTATTTGACGAAGCTCAGAGTGATCCCATCTGATCGCCGAATGTTCTCCACTCCAGCAGAGAAGGATCCGCCACCTTGCGGTATCCAAGACTCATCACGACTTCCAGAACTTCGCTCCATGTCGGGAATGGTCGGCCGCTCTTGCGTTTGTAGTCATCCATGGCACGCATAAACTCGATTTCTCCATCCGAGTAATCGCGTTCGCAAGTTGTGGGGTCGATCTGACGTCGACGATCCTGTCGACGACGGTCCATGATTTCTCTGCGAGCAGAGATCCCTGGATCTTCGAATCGGACTTCCTCTTCCGGCTCTGGAGCGACTTCCTTGACGGGTCTGACTGGTCGGCGTTCCGGCTTTGTGCGGCGCTGTGATGATCTGCGTCGATCCGTGACCAGTACATCAGTATCATAATCCGACATACAACACTTTCTTCGCGTTCTGGGGAGAAACGAGACGGGCTTAGTCCGCAAATCAAAATCGCGACGGGCAGAACGTCATCGCGAAACAATGATTTGCAGAATGGACTCTGTGCTTGAGTATTACCCCTGAATTGACGACAGGGCGAAATAAGCCGGTTGGCTCAACATGTTCATTCAAGGAAACATTAGCCTTCGCGTAAGAAAACCGCTTAAAACAGTTGTAGCGACAAACGACGAAGATCCTGGGCTGATTCTGAAAAAGTGCGATTCAGAGGTCGCTTTCTCTGAAGCTCCTGGTTTCGGGTTTTCCCCCGGGGTGCAGCAGCGGGCCTGATCGTACCACAATACAAGCCCGACGCGCCAGCGAGTGCGTATTAGCAACGCGAAACTCTGATTTACTCCAGCCGCTACAAATGGACGCAGGATACTGCTTACCGAGCAAGCCCGCAGCGGTGGCAGCGCTTGGAAGTGAAACGCACTCGCTGGCGCGTCGGGCTTGTATTACCGGCTCCATGAAGCAGCGCCGTGATCACCGTCTTGCGCTTCAAGCACGTAGAGGATGGCGGCTTCAAGATCCTCTTCGTGGTTAATCCAGCGACGACTCGCTCGCTCTGTCCAGAAATTCTCACGCTCCTTGTGATTTACTTTCAGATGTCGAGTACACCAGGCTTTGAATTGTTCGTAAACCGGTTCTGGCTCGTAGCCCGGTGCCGTGACCACAACATGCACATGGTTCGATCGCGGATTCACGGCGTGCAGAGTCCACTGACGGATTTCGCAATGTTTACGAATCACCATTTCGACAAGTTCGCGATCGACAGTGCAGAGGTGGAACTCTGGCTCGGTCATTTGAGAACGAGCCATCTCCTCAAACAGCTGATTGGCAGTTTGCGGCCCACTTCCGTCCTTGGGGTTCCAACCACGATGATCACCGGGAAGCCAAGTGCCGTAGGTTGTCCAAGTAAAAAAATACGCGATCGGCTCGCCAGCATTAAATTCTTTCAAGCGCTAACTCCACATCACCTGAGTTAAACCGGTTGGCTGGGTCTCAATTAAATCGTAACGTTCCACAATACAAGCCCGACGCGCCAGCGAGTGCGTATTTGCAGCGCGAAGCTCTCATGTCCTCCATTCGATGTAAATGGACGCAGGATCGTATTTGCCGGACGGGGCCGCAGAGGCGGCACTGCCTGGAAGTAATACGCACTCGCTGGCGCATCGGGCTTGTATGACAGGCTCCATGAAGCACTGACGTGCTTATCGTCTTGTGTTATGAGCACTTACGGGATGGCGGCTTCAGGACACAAAAAGGTTTCAGGCCCCCCGCAAATACGGTATGTCGTGGCTGCTTGCAGCCGGAGTCGATTCGCACCACAATCCGGTCGCCGGAAATTAACCGGCAGGACCCCGATTTCGATCAAGGCCGAATTGCAGGTGCGCTGATGTTCGTGCGAGCGTTGCTGACTGTCTCTGTACTGACTTACTGTTTGACTCTTTCGCTCGTCGCTACGGCAGCGGAATCAGTTCGCTATTCCACTCAGATCGCTCCGCTGCTGCAAAAGTATTGCGTGAGCTGTCATAGTCGCGTGGATGCTCAAAACGGGCTCTCTTTGCAGGCCCCTGATGACATTCAGAAAGGCAGCGAGAATGGTCCAGTGCTTGACGAGACTACCGCTGCGAAGAGTCGACTGCTCGAGGTGTTGGTCAGCACTGGCGACGACCATATGCCACCAGCCGATGAAGCTCAGCCTTCAAAAGAAGAGTTGGCAATTCTCACCCAATGGTTACACGAAGGTGGAAAATTCGACAGTCGGATGGCCGTGTTGCCAGCACTTCCGAAAGTCGCAGTTACTGCATCGAAGGTCAGATCTCCGGCTTTGGCCATGGTCTTATCAAAGGACGGCCACACTGTGCTGTCTGGTCGATTTAAACTTGTGGAACAGCGAAACGTTCAGAACGGTGAGCTTGTTTGGAGTCTGCCGATCGCAGACGGCAAGGTGAACGGACTGCGTCTTTCGGCCGATGGGACGAGAGTTCTGCTGGCCACGGGCACGCCGGGGCTTGCTGGTCGAGCGGTCGAAGTTGTTATTGGACAGGACTCAATTCAAAAGGAGTTCGCCGGCCACAACGATATTCTTTATTCGGCCGACTGGTCTCCGGACGGAACAATTGTCGCAACGGCCGGATACGATCGTCGCATCATTTTGCACAATGCGGAGACCGGTGAGAAGATCCGTGAAATGACTGGCCACAACGGCGCGGTGTTTGATCTTCGCTTTAGTCCGGATGGAAAGTTGCTGGCTTCTGCAAGTGCCGACGCGACCATCAAAATCTGGAATGTGGCTACTGGAGAACGTTTCGATACGCTTAGCCAGCCGCAGGCCGAACAGTATTCGGTGGTCTTTACTCCTGATAATCGATTTGTTCTGGGCGCTGGAGCAGACAGCCGAATTCGAAAGTGGCAGCTCGTGTCGATCGATGGGCCGCAGATTAATCCGTTGATCATCTCTCGCTTTGCTCATGAGGGCGTGATTACTCGCCTGGCGATTTCCGACGACGGCCGGTATCTGGTCACGACGTCCGACATGGGATCGATCAAAACCTGGGATGCCGCAACGGTTAACGAACAATCGGCCGAAAACCTGACTCAGGACCTTGTCACGAGTCTGGCGATCGACAGTGCAAACGCTCGCGTTCTGATCTCCACGTCGAAAGGCGAACAGCGATCTGTCGCTCTGCCGGAGATCGCTTCCAAAACGGAAGCAAGTGATGCAGCGGCAGTAGTCGTCATGGCCGAAGCGGCAGGACCACTGGCCGAGTTGACTGAAATGGAGCCAAACAGTGAACTTGCGGTTGCGCAGGCTGTTCCGTTTCCTGCAAAAATCTCAGGTGTGATCGATGGTGCAACTTCTGGCAGCGATGAGGATCAGTTTCGCTTTGAGGCAAAAAAGGGGCAGCCGATTCTGTTTGAGGTCAAGGCGTCCCGTGATAAGTCGGCTCTGGATTCTACTGTGGAAGTGGTGACTCCGGATGGTAAGCCTGTCTTGCAGACGCAATTGCAGGCCGTGCGAGATTCCTACTTCACATTCCGCGGGAAGGATTCCGACACGGCTGATGACTTTCGAGTCTTCAACTGGCAGGAAATGGAATTGAACGAGTATCTCTATGCCGACGGCGAAGTCGTGAAACTCTGGCTCTACCCGCGTGGTCCGGATTCTGGTTTCAAAGTTTATCCCGGTGCAACACTGCGTCAGACCTACTTTGGAACAACTCCGACTTCCCATCCATTGCAGGGGCCGGCGTTTATTGTCGTGCCTTATCCAGCTGACGTAGTTCTGAAAGATACCGGTCTGCCGATCTTTCCAATTTACAGCCAGAACGATGACGACTCGATGCGTCAGTGGGGCAAAGATTCACGGCTGACATTCGTGCCTCCGGCGGATGGCACTTATCTCGTCCGCCTGAAGGATGCTCGCGGATTTCAGGGAGCCGACTACAAGTACCAGTTGATGCTGCGACATCCACAGCCGGATTTCAACATAGCGATGGCAGGAGATGCGTTGAGCATTCATAAGGGAACTGGTCGCGAAATCATTTTCACAGCAACACGGCTTGATGGCTATGACGGCCCGATCGAGATCTTCGCGGAGAATCTTCCAGCCGGGTTTACTCTGTCAGATCCTGTCATCATTCAGCCGGAACAGCGTCAGGCGATGGCAATTCTTATTGCATCCAATGATGCTGTTCAGCCTGCAGAAGACGCTGTGAAGGGTGTTATCTTTAAAGCTCGCGCAAGAATTGGCGACAAGGATGTGATCCACGATGTGGGTGGGCTGAAGACTCTGGCAATCGCTGAAAAGCCGAAGATATCGGTACGAATTCTGACGGCCGACCAACAGGCTGCGGGCCAGAACGAGCATACTCCTGAGCTGACGGTTTGGGCGGGAGAAACCGTGCGAGCATTTTTGAAGGTTGATCGCCTGGATCACACAGGGCTTGTGGAGTTTGGCAAAGAAGATTCCGGCCGCAATATGCCTCACGGCGTGTTCGTCGACAACATCGGACTAAACGGCTTGATGCTTTTGGAAGGCCAGAACGAACGCGAATTCTTTATCACCACAGCCAAGTGGGTGCCCGAATCGAGCCGCCCGTTTTACCTGAAGTCCAGTGTCGACGGCATTACAACTCTCCCTGTGATGTTGCATATTCGTCATCGCAGCTCGGATACCCCCAAGACGGCCGCAAAGTAGCGGAACGATTATCGTCGATGCTGAACGTGAAGAGTTACAGAGCGAGCGGCGACACGGATCACGACAGGGCAATCACATATCTGGAGTTCAGTGTTTGTTTCACAGCTTCAGAAAGATCCGCTGTCGATACAGCCAAAGCAGGAAAAACCAGTAGAGCAGAAACACCGTCGAGGGCAGTGTGATCGGGCCGTACCATAAGGGATCGAGTGCTTTAGGGCCAAAGACGTTTTCGATCATGCCGGCGAGATGTACCTTAACCACGCTTTCGCGCGTCCAGCCTGAAATTGTCTGCCCCAGCATGTAGGTCAGAATGGAATTCATGCCGACCACGACAAGAGGAAACGCCAGCAGTTTCAGAGGCAGGATGTCAAAAAGGAAATAGAACAACGCCAGCATACCGATCACATAGCCACCGCTGAACAGAACCCAGCTTGGCGTCCAGATGCGTTTGACGATCGGACACACATACTCATGGGAAGCGATGCCCAAACCGAAGCAAATGGCAGCTCCGGTAATCAGAATTCCCAGCTTGGACCATTTCGACAAATCAATTCGCAACAGCACCTGACCGCATAAAATCCCCAGCAGAGTGGTGCCAATTGACGGGATGAAGTTCAAGGTTGTGTAGCCGCCCGAGTTGGGCTTGTAAGGTTCTGCATTCAGCAGAAACCATTGACGATACCAAGCTGGTTTTTCGGTCGCTTTGACTTCCTCTTCAGGGGCCGTTGGTTTCTCGTCAGCACCTGCTGTTTCATTGGCTGCCGCAGCCGTCTCTTCTTTTGCTGTCGCCTCGTTCTGCGTTTCTGTTTCGGCCACTGGAACTGGCTCCAGGGCCGATCGAAGTCTTGGCAATAGCCAACTGTCGAATTTGTAAGCCGCATTCGCGTTCTTGGACCATGCAGCAAACTTTCCCTCAAAGATCTCGCCATTCTCCGGACTCGCGCTGACGGCCGCATAGTCGTAATTCGCGGCGGGTGGATTCATGTAGAACCAACCCCAGTAGCCACTAAGGATCACGAACAGAGCGATCACCTGATACATTGGTCGCCAGTGATGCATAACCCAGGCAAAGAAATAGCCGAGCCCGATCTGGCATAGCACGTTGGGGAAGATCCAAAGAGTTTTCTCATGTCCCAGCGACGACAGAAAAACTCCCAGCAGCACCAAAGCCACGGAACGCATGATGGCGTGCAGAGTACGCCCAAATAATCCCTGCCCGTTAGATTCTCTACGTTGGCTGGAGAACGGCATGGCCGCACCGACCATGAACATGAACGAAGGTTGAATCAGGTCCCAGAACGACACACTAAGTTTGTCGTAAACACTCAGCCACTTTGGGTGATCGAAATGGTCTCCAATGGTGTGCCATTTGTCCCAGTTGTGGACTTCCCAGACCGGAGATGATTTATCGATCTTTGAGAAGGCCAGAATCCCGAATCCTCCGGCCGCCAGCATCATCATGATGAAGCCACGGAAGGCGTCCAGTGACACAAGACGATCACTATGGCCAGTCGAGCGCGAAGCCGATCGCCGCCGGCTGCGTGTTTCTCCGTTGTCGTTGAGTTTTTTTCCACTGCTGACATCGGCCATTGAATTCACTGCCGAGGATGAAGGAGAATTCCGGTTTAGCGGAGCCCCGATGGCGATAGTCGAACTGTCGGTTTTGGCAGCCTCAACAGGCGCAGAAACGGGGGGCCTTTGAGGCGAAATAGGCTTTGCTGGAACTGGTTTATCGGCCACGGCTGATCTCCAAAGAATCCTGATTCAGGTCCTCGGAGTGTACGCAGCCACGTCAGAACACGCCAGAATGGTATTTACTTGTGCGAAATTCGGGGGTGGTTCGGGCCAGTCGAATGACGGGGAAGCCTCAAAGGTGTAGGCTTCCCAGCTTTTCCTCGGTGCATTTTGTAAGCGCGGTCGAGAACTTATCACCTGAAGCCCACTCATGGGCTCGCAGCTCGTTCCTGCTCGCTTTCTGAAACCGATCAACCGATTCATTTTTTGCAGTACGTCAGTGGGCGTTAAAGGACAGCAGACATGGGAATTCCGAAAGTGGCGATTGTGGGTCGCCCCAACGTCGGAAAGAGCTCGTTGCTGAACTGGCTGGCCGACCGATTGATCTCCGTTGTTGACCCAACCGCCGGAGTGACTCGCGATCGTGTCACCTGGATCATGCATGAACGAAATCGCTACTTTGAGCTGATGGATACCGGCGGGATCGGCATCGTTGACAGCGACGACCTGTCTGAAGATATCGAACGTCAGATTCAGACAGGGCTCGATGAATGCGACGTGATGCTGTTCGTGGTCGACGCCAAGGCTGGCGTGACACCACTGGATGAACACGTCGCCGACCGACTGCGACGCATGAGCAAACCGTCGATACTCATTGTCAACAAGTGCGATTCCCCGAAACTGGACCAGGAAGCCGCCACATTCCTGACGCTGGCCAATGTGCCCTATGTGGCAACCAGCGTAAAGGCCAATCGTAATCGAGATCTGCTGATTGACGCGATTGTTGAACTGCTTCCAGCAGCTCGCGAGACCGAAACGGCGGAAGGCGACTATCTGCTGCAGCCATCCGACATGCGTCTGGCCGTCGTCGGGCGCCGCAACGTTGGCAAGAGCACGTTCATCAATCAGCTCGCGCAGAGCGAACGCGTGATTGTCAGTAACATCCCGGGGACAACTCGCGACAGCATCGACATTCGCTTTGAGGTCGATGGCAAGTCTTTTATTGCGATCGATACTCCCGGTGTTCGCAAGAAAAAGAGTCTGGCCAACGACATCGAATTCTACGGCCTTGTGCGAGCTCAGCGGAGCATTCGCCGGGCGGATCTGGTGCTGATGTTCTTTGATGCCACGCAGACGATTTCCAAAGTCGACAAGCAATTGGTTGAAGAGATCAATGAGCATTACAAGCCGTGCATCTTTGTCATCAATAAGTGGGACGCGGCTCTGGATGAGGAGATGACGACAGAGAAGTGGGTGAAGTATCTTCTGGACACGTTCAGTTCGATGCGTCACGTCCCGATCGCGATTATTACGGCAAAAGATGGTCGCAATATTCGTAAGCTTGTGAATCTGGCTCAGTCGGTTTACAAGCAGGCGAATCTCCGCATGAGCACTTCTCGGCTGAATAAAGCTGTGCAAAGAGCGATTGCAAAGAATCCGCCACCGATCAGAAAGAATCGTCGTCCCAAGATTTACTTCGCGTCACAGATCGCAGGTTCTCCTCCCACGATCGTGCTGAAGTGCAACGAGTCTTCTCTGCTGGACGAATCGTGGAAGCGATACCTGCTGGGTTTTCTGCGAGAGGTGACTCCGTTTCAGGAAGTCCCTATTCGGCTTGTTCTGCGAGGCCGAAACGAGAGTGACCCGGATCTTCTAAGCGGTGACACGCCTCTGCCTCCGGAGATGACATCTGACGAGGAAGTTATTGACGAAATCGATGACGAACCAGAAATCAGTGAACTCACCGATGAGCAACTTCGCGGAGAAGATGATTCGGAATTCGATGAATCATGGGATGATTCCGACGTCTACGCGGATGACATTTTGTCTCTGGAAGACGATGATCCGGATCAGCCTGCTCCAAATTTTGTGGATGATGACGAGCTATAGTCTGTCGAGGAATTTTCAGATGATGAGTGTACGTTGGTGTCTGGTGGCGGTTGCCACTGTGGTCGCTTGTGATTCGATCAGTGTTGCAGACGTACGGCTGCCTGAAGTGATCAGCGATAACATGGTGTTGCAGAAGGATATCCCTCTTCCGATCTGGGGCTGGGCGGCAGCAGGTGAAGACGTCACCGTGACACTGGGTGATTCAACGGCGACGACAAAAGCTGATGGCAGTGGCAAGTGGAAAGTCACTCTGCCAGCGATCAAGACGGCCGGTGGACCTCACGAAATGATCGTGAAGGGCAAGAACGAAATCAAAGTCGCGAACATTCTGGTGGGCGAAGTTTGGGCTGGGTCGGGCCAGTCCAATATGCAATGGAGTGTTTCTGCGTCCCTGAACGCAGGAGAGGAAATTGCGAATGCGAAATTTCCCAAGATCCGCCTGTTCATGATTCCGCTGATTCCTTCCGGAACTCCAGCGGAACACGTCGCTGCCAGATGGGTGGAATGTTCTCCAGAAACTGTGGGCGGCTCATCCGCGGTCCTCTATTTCTTCGGTCGAGAGATCCATCAGAAGCTGGACATGCCTGTCGGTTTGATCACAACCGCCTGGGGCGGGACTCGTATTCAGCCATGGATTCCGCCACAGGGTTATACGGCAGTTCCGGAACTGGAGGCCGAAAAGAACGAATGGCTCGGGATGCTGAGAGGCTATTCCGACGCACTGGTGGCTTATTCAGAAAGCGTGAAAGCATTTTCAGCAACGGTAGCCGTAGCAAAACCGGGCGATCCACTGCCAGCCGCTTCCGGTGATCTTCCCGGGCATCCCCTCAACAGTAACTACCAACACACAGGTCTGTACAACGGGATGATTCATCCGATTGTGCCCTTCGGCATTCGCGGCTTCCTGTGGTATCAGGGTGAATCCAACAACGGACAGGGAATGCACTACTTCCAACTGAAGAAGGGACTCATCGAAGGATGGCGCTCCGTCTGGAATCAGGAAGGCAATCGCGATTTTCCATTCCTGTTTGCTCAACTGGCCCCATATAACTATGGCGGTGATCCAACTCGCCTGGCAGGCATCTGGGAAGCTCAAACAGCAACGTTGTCGGTCAAGAACACCGGCATGGCGGTGCTGACAGACATCACAACAATTAACGACATTCACCCACCGAATAAGCAGGAAGTTGGTCGTCGACTTTCACTCTGGGCCTTGGCT
>CAIXQV010000540.1 GCA_903921605.1 uncultured Planctomycetaceae bacterium | reverse complement strand
GGCGCAGTTGTATCCTTTGAGGCCGGATGAGCCACGGACCGCGACACTGGAATTTCGCGAGGGCGACGAATGGAAGCAGGCTGCAGAATCGCAAGTGATTTATCCCGGCTGGAGTGCGCACTTTGAAGTTGATAACTGGGATAACTCCCGAGATGTCGCTTATCGAGTTCGCCTGGCTCAGCAGTCTTCTTTTGAAGGGACTATTCGACGAGACCCTGTCGATAAATCAACGATCGTTGTGGCAACATTGTCGTGTAATTCAAGCCGGACGCCTGGCCCGCGAGTCACGATCGTGGAGAATCTCCGCAAGCAGGATCCGGACCTTTTGTTCTTCGCCGGAGATCAGTCTTACCACCACACCCAGCATACGTTCGGATGGCTTGAGTGGGGTGTGCAGTTTCGTGACATTCTAAAAGACCGGCCGGTTGTTTCGATTCCCGATGATCATGATGTTGGACATCCGAATCTCTGGGGAGCCGACGGCAAGAAATCCAGCAAAGCAACGGGCTCTGATGGCGGCTATTTTTATCCCGCCGATTACGTGAAGATGGTGGAGCGATGTCAGACCTGGCATTTGCCGGAGCCGTTTGATTCAACTCCGGTGCAACAGGGCATCGGCGTCTATTACACTCGCCTGCGCGTCGGTGGAGTCGACTTTGCAATTCTGGAAGATCGAAAATTCAAGACCGGACCGGAAGGCACGATTCCTCAATTGGGCCCGCGACCGGACCACATCACAGACCCGAAGTATGATCGAACGGCTGTTGATGTGCCGGGGTTGCAGTTGTTGGGCGAGCGGCAGTTGAAGTTTCTGAATCAATGGACTGGAGACTGGACGGGGGCTCGCATGAAATGCGTGCTGTCGCAGACCGCGTTCTGCGGCGCGGTGCATATGCATGGCGGACGGAACGATCGGCTTCTGGCAGATCTCGACTGCAACGGCTGGCCTCAATCCGGTCGCCGAGCGGCACTGCGGGAGATTCGTAAAGCGTGGGCTCCGCATCTTTGCGGCGATCAGCATCTGGCGGTTGTCGTGAAACACGGCATCGATGATTTTGGAGATGGACCTTATGCATTCACCAGCCCGGCGATCGTCAACACGATTTACGGGCGGTGGTGGCATCCGGAAGATGAGAAGGCGGGGCCTCATGCCGTTGCAAATAGTCCTCTTCCCTGGACTGGCGACTATCTGGATGGGCTGGGCAATCACATCACCATGATGGCCTATGCGAATCCTGAAGATCCGCGTGATGAACTCAAGCGAGCGGATGGTTACGGGATTGCTCGATTCGATAAAGCAAAAGGCACGGTTACATTCGAGTGCTGGCCGCGCTTTGCGAATGTGGATGACGGAGATTCTGCTCAGTTCCCGGGCTGGCCGATGACTGTTGCCATAAAGGACAATGATGGGCGCAAGCCTGTTGGCTGGTTGCCGGAGTTGCGTCTTCAGAATTCTGAGTCGGCTGTTGTCGAGGTGATTGAAGAAGTGACCGGTGAGACGCTGTATTCTGTTCGAACCGAGGGTGCGTCGTTTGTTCCGCCCGTTTATGCACTCGGAAATTACACAATCAAAGTCGGCAAAGATCGAGCAGAAAAAATCGTTGTGGAACACTGTGAAGCAGCGACAAGCCTTCCTGAGAAGTCGATCTCTGTCTCCGTGGAATAACGTGCGTTTCTGGCGGGTCTCCTGGCCAGGCCTGAATTATCGATCAAAGATCTATAACGTTTTGGCTGTCTCGCCAGAATCGAAGGGATGAAATCTCATGAGCGATCGGATCACATTCCAGTGCGGTGAATGCACGGGCAAATTGTCTGTCCCTTCGACTGCGGCCGGGAAGAAAGTGAAATGCCCGAAGTGTCAGTCAGTCGTTTCCATACCTGCGGCGAATGTTCAGGAGGCTCCTGAAAAGCCCGCACCTCGACGAGTAACCTCGGTACCGTCGACGCGAAGTGCTGCGGCGGAAAGACCGCAGAGCACTCCATCCTCACGCCCGAAGAAGGCACGCCGTGCAGAACCTCAGGATAATAATTGGGTTGAGGAGAAAAGCGACGACGCGTACGGAAGTGATAATTGGGATTCGTACGACAGCTACAATGACGCACCGGCCGCAATGCCGCCGAAGAAAAAGGGACGATCAGCTTCGGCACGTGGATCCGAATCGCGAGGCGATGCCTATGAAGCACCACCATCACAAGCTCGCCAAAGTTCCGGTACAAATTGGGGAGCAATGGGCACTGGAATCCTGATGATGGTTGGCGCGGCCGTTTGGTTTGTTGTCGGATTGATGGGTGACAGAATTTTCTTCTATCCGCCTGTGCTGTTTGTGTTGGGCATTATCTCCTTCTTCAAGGGCTTGTTCGGATCGGAATCATAACGTGATTCTGCGTCGGGAAGTTGTCAAGGAAGAGCCTGCAGAATCGTGAGTAGTGCGAGTCTTGGGCATCGCGGTGACCAATCGTCCCGGATTATGCCAGTGCTCGGATATGTTCGGCGGGATTTCGGCGATACAACTCTGCAACGATTTTGACATCTCAGAGATCTTTGACTTTGTCGAACTGTGTGCACAATGCTGGCGACCATTGAAACCTTTCTGCTGGGATTTGCCGCGGTGATCGACACCGTGCTGCTGCTGGTCCTGCTGGAACGCAGCAATCGGCCAGAAGTGCCCGTCTGGTTGACATGGTCGTTTCTCGGTCTTTGGCTGCTTCACGTCGGAGATTTTCTGCATAGCCTCCTGGCGGACTCTCTCGGGCTGACCGCCGTGCGGCTGGATCTCTGCTGTATGACGATGATGGCTGCGGGGTTGATGTTGTTGCCTGCCGCCGTGCTACACGGTGGATTGCGAGTTCTGCATACCGGAGACAGGCCGCGGCCGCCGGTGGACTATCGCTACATGCTTGTTTATCTCCCGCTATTGCTCATCGCCCCTGTGGCCGCTCATTTGTATTCGCACTCGGGGCGGGATTTTCGAGTCAGTGTTCTGTCCTTCACGATGCCATTCATGATCTGGCTGGTGGTCGCCAACTGCGGCGCTGCCTTTTGTTTTCACAAGGCCTGTCAGAGTTTGCATCGACCTCAATTGATGCCGTTCATTCGTCGCTTCAGCCTGATGCTGTTGGCAATGAGTGTCATGGTGGTGGCCTATTTGTTTGTACCGACCACATCGCCCGGCGAGCCCACTCTGCGCATGATGATTGCTCTGTCGCCGATTGTGCCAGCTTTGATGTTTTCGTGGTATGTGTTTCGCCATCGCCTTATGCCGATCGTTTTTGAGCGAACGCTGGTTTATGGAGGCAGTCTGATCGCCGTCGTCTGGTTGCATCACGCGACGATTTCCCCTCTGACGGCGGTTCTGGAACAACGATCGCGTTTCGATTTTGTGGTTCTGGAGATTGTGCTGTTTGTGGCTCTGATTATGGCCTGGCGTCCGTTGCGGGAGCGAGTCAGTGAATCCATGCAGTATCTGCTCAGCAGCTCCGTGACGCGTGTTCGCGATGCTACGCGAGAACTGTCGGTTCAGCTTTCGCAGCGATCTGCGGAAACACCTGAGGCACTGACTCGCTGGCTCTGCGAAGCCCTGCGGAGTTCTCTGCAGGTGTCTTCGGTGCGAATCGTCGTCCGCGTCGGTACTGACATGGACGCCTGCTGCCCGTCCTCTGTGTCCACGGAGATTCCCGTTGAAGCGGAGTTGCGGCAACTGTTGCAGGCGAGGCATTTGATCACGGCAGAGCAACTGACGGTTCAGCATGAGGGACTGCGACAATGGATGTTGAATGCCCAGTTCGGCAGTGCTTTTCGCTGCAGTTATCGAGACGTGGAGGGAATGGTGCTGATCGGCGTCCGAGAACGATCCGATCGGCTGACGTCTGAGCAGCGGAATACACTGGGACTGCTGTTCGATCAGTTTGCGGCTGTCTTGTTCAATCAGCAGCGAGAAGAGATTCGCAGGGTAGCCGAGCGTCAGGCGATGCAGAAGGAGAAGCTGTCGGTACTGGGCTTGTTGGCCGGATCATTGGCTCATGAGATTCGCAATCCACTGTCTTCGATGAAGACGATTGCCACGCTTTTGGCGGAAGATCTGGCGAGTCGAGATGAGCATCGCAAAGATGTGGAGATGATCCTGACTGAGATTGATCGGCTCACCGCGACCACACAACGACTGCTCGAGTCAGCTCGTCCGGCTGATGATACCCGCCAACGTTCAGAACCGGATACCGTGATTCAAAAGCTTCTGGGAATTCTTGGGCATCTGGCCCGGCAATACGGCGTGGAGGTTCAGACAGAGCTCCAGGCTTCACAGGCCATCGTCGCAGCGACCGACGCCACACTCAGCGAAATCTTCTTTAACCTCATCAAGAACGGAATCGAAGCCTGCCAGAACTGCTCCATGCCAAGAGTGCTCATCACGACTCAGATCGTCAACGGCACTCTTAAAGTCCAGGTCGTTGATAATGGCGCGGGGATCAGTCCGGACTTGCAGAATTCACTGTTTCTGCCATTTGTCACCGGGAAACCACAGGGGACCGGACTGGGACTCTACATTGTGGCGGAACGCATTCGTGAACTGCGTGGCAGCATCAGTTGTCGGACTGAAATCGGCAGCGGAACAACCTTCGAACTGCGGCTGCCACTGGAAGCACAGCAAACCAGGTAGACCGCATGGTAAAACCAGCACTGACTTCCCCGGAGAAGGGGAGAAGGGTGCCTGTCCCGGTTTTGTTATTGCCTCTTAGCCTGCATTCGCTGAGACACTTTTCCAGGTCGGATCATGGAATCTTTGGAGATCACGGTTTTGGAAACGTCAGAGAAATCTCGCTGACGCCACCGTCGGTGTTAAGTACCACCGGAATCTTCCAGGAAGCGGTCGCAAGGCGGCACAGAGCGTTCTCTTCGGTACCGCAGTAGCCGAAACTCATTCTCACAATGAACGTCGCTTCGCCCGGAGTGCCTGTCAAAGGAACTTCGAACTGAGCGACATTCTGGTCGTTGGCAATGGCTTCGTCGCGAGCTCCCAGTGTGTCTGCCGCGATCAGTGACTGTTCCGTTTCTGCAAAGATTTCCCATGTGACCGGAGCAAGGTCGTTGCGTTTCTGACCTTCCGGAATGGTCAGCGTCACATTGAACTTCAATTTTTCTCCGGCTGCGAGTTTCTGCGTCTCAACAGCGATGGCATCGGCGGTTTCTGGTATGGCTATCTGTTTCGGAGGATTTGGCGGAGTCAGCCCGTTGATGGTCAGCACTGTTGTCTGTTTGCTGGCAATATCTATCGCGAGAATACGATGATTGTTGGTGTCGGCCACAAACAGCTTGCCGTCAGCGATGGACAAACCACCCGGCTCATTCAACGTTAGTGGATCAACGGTATTGCCGGGCTTGCCGCTACCAGCCCATGTGGAAGACTTTCGCTTGTCCAGGTCGATGGACTTCAACTTGTGGTTGTAGGAGTCTGCCACAAACAAACTCTCTCCGGAGATTGCGATGCCCAGCGGATGCTGGAATCGAGCATTCTTGCCGGCCGCGTCGACGTCCCCGAAAGCAAACAGCGACTGGCCGCGCGGAAGCTCCGAAGTGCCAGCCACCGTTGTGACTTCCCCGTCGGGATCTGTCGGAACCTTTCGAATCGAAGAACCCTCGCTGTCGACCAGATACAGGAACTTGCCCTCAGCGTCACTCACAATCTCCGATGGTTGCGCAAACGCCGAAGTTGCCAGCGATCCGTTGATTACGTCCTCACGTCCGGAGCCGGCATAGACTTCGATCAGGTTCGTCCCGATCTTATGAGCCCAGACCTGATGCGGCCCTGCCATGGCGATGAAAAGCACACCATTTGTATGTGCGATCGACCACGGGCTGTTCAGCGACGTCTCAAGTAAAGTCCCGTCAACTGTTGCTCCGGGTTGTCCCTGACGACCATTGCCGGCCAGTGTGGAGACGGTTTTTGCGTCGAGATCGACAACGCGAATCAGATGGTTTTCTGTGTCAGACACATAGAGCTTGTTGCCGACAAGGATGGTTCCCTGAGGACGGTTAAACTCGGCTGTATCAAATGCCCCATCAGCTCGTCCGCTACGGCCGCTGCCAATGATCTGCTGAAGCTCGCCCGCCATTGAGGTTACGACGATGCGATTGTGATTGCTGTCGGTGATGAAGAGTCTCTGACCAGCAGCGTCAGCAAGAACTTTGCCCGGATATCGCAGAGGGGTCGGCTGGAGCTTGCTGGCTTCCGATTTGAATACGAGAGGCGTTTCATCGAGCGTGCCTTTCCAGCGATGATATTCAACCAGCTTTCCAATCACGTTATCGAACAGCTCACGATTTCCTTCGCCACTTTGTGATCCCGCATACTTTCCTTCGGGATCAACCAGAGCCAATGTCGGCCAGGATTGCGTTCCAAACTTGCGCCAGATCAACATCTCGCTGTCGTTTACCACAGGATGGTCGATCTCGTATCGCACGATTGCGTCACGAATATTCTGGGAGACCTTTTCGTTGTCGAACTTGGCCGAGTGAACTCCGATAACAACAAGTTGATTGCCGTACTTCTGTTCCAGAAACTTCAAATCCGGAAGTACATGGATGCAGTTGATGCAGCAGTACGTCCAGAAGTCCAGCACAACGATCTTTCCTCGCAGGTCCTTCAGATCGATCGGATGTGACGTATTGAGCCACTCAGTGCCGCCTTCAAGGATCCCTTCCGGCACCATCACGGCCTCCGGAAACGGATTCTGAGGAGCGTCTTCTGCTTTGGCCGCATCATCCTGGCCCGCAGCTTTTTCGTCAGCGGATAAACAACTGAGTTGTGCTGAAGAAAAGAAAATCGACAGAAGCGTGGCTGCAGACAAGAGCAGCGAAGAACGCAAGGTGCGAAGCAGGCGGGAAGGCATGAGACAACTCATCGTGTCATCTCCAGGGGAGTTACAGGTGACGGTGGGAATGAATAACGTGGGATTGGAAGTATTGGTCTCAGGTTCGACGTAAAGGAATTACGAACGCAATTCAAAACCGGGACGGGCTCCCGCAGAGATGGCAGAATCATCTGGAAAAGGGGCAGGCAAGGGGGCCTGTCCCGGTTTTGTGAGAGCTTCGAGTGATTCCAAAACATTGTTCCTGAAACAGGTTATTCCGTTGCACAGTTTAATCAACTTCGATTTTCGTAGAAGATCAGTGTTTCAGGTGATCAAGATCGGGTTGAAGACGTCTTAGTCCCTCTTCCGTGGAGCAAAGGGGACGGTAGCCGAAATCTCGCTCCGCTGCGGAGATGCTGTAACTGTGTGACCCTGCCAGTTGAGCCGCAATAAAGCGGGTCATTGGGGGTTCTCCGCCGAGCCGAAACAGGTTCCAGACACCTTCCAGAACCGCACCAAGACGAGTGGCCGTGGATTTAGAAATAGTCTTTTCCACGGGTGGCAAAGCTGTTTTCGCCAATAGCAGGTTGATCCAGTCCCAGAGATTTACAGCCTCCGGCTCGTTGATGAAATACGCCCTGCCTGCTGCGCTCGTGGAGTTTCTGAGTGACTGCTCCGCCTGCACATGAGCCGCCGCAGCATTCTCAACATAGGCGACGGAGACGACATTTGTCCCGTCACCCACTCGCCGCAAACGACCGGAGCGTGCCTTCTGAATCAACCGCGGGATCAGATGATTGTCACGAGGTCCCCAGATCAAATGCGGTCGCAAAGAGATGGTGCGTAGTGAACGTTCGTTGTTCGCCGCCAGCACAGCCTGCTCGGCCAGTGCCTTGCTATGGGGATAGTGACACAGCCACGAAGTCGGATACGGCAATGACTCATCTGCATCAACGTGGTCAGCGCCGTCGAAGACAACGCTTGGCGAACTGGTATAGATTAATCTTGCCACACGGTGATTCTGACACGCTTTAATGATATTCCTGGTGCCTTCCGTATTGATCCCATAATATGTCTTCCAGTCACCCCAGACTCCGGGCACCGCCGCTGTGTGAAAGACCGCTTCGATATCTCGACAGGCTTCATTCACTGCGGCCTCATCCCGCAGGTCGCCTTGAATTGTGGACACGCCCAAAGCCTTCAGCGCCGGATACTGACCTCGACAGAAAACTCGAACAGCATGCCCCTGCTGCAAAAGCTGTTCAACGATATACAGGCCGAGAAATCCGCCTCCGCCAGTGACGAGAGTTTGCATGAAGAGGGTCTTTTAACGATCGGACAAAACTTTGAGTGCAATGGGTTGGTGCTATTCTGTGGGCGGCCACGATTGAGGCTGGCAGCTAAATGTATCCCGCGAACACCCGGCCTCAATTCACACCGTGCGGTGAATAACTTTAAATCATAACGGCCACCGCTTCGATAGTGGAATACGGAGTGAGTCCAGACAGGGTTCTGTCAGCGGTTGGAACTGGAATCGAAGCCGTCAGGCGGCAATGTCATAAGTTCCGACCGCGGCACGGCAAACGAACTCATGATCGTTTCGCAATGCCCCAGATCCGGGAAAAGCACATGCTGAGTATGGGCGCAATGCTTAGTTCGGACGACTCAAACGCCACACCAGATCGCTCATCTTCTGATGCCCGGACTGGCTGAGATGAATCGAATCAAGAGTGGCATCGCTGTCGGCCAGAATACTGAGAAAGTAGCGTTTCGGGATCAGAGCCGTCTCATACTTCTTCGCCAGCCGGCGCTGAATCATTCCGTAACGGTGATAGAGCGGGATCAGAGGCAGTTCAAACATGACGACTTTACGATTCTCTCGACTGAGTTCACTCAGAAGGGCTTCCAGATCGATCTCAAACTGTGATGCGGAAGTCGATCCCAGAATGTCATTTCCACCGATCTCCACGATGATCCAGTCGTGATGAATTCCATTCGAAAGGAGTCGCTTTAAGGCTGAGCCTGCAGTCTCTCCGACGTGTGAAAGATCCTGGACTTCCAGGTTGTGTTGCCGCGACAACAACGATGGCCACGTCTCTGCTTCGCCTTCTTCCATGCCCGCACTGACCGAGTCGCCAATGACTGTCAGCGCATTCACGGGCGCCGTCGCGGTGACCGGGAGTTGTCGCCACGGAAACTCCAACGCTGCGGCAAGACTCCAACTGACCACCATCAGCATAACAGTCGCGCGATGCGTTCCGGGACAGCGAGTTGCTCCGTACCACAGCGTTCCACACCACGCCAAAGTGAGCCCCGTGAGCAGTATCGCAAACGACAGAGGCATCGGCGTTGACGAGAAGACAACGCCGATCAGCCCGCACAGAAACACTATCAGCAGGAGCAATCGAACCTTTGCGGAATCAATCGTTTTCGTCCTGTGATACCAGCGATAACAAACCACTGCCAACAACACCGCCACACCGCTGAAGAAGGCATCGCCGCTGATAATGTGAAACACGATTGGATTCAACGACCATCACCCTTCAACAGACGATTATAACTCACCGCAGGTTGAGAGGTTACTCGATTGCAAGTCCGGCCGCCTCCGTCACGCGATTAAAGTAAGCACAACTGGCGACATGGTTCACCGTTTGGACAACGGTGCCTGGGCTTGTCTGTTGCAGCGCGGCGGCCGCATCTTCGTCGGATGAAGCGATCGGCGACGCTGCGAGGTTCTTCGCAAATTGGAACAACGCCTGATCCACAGCATTCAGTTCCTTCCAGTCGCCGTCCAGTGCGAAGATCTGGTCTTCTGTCTGGCCGAGGGACTTCAATGTTTTGAAGGCTTGCCCCACGGCGTACCAGGCTCGATCCTGGCGAGCAACGATCCAGTTCAACTGAGCTTTCTGCAGCTCCGTCAGATCGCCCGTTTGTTTTTCACGCGACGCCAGACTTGGTAGGCGACCACGGCCTTCGTTCGGGAAGTTCGCGATCAGGCGTACCCAAGGAGTCACCGGAATATCCTGATTATTGTCCTTCAGCCACGCTGCGGCGACAGCTTCGTCCACCAACGGCAATCGCGGAGTTCGTTTGGCAACTTGCTCCAGCATTACCAACACTTCATCGCGAGTTTCCAGTT
>CAIXQV010000539.1 GCA_903921605.1 uncultured Planctomycetaceae bacterium | reverse complement strand
CTGCTTTTCATAGTTGGCCTTCATTGTCGCTTCGTCGATCGCGGCCGCTGTCTTTGCCTGTGCTTCAACGAGATCCTTCAGCTCTGGGACTTTTGCCTGAGCCTCCTCCGCGATCCACGATTCAATCGGAGTTCCCCCGACCGAAGAATTGATCAACCCCACTGGCACATTTAGTTCGCGATGCAACTCACGTCCAAAGAAATATAGTGTCGCAGAATACCCGGCAACAGTTTCCGGTGAGCAAACAGCCCACTTCCCTTTGCTGTCAGCCTGGGCTGCTGCGGAGGCTGCGGATTCTTCTTTGAACATGCGAATCAAAGGAAAGTTCGCGGCGGCCTGTTCTGTCCCGAAATCCTTCGCGCGGTTCACGGTCATCGCCATGTTTGACTGACCGGAACCAAGCCAGACTTCGCCCACAAGCACATCTGAAACTTCTGCTTTGCGATCCGGCTTCTCTGAAAGAACGACCAACGTTTGCGATTCCGTACTGGCCTCCAGCGGATCCAGCTTCATTTGCCACTTGCCATCAGCGTCTGCCACAGCACTTTGCTTCTGCCCGCCAAATTCGACGGTGATCTTTTCACCTTGATCAGCCCAGCCCCAGACGGGCACCGGCTTGTCTCGCTGCAGCACCATATGGTCTGAAAACACTGCCGCGAGTTTCAGGTCTCCGGCGGAGATTTTTCCAAACGGCAAAAGTAAAAGTGCAAAGAGGAAAGTGAGTGATTGCTTCATGATAATCTTTGATCCTTGCGGAATCAGAATTGAAACGTCAATCCATCGGTCCCTGCGGTTTTGAGTTTCGAAAACGCGGATCGAGTTGGGGTCATGTTGATCGGCGAATAGATCGTTGAACAGATTGTGTATCTTCGCAGCAATCTCCGGTTGCAACAAACGAAGACAAGACTGCGGCCGCCGAAACAAGTCTCAACGGTGCGGTGACATTGACATGAGACATGCCTGTCCATTTTTATTCAGGTCTTTCTGCATCACAGGCAACTCAACCGCATAACGGGTTCTTTGTTGTCTTGAGATCGACACGCATCAGACGGTACGCTTCACCTGCCCATCGTCATCTGTGCGTGCTGTCAGGTAGAAGGAGCTCTGAACGTGACTTTTTACTCATCGCCGTTGAGCCATATTCGATTCATGCTGGGATTCGCCCTGATCCTGGTCGTCTCGACCGATCATTGTTTTGCTCAATCCGTTGAATTCGAATGGGAGCAAACGGAAGAAATGCTCCCTGGCGTGCGACTCATTTCAGAACTTGCAACAGCACCGCGATCCATGAAGTTGCATTGCGTGCGAGTTGACCTGCGAACGCCGGGGCTGGGACTGGATACAACCGCAAGAACCGGTGAGTGGAATGAGAACAAGGTCGAGACGATTCGACAGACGACGCGGGAGTTTGTCAGGAGTTCGCAAAGCGGTGATCGAAAGATTCGTCTCGCGATTAACGCGGACGCATTTTCTCCCTGGCCCGCGCCTTGGAATCAGCCGACGCCGACCAATCTGCAGGGACTTGCGATCTGTCAGGGGACTGTTGTCTCCCCGGCAAACGGGACGCCGTCGCTCCTGATCGACGCTGACAATCAGGCTTCAATTCAGATTACGACTTCAGAGACTCACACGGCGAAAATCAGAACAGCCGTCAGTGGATTCAGTTTGTGTTTGTCAGACGGAGTGGCTCAGCCGTCTGGCGATGACCTGCATCCTCGCACGGGACTCGGTCTTTCCGATGATACCCGGTTCCTGTACTTCATGATCATCGACGGCCGACGAAAATCCAGCCAGGGCGCGACAACTCGGGAGCTGGGCGAACTGCTGCGCCAAGCTGGCGCTGATGATGCAATCAATATGGATGGTGGCGGATCATCGACGCTGGCGTGGTGGAATGACGTTTCGCCGGAGGACGACAAATGTCAGCTCATCAATCAGCCAGTTGGCAACGGTCTGCGTTTTGAAACTCCGGCCGCCGAGAAACTCTATCAGCCATCAGAACGTGCGAACGGAAACAATCTTGGAATCTATTACAGTCTTGCGCCGTAATGCTTCAAGTTTGGTAATCTTTGGTCATAAGGGCGGTCCTGGGAACGACCTGTCACTGCCCGCACGTCTATCGTGATCAACATGCGGAAGTGTTTGTGTTGGATACACAGAAGCCAGGACCCCAGGAAGTTTTTCTGTCAGGGCCTGTTACCTGATCATCCGCGCCGCGGGCATCCGCTGTATGCAAACCGTCGGGTTCATTGAATGCGAGTTACTTTGCCGTCCATGAGGTGAGCGTTCTGGTCTGCTGAAGATCTTCGTAAACAACAACCTCAACGGTTTTCTCGGTGCCATTGTCGTCGACCAGAATCTGCAGTTTGTAGTTTGTTCCGGCAACGACCTGTGTCTCTGCGGTCGTGATTGACTTGAGATTGATCTTTGGTCCCTTTTTGGATTCCTCTGCAACTGCAAACTCGGCGGCAGCGATCACTTGCGCGTCATCAACAGTGGTCTTTGAATAACCACCGGCAAGGTTGGAATCCTTCTCTTCAGTAGTCACTTCAGGCTGGGTTGTACCTTCGGTGGATTCTTTAGGGGCTTCTTCCGACGCACACCCGAGCAACGCAATCGACAACGTCCATAGACTGATGGTAAAACGAGCGTCCATATCGAAATGCTTTCAGACAACAACATGCCAGCATAAGAACAACGACCTCAACGCGTGATGTAACATATCAGACGCACGATTCATTCTCATCCGATGTTGACAAAAGTTTGTGCGGCGAGTGCCAAAAAAAGAGGAAGGCGCTGTGGTCGCTGCTTCCCAGAGATCTTTCCGGAGACCGGGAGTAGAATGTTTGAGGCAGGCAATAGGCCAACTCATTATTGAATTTCACTCCGGGAAAACATTGATTTTTGTGGAGTAGATCCAGAGTGTCAGCTGGCACCTGCACGAAGCATCCGAGACTTCCCCGGCCGGAGAATGCATTCTGCGCTGCCGAAACGCTCATTCAACCTGGTTGGTCGTGAAAAACGGATCATTTTTTGCTGTGCAAATGCTAACCAATTCAATGATTCCATGGACGGTCGCACAGGATTCGCGGTCGGTCGATGGATCGTTCTGTAGACTGGCGGGAAGACACACGATGTCGCTGAATCATTCAGAATCCCTTGATGCTGTGGACATGGGGACTTCGTCCCTGCCGGGGCGAATTCTTGAGATCTCCGTAGTTCGCACTTTGAGCCGACGTTCCAACATTAAGGGAATCATTCGCGCGTTGACGCACGTCGGTGGGATGATCCTCACCGGCATCCTGGTCTATTTAACCAGCACCAATCTCTGGTTGATGATTCCAGCCATGGTCATCCATGGTTTTGTAATCGTCACCATGTTTGCTCCGATGCATGAGTGTGTACACCGCACGGCTTTTGCAACTCCGATGCTGAATGAAGTGTTCGGCTGGTTCACCGGCCTGATGAGCTTCTACAACTTTCATTTTTATCGACACTACCACACTTGGCATCATCGCTATACACAGGATCCTGATAAGGACCCGGAACTCTCTGACTTTAAGCCGGCGTCTGTTCCTGGTTATCTCAGCGAAGTCATTGGCGTGCACTTCTGGCCTCTGCGACCGTGGCGATTTCTTAAACTTGCCATGGGACAGACGAAGAATATTCCGTACGTCCCGGATTCCGCTCGCAGACGCATTGCGATCTCGGCTGGACTTCAGCTGACCGTCTATGCTGCAGCGGTTGCTTCAATCCTGATGGGGCAAATGGCAGCGTGGTATTATTGGTTTCTGCCAGCCTTGCTGGCTCAGCCTTTTCTGCGAATGATTACGTTGGCTGAACACACCGGGTGTACTCTGGGAGACGACGGCCTGACGAACACACGGACAACGCTGACCGCATTGCCCGTCAGGTTGTTCATGTGGAACATGCCGTTTCATACTGAACACCATCTGTATCCATCGATCCCGTTTCATCTGCTGCCACAAGCTCATCAGGAACTCAAGTCACGTCTGATCCATCTGGTGCCCAGTTATGTGGCGGCGCAGGTTGAGGTGATCCAGTCGTTTTCAACGACTTCGTCGAGCTCAACAGGTCCGTCCGGCTCAACAGGAGCAACAGCGTGAGGTCCGGGCCGGGCGAGAGTCAGATTCTTCAATTGCCGCAGTTCGAACTTCAACGCGGAGTCACGCTGCCCGAGGCGACTCTGGTTTATGCAACACACGGAGAACTCAATCAATCACGCAGCAATGCGATTCTGTATCCAACGTCCTACGGCGCGCAGCATCAGGATGTGAACTGGCTGGTTGGTCCGGGGAAGATTCTGGATACGACTCGTTATTTTGTGATTCAGGTCAATATGTTTGGGAATGGGTTGTCGTCATCGCCCAGCACTCTTCCTGAACCCTTCGCGGGGACGCTTGTCCCTGTGTTCACTCATGTCGATAACGTCGCCGCGCAGTACAAGCTGTTGGTTGAGCATCTTGGCATCGAAAAACTGGCCCTGATTTATGGCTGGTCCATGGGCGGTCAGCAAGCGTTGCACTGGGCTGCGCTTCATCCCGACCGTGTTGAATGCGTTGCCGGTATCTGCACGTCTGCTCGAACATCGCCGCATAATCGAGTGTTCCTGGAAGGTTTGCGGAGTGCTCTCACGACTGACGCGACCTGGACTGGCGATCGATTCAATGGCCGTCCGGAACGCGGCTTGCGGGCCTTCGCCAGAGTTTACGCGGGCTGGGCTCTATCGCAGGCTTTTTATCGGGACGAAGTCTGGCGGACGGTCGGATACTCGTCGCTGGAAGATTTTCTGCTGCGTGACTGGGAAGCGGGATTTCTGCGGCGAGACCCTGCGAACCTGTTATCGATGATCGAGACATGGATTCAGTCGGACATCAGTGATAACACTGTTTATGGCGGAGACCTTCAGCAGGCTCTGCGGAGGATCAGCGCCAGGACTTTGCTGATGCCTGGGCGTTCGGATCTTTATTTCACGGAAGACGATTGTCGTCTTGAAGCGCAGTATATCGCGAGCTGTCGGGTTGAGCCCTTGATTTCCGCGTGGGGCCATCGGGCCGGGAATCCTCTCAAGAGTCCGGCAGATGCTGACTTTATTCGCAATGCGGTCCATGAATTGCTTCAGCAGTAAGACGCGTTCCGAGTTCACAGATGCGCACGACACAAAGGCATTCCGCAGCCTGTAAAACTCGGGCGATTTGGTTCATCATTTTGATACTCCGGGTTTTAGCTCTCCGAGGTTCTGCTCATGGCGTTGTCGCAGCGTGCTAAAGAATTGGGCATTCGCTATTTTCTGGTGTCTTATGCAGATCTTTATGGCGTCTCGCGAGCGAAACTTGTTCCGGCGCAGGTGATTGATGAAGTTGCTGAAGCGGGGGCTGCTTTCGCTGGGTTTGCAACCTGGCTGGATCTTACGCCTGCTGATCCAGACATCTTCGCCAAGCCTGACCCAAACAGCTTGATCCAGTTGCCATGGAAACCGGAAGTTGGCTGGCTGGCTGCAGATCTCTGGATGGATGGTCGACCGCTGGCTCAGGCTCCCCGAAATGTCCTGAAACAGCAGATGGATGTCGCCGGGAAGTTGGGCTATGAACTCAAGACGGGCGTTGAGCCCGAGTTCTTCCTGTTGACCCCTGATGGAAAGGCGATCAGTGATCCGCGAGATGAACTATCGAAGCCTTGCTACGATCAGCAGGCGTTGACTCGCCGTTATGATTTGATTTCAAAGATCTGCGATTCGATTCAGGAACTTGGCTGGGAGCCTTATCAGAATGACCATGAAGACGCGAACGGACAGTACGAGATCAACTGGAAGTACTCAGACGCGCTGACGACGGCCGACCGGCAGATATTCTTTAAGTACCTGGTGAAGACGCTGGCCGAACAGCACGGCTATCGCGCGACGTTTATGCCGAAGCCATTTTCACAGCTGACCGGTAACGGGTGCCATACTCATTTGTCGTTGTGGGCCAAAGGGACGAAGAACAATCTGTTCGCGGATTCGAATGATGCCTGCGGGTTGTCTGAAATGGCTTACCATTTTCTGGGCGGAGTTCTCCATTCTGCCGAAGCGTTGTGCGCGATCGTCAATCCGACGGTCAATTCGTATCGTCGACTACATGCGGCAACAACTACATCAGGGTCAACCTGGTCGCCCAATCGAATCAGCTACGCTGGCAACAATCGAACTCACATGATCCGAATTCCGGAAGGTGGACGTGTTGAATTGCGGCTCTGCGACAACACTGCGAACCCCTATCTGTGTGCGGCTGCAATTCTCGCTGTAGGGCTGGATGGGATTCAGCAAAAACGAGTTCCCGGAAATCGAAGAGATTTCAATGCTTACACAGACAAACTTCAATCCGAGGAGCTTCGCAAACTTCCTGAGACGCTGTTGGATTCCCTGCGATATCTCGAAGCCAACACTGTTCTCAATTCCGCACTGGGAGAACAGGTTGTGCGCGCATTTCTGAAAATGAAGCAGGCCGAATGGCGTGAATACAACAATCAGGTATCTGCCTGGGAGTTCCGTCAGACGGTTGATTGCTAGGCCGGCTTTCGTTGTGGCGGGTCAGTATTTTCTTGTGGCCGGTTTCTGAGATAGTTCGTTGTGACCGGTTTTCGGCCGGGCCACTTCTGATCGACCGCAGGTCGTAAGGAACGCTGGGACGTACCGCGAGCGCGTGGAGACCTTCGGTCAGCGTACCGTGCGTGGTCGGGGACCTTTGCACAGCAGCGTCGTGATATTTTAGCAGCCTATTCGGGCAGAATCCGACAACCCACATAAGCCTGAAACTCAAATCCGCGAAATCTCCTGCGGGTTAATTCATCGATCATGTTTCTCCGTCGTGATTCGATCATCTCAGCGTCGTAATGTTTCATTTTCGGTTGGAGGACTTGTCTCCTCCGACAGACCGAGATGGCTAAATGGACGACAAGACATCCTCAAATCCGAGGTCTGCCTGCTGATCTACGAGCTTTTGATCCGGAGTCATCACATGCTGAATCATCGTCGTCTGCTGTCTGCTGTCACCTGCGTCGTGCTGTCACTCGCCGCTGTGGGAGTGACTTTAGACAGTTCATCCGAGCCTTCATCAGATACCATCATTGCCGCGCGATATCATCTACGCCAGCATTCAAGTACGGCAAGCGGTCGCTTTGGTTTTCGCAGCAATCGCATGAGCCCGGCGAACCAGTCTTATCGCCAGCACATTGACCGTCCAAGTCCTGTGGGACCACACTATCTGCGTCCTCAGGAGAAGGTTGCCACGCGGCCAGCGAACGGCGTGCAGTCCTGAGACGGGGTGTTCTCTGACAGGGAAACCAGGAACCTGCCCTTCACGAAGGGAGATTGTCGAAAAGCTGCCATGGGCTGAGCCCATCGGGCAGTTGTGAATAGCAGTATGGCGCAGGCCGCTACTTGAAGGAAAAGATGTCGGCGGTTGGAAGTTCGCTGATAGATCTCAGGCCAAACAGTTTCAAAAACTTGCTGGTGGTCACATACGAGACATCCGTACGTCGACTACCAGTGCGCTGCAGCTCAACCAGTTGCAATCGCAACAGTTGCCGCAGGAGAGACATTGCGTTTGGCCGATCGATCGTCTCCATCGTTTCTTTGGCGACTGGTTGGTTCCAGGCAACGAAGGCCAGGATCTCCAGCACGTCCGGAGACAGCTTCACATCGCGCGGGCCAAGCCCGAATGTTCGCGTGGAGATATCGGAATACTCTTCCCGCAGCTCCAGTCGGTATCCGCCTTCGTTGAGACGGATTTCGTACGGTCGATTCTCGCGGGCATACGACTGGTTCAGTGAGTCCACGAGCGAAACTGCGACTCGATTATCGACATCGTTTCCGATCAGGGAAGCCAGCTTCCTTGCTGTCAGAGCGACACTGCCGCCGACGAAGATCGCCGCTTCGATCACTTCACGAGGCGAAACGCGGCGCACCCCATCGACAAGGACGGCATGGCTGGATGCTTCTGCCTCCGCGGCCGTGGACTTCAGATCCTCTGCAAGTTGCGAACCGATCGACAGGCCCTGAGCGACCTGCTCTTCGTCGCTTGAGTTTGTTGCAGCGCCCTCGGCGAAGTCGACGAAAACGGTACCCATCTGCCGCTCGGCCGCATCCAGTGCTTCCAGAGCCTGACGATAAGCCAGTTCGATGTCTTCGACAGCGAAGTCATCTTCCGGCATATCGTCGTCGTGCAGTGGAAGACCATCCAGGTCGTTGAGTTCGGCGGGTCCGTCCGTCATATCGAGCTTATTCGAAGTTCGCCTTGGAGAAGGCTGACATCAGTTTTCCAGCAAATCGCAGCAGTCCATGTTCCAGTGTCAGATCGCCGGTGACTTCGCCATCCTTAACATAGAAATCAAGAACGATGCGATCTCCGCCGTTCTGGCATGAGGCAATTGCACGAGCGCGACGGCGAGCCCATTCTCGCTGAATCTCCTGCTCTTCAGGGGTCTTTCCCGGAAGATCTTTTTTGGCAGCCTCTTCGAAACGCTGAACCCAAGGCAGGCAGTGAATTTCGAGATGAACCGGATGATTGGTGCTCTGAGGTGCTCCCAGTCCGGCGATTGTTTCTTTCAGCTTGTCTTTGCCGCCAATCCCTGACGCCAGCCAAACATGAGCCGGCCCAACACCAATGAAGAGATCTTTTTTCGCACCGAATACTCGATCAACAAGATCGATGTAGCCTTCGGCCAATTGCACTCTGTGAATCGCTACGTCACCCTGCTTGTCCACATTCATCTCGACAAGGTTTCCCTTGCCGGCATTGGCCAGTTCTGGCAACACGGCGGTCAGGCTGCCGGCATCCGGTGCAGAGAACGCCCCGACTGATACAAAATCGCCTTTTCCGTCCGGCACAGATTCGACAAAGCCATTCATCCATCCCGCTTTAATGCTGCTGCGGATCACATCCAGAATTGACGAGGTCACCTTCAGCGACGTGACCTTTTCGGCTTCAGTTCGTTCTTTGGAGCCTTTGAGACGATCGGCCATGTCCTTCTCGGTCAACGCCAGGAACTCAAGGAAATTTGCTTGTCTCATCGGGTCGACTGGATGATTCAGGCGTCCTGACAGTGCTGAGCCTTCAAACTTCTTGATTCCTGCAAACGCGTCTGGCTGGGTATTAATCTGATCGATTGCAGCGGCCAGAGATGTTCCCGGGATCGCATTCGCTGCTAACTTCAACGATGCGGTAGGTGCTCCGGGCGTCTTCTTGTCCATAACGAACGACAGGAATCCGCGTGCGATCTCACCGACAACTCGCTCGCCTTCGTCCATCTGCTGCTTTACGGCCAGCTTGCGAAGTTCAAATTCTGTCGCAGATTCTGAAGGTCGTTTCTGAATCGCTTCCATGCTGACTCGACGAACTTCCGCAAAGGCTTCCTTGCGATGTGCCTGAGCCGGAGCGCTGACGTCAGTGTTCAGAAGTTCCGCGGACATGTTGCCTTCGACTTTGTCGGTTGGCAGCACTGCCTTCAGAATCAGTTCTTTCAGGGCCGGCAGAGCCGTCTTGTCCGAAGTCAAAACCAAAGCTGCGTAACGCTCTGTCGAGAAAACTCGGATCCACCCGGACTCAGCGTCCTGGCTCAGCATAAACAACGTGACATCCTTGGCGTCGCGGGTCACTTCATAACCCAGCGATTCCAGGTTCTCACGAAACTCTTTGAACAGTTGCTGCTTGGCTGTCAGCGGAATCCAGATCAAAATTGTGTTTGGTTTAATCCCCGTGATCACGCTGACGTAAACAGGGCGAACATCATCAATGCCGATCGCAAATGTATCGATGTACCCCTTGATGTTTTCCCACTGAGTTTGTTCAGCCGGCAAGGTCAGGTCGATCACGGACTTCAGGTCTGACTTCAACGAGCCAAACCCGGGATGTGAGATCGTGATTCGTGCGTCTTGAGGTGTTTGTGCTGCGACTGAGGAGATGGTAAGGATTGCGGTCGCCAGCAACAGTGCCAGATGATGTAGAATCTTCATGCGTTAATCACCGAATGGTCGAGTGGGATTCAGGTGTGACTTCGTGTTTAGCAAACTCAGTGTCAGGCTCTGAATTTGAATCACTCTGTTGCACCGAACAGGGAAAGGGTATTGAAGTTCTGATCCGCCGTTAGCTCGCCGGGAATAACTCCGTTCTTCAGAACTCCCAGTGTGCCAAGGGCGCGGGGCTAGTCCCGCAGCTTCTCGATTCTATCTGAACAAGGCAAAACGGGTAAAGGCAGGTTGGGCAATAAGATGGGACGAAGTTTCGATCAAACCGGCCGAACCTCTGTAAAAGCCTGGTCATAACGGCAGGAATAGCAACTCTTGCTTATGGCAATCGAACATCGGGGTGTCGGGTTTGCTGCGTCGTACCTGCTGAGAACACTGTTTCGGAGCTCGGTGGACTGTTAATGGCAGAGTTTTGCGCTCAGTAGCAGACTTGTCCGCCTACCGTTTCTATCGGAATGCCTTGGCTGGAGGCAGAGCACTCCCGCAACTGAGAGTTGCAATCACAAAACCGGGCACTTGTGGTAGACGCTTTTCTCCGTGATTCCGGGACTACTGCGGGAGCCAGTCCCGATTTTGTTGGGCGTGCCACGGTTTCACCGCGCCGATCCAATACTCCGTTCTTCAACTGAGAACTTCTGCAACATCCTTCTCTCAGGCTGAGCAAATCAATTTGCACAGTGAGTCAGAGGCTGGCCGAGCATTTTGTCAGGTGTTGCGATATCTTCCGCCGTCGTCGCTGGCTGTGTTGTTGAAAGTCGAGACTGTCCCTTGAGAACAGCCCCTTGCGACTGGAAGCGCTTTCCGGTTAAGTAGAGGATCAACTCCTGCGGTCGCCATGTCCCAATGATTCCAATAGCCAACTCTGGCTTGCTCCGGCAGCTTCATAGAACATAACCACAACAGGGACCGATTGGGAATTCATGCAGCGTTCAAAACTAGCACTGGGGCTGCTGCTGGCACTCGGTCTGACGCTGCGCTTTGTTTTGGGATGGTATCAATCAGAAGATCTGCTGGCCGACAATGATGGTTATCTGGCTCACGCGAAACCTGTGGCGGCTGGAGCAGGCTTTCATGGGCCTTATACGAATCGTCCCACGGCTTTTCGGCCACCTGCCTACCCTGTAGTTCTTGGTGGGTTGATGGCCTGTGGGTTTAGCGATCCAGTGGCCGTCGCCATCGTCAGTTTCCTTTCGTGCGTTGTCATCTTTCTGCTGACACGGACACTGGCTTTGCAAGTCGGGATGGATCAGCGATGGTCATTGTTGGTCGTTCTGGCAGTCGTCCTTGATCCTTTACTCCTTCGATATTCCATTCTGCCAATGACCGAAGTTCCCTGCGCGGCGATTCTGCTGGCTGCGGTGGTGGCGTTTGAGAAATTTCGCAACAGTGTTGTTGCTAGCGATCGATACCCGATGTGGCCTGGGATTCTGGCTGGCGTTCTATTCGGAATCGGTACGCTGATTCGACCTGTCGTCATGATCGTTTGCGTGTTCGTGACTCTTTACGCGTTGTGGTGTCACCTCAAAGCAAAACTTTCCAGGCCAGCTCGTTTAGCGGCGGTCGAATCAGCGGCCACTCCTGCGATGATGGCAGCGTCAACCAGTGTCCTTCGTGGGCTGTTCAGATTATTGATTCCGGCCATCGTCGCGGGTTTGGTCTTGTGTCCGTGGGTTATCCGCAACGCGTTGCGATTTCATCACTTTATCCCCGCGACAACTCATGGAGGCTACACGCTGGCTCTCGGTAATAACACGGATTTCTATCGAGATGTCATCAACGGGTCAGATGAATTCCCGTGGGACGGTCCGGGGCTGGATGCGTGGCAAAAGAGGATGATTCGCGATTCCGAGAGCGAGGGGATCATCGCGACGAATGAACCGGCGGCTGATGCCTGGTACTACTCCAAGGCTATAGCCACGATTCGAGCTGAGCCTGAAAGTTTTCTGAAGGCTTCGGCGCTGCGGCTGAGACGTTTCTGGGCGATCTCCACGGCTGATTCTTCAGCAGTTAGCGCGCGGTCGATGTCTCTCGTGATGGTCTGGTACGTGCTTCTATGGACCGGGCTTATTCTGCAGATTACTCAGCTGTGCTTTGGAAAGCGATCGCCACAGCATCGCTCGATGGTCATGCTATGGCTGGTCATTTTCGCGTTTCTCGCCATGCATACGGTTTATTGGACGGATACTCGGATGCGAGCCCCTCTGATGCCGATTATGATTGTTATTTCTTTGTCAGGCTGGCAAATTGCGTCGACCTGTTTGTCGGGGCGATTTTTCAAAACGCTGAATCGATGATCGCTCCGGACATTTACGAACTTAAGATTCATAACATCATTGACCGTTCAGTCAGAATCGTTTTTCTACACGAGATCATTCCATGATTTGCATTACAGTAACTCCTGAATCGAGAACTCTGGCTCCTGCTGATCTGCTGAATGCATCCCGACATTGCGACCTGATTGAACTGTGTCTGGACCATTTTATTAACGAGCCCAATGTAGGTGAACTCGTCAAGATGGTCGACAAGCCGATCATGGTTTCGTGCCGCAGTGAAAAGGACGGAGGCAACTGGAAGGGAACCGAGCAGCAGCGAATTCAACTGCTTCGTGAGGCGATTGTGGCGGGACCCGCTTATATCGAACTCGATCTGGAGATTGCGAACAGTATTCCTCGCTTCGGCAAGACACAACGAGTCGTTTCATTCACCAGCTTAAATCGTCCGCTCTCCAAAATCGACGAAGTCTTTGAACAATGCTGGAAGGCCAAAGCGGACGTCGTCAAGTTTACGTGGCTGACAGAAGATATGGATGCTGCATGGCCGTTGCTGGCTGCAGTCACTCAGCAGCGTGAAGTTCCGATCGTCGGAATCGGCATTGGGCGTTCGGGGCTGACGTTTTCATTGCTGGGCCGAAAGTATGGTTCACCCTGGATTTATGCAGCACTCGAACGCGGCATGGAGGCGTATCCCAAGCAGCCGACTGTGTGGCAATTGAAAGAAGATTACCGCTGGGACGAAATCGGCGCGAAGACTCGCTTCCTTGGGATTGTGGGGGCGGGAGATTCAGAGAACGTGGCGTGCCGAGTTCTCAATGCCGCGTTTCAATTAATGGAGAAACCGATTCGTTGTCTACCGTTGATGCCTGGCGACCTGACTAAGTTTCCGAAGATGCTGGAGAAAATGAAGATCAATGGTTTGATCGTGGATCCAGGCTACAGTGGTGATTTGACCGGAATGGCGGCGGTCAAAGATGAGTTCGCCGAAGCATCGGAGCGAATCGATGTCCTTATGGAAGGCGGCAACGGCTGGAAGGGTATTAATACTCTGTTCGAAGCCGTGGATCAGACGGGTCAGACTGTGACAGGGCAGGCCGATTGGACAAGTCGAGGATCATTCACCGTGATCGGGCATTCTGCTATGGCTCGCGGTGCGGCTAAATTCTTCGTCAGCAAAGGCGCCGCAGTCAGTGTTGCGGGGACGTCTGACAATCGAGCGGCCACCATCGCTCGCGAAGCTGGCGTGCGACATGTTCCCTGGAACGCGGTTCATGACAATCGTACGGACACTCTTGTGATCGCGGACTTCGGCATGGAATGCGGTACGGCCAAGGGGCAGCTTAACCCCATGATCATTCGGGAACGCATGACAGTAGTGGATTTGACGGTTGGCATGGTGGGTTCTGCCTTCGCTGAAGAAGCCAGTGCTCGAGGTGCTCGCTACATCGATCCCATGTCCGTCTTCGCCACAAATCTCAATCTGCAATTCCGACAACTCACCGGTCGCGACTTGCCCGAAGGAGCCTTCCAGATGGGGCTGGCGGAGTAATCTCCACCTATCGCTTTTATCCTGATGATTTGGTCATTCCGTTCGACAGCAGGAGTAACGAGACACAAGAGGTGGCAGGAAGCGTTTGCGTAAAATTGACCGAATCGTGTCATGACCTTTTGTGATTCAATTGAGATCTTGTGTGTGTCCCGCAAAGTGTTTTTGTTGCGGCGAAGCCTCACAAACGGTCTCATCTCAGGGCACTCTGATAGTGCTTCCCCGGGCTTGCTGATGCCGCAGGAATTCGACAAACCGGCGGTTCTTTTTCAAATGGCATAGATGCAGCAGACGCAACGGCTTAGACTCAGCGGCACTT
>CAIXQV010000538.1 GCA_903921605.1 uncultured Planctomycetaceae bacterium | reverse complement strand
CTTGCTAAACGACGAACGGCAGAGTCGGCAGAAGTTGCAAAGCGGCTGGGTGTGACATCTCAAGTGCTCGACATCCATGATGGCGAACTGCTGCCAACGCTGGAGAATCGCCAGACGATCACACGATTGATTCGTACATGGAATGCCGACGTCGTGATTGCTCATCGTCCATGGGATTATCATCCCGATCATCGCTATGTCGGTGTTCTGGTGCAGGACGCGGCTTATATGGTCTCGGTTCCTTTCTTCTGCCCCGACACTCCGCCATTGAAGAAGAACCCGGTGTTCCTCTACAGCAGCGATCGGTTTCAGAAACCCTATCCCTTCGAAGCCGAATCGCAGTTTCGCTGGATGATGTCTTTGAGAAGAAAGTCGACGCCCTGCTGGCACTGGAGTCGCAAACTTTTGAAGGCGGCGCACTGGGGTCGGAAGAAGAAACCGCAAAGGCTCCTCCGGCCTCTCAGCCGGAATTGCGTCGAGCCTGGCTACGGGAGCGATGGGATCGACGTCAGTCAGGCGAGGCCAATCAATACCGCTCGTCGCTCCTGAAATGGTACGGAGATGAGAAAGGGGCGGCGGTCAAATATGCCGAGGCATTTGAGATCTGTGAATACGGATCACAGCCCTCGGATGCAGAGATCCGACGGCTGTTTCCGTTTCTGCCATCACTGCCAGCGTCAGCCAAATAGATCGGCCGATCGAAGCTCTGATGAGAGCAGTTCAACCGACTGGTGCTGTATCAACATTCGATTTTCGGACGGGATGAGAATTCTTGCCCGTCGAAACTGCGTCGGACAAGAATGTCCAACTTACAGCATCAGTGCTTGTAAACTTTGTGCTGTGGTCGACCAGACAGGATCTGCTCTTTGCCCCAGTTCGTAACGGCGCGAAATGCTTCGCTGCGAATGAACTCCTGAAATGCCGATTCTTCTGACCACTCACTCGTGATCAGATAAGACGCATCGTCGCTTACGTCCTTCCACAACGTGGAGCTGGTGTGTCCCGGTGCTGCTTTCAGAGCATCAATGACACCCGCAAACTTGTCCTCAAAACTCTTCTGCATTCCGGGGATAACGTGATAGTTCATGCCCACTGTAATCATGATCTGAATTCCTGTGATTGGTTAAAGAGACGTCTCTGAAAGATTGCTGGCTGAAGTGTATCAGACGCGGCCCGATTCTCGGTCGTTTTTCGTCGCTTCGATAATGGCAGGAATTTGAGCCCGTAAGGCCTGTCGTTTCCCGCAGCAATTTGTCTGCGGAACGCTGTTCCACAAAGCAGGAAACAACGCCGCCCCATCCGGCAACGCTGGATGGGGCGGCAGTTGACCAACAAGTGTGTTACGGATCAATCATTCTCGCCCGTCAGGTTAAACGCGAGGAATCTCAAATCCTGCGCGCGGAGTTCGTGCAAAGAACGCAGCCGCCTGATCGTCGCCGGTGATCTTCTCGGCCTTCGCATCCCACTTGATGACACGATTCAGCCGGGCCGCAATGGCAGCCAGATGGCAGGTATTCATGGTCTGGACATGGCTGTAAACATCCGAGACCGGAAGACCGCCGTCCGCAATACAACGATAGAAGTTCTGCTTGTGACCTTCGAATGGCTTGCCCTTGTAGAGTTCGCTCAATTGGTCGGGGCCAAACTGATCCTTATCCCAGTTTTCTTCGATCGGCTGTCCCGCGATCTTACCACGATTGACGAAGAAGCGTCCCTTCTCACCTTCAAACAGAATGCCGTTGTCACCTCGGCTGGTAATGTGCATTTCCGTACCACCAGCAAACTTCGCGATGACATTGAAGTCATGTGAGGAGTTGTAGGAATCATCCTTTGTGGGATAGCCATTCTCAAACGGAACAGGATGCTTGGCATCGGTGCCATCGATCTCGACTGGTCCGGACCCTTCGCCATTTTCATCAATGGCCCATAAAGCAATATCAACGTGGTGAGCACCCCAATCCGTGAACTTGCCGCCGGAGTATTCATACCACCAACGGAAGTTGTTGTGACATCGCTGCTCGACATAGTCCACCAGTGGAGCCTGACCGAGCCACATGTTCCAGTCGAGGTTAGCCGGTGGGTCAGACTTTTTGAACGGTCCGCCGACATCGCCTCCACCAATCCCGACGGTCATCTTTGTGATCTTGCCAAGAAATCCCCTGCGCACCAGATTGACGGCTCGCAGGAAACGATCCTGATCACTGCGCTGCTGAGTCCCCACGAAGAAGACGCGATCACTGTATTTGCGGCACGCATTTCGAATCAGTTGATTCTCTTCGAGAGTCAAAGTCAAAGGCTTCTGACAGAAGACATGCTTGCCAGCCTGCAGAGCTTCGATGGCGATTTTGACGTGCCAGTGATCCGGAGTCACAATACTCACGACATCGATATCAGCACGCTCCAGAACTTTGCGATAGTCACCATAGAGATCTGCTTTCCCGCCGCCGATGTTTGGATCGTCATTGGCTTTCTTCGCCTGATTCTCATCAACATCGCATAGAGCAAGAATATCGCCGTAGCTGCGATGCCCATGAGCATCTCCTCGACCCATGCCGCCCAGCCCGATGCAGCCGACCCTTTGACGATCGTTCAGCAGCGTATTGGCAAATCCGGTTTGAGACCACGGGAAAAATCCGGCCGCTGTTGCGGCCGCAGCAATTGAACCGGACGATTTCAAAAATGATCGACGATCAGACCTTGTCGGGTGAGACATCAGGAAACTCCGGAAACTTGTAGGGATTAAACAGCACGCAGAAGAGTGGGATTCTCAACGCTCAGGAGTCTATCTGAACCCTGGTTGTGAACAAGCAATTGCACTTTCCTGACGTCGCTCCACAACGCTTCTGACCTGATCAGGGCCTGTTCTTCTGCGGATTTCTAATGATCACCTGCACGGGAACAGACAGATCTGGATATACTTTGGACCAGAAGACGATCGCTTCAAGGGGCAATGCTGACACCTGCACCAGCTTGAATTAGAGAAGTTAGAGAAGAATGTCATGCCGATTAAGACGGACTCTCTGGAAGAGCCACAACTGAATTTGACTCCCATGATCGATGTGGTCTTTCTGCTGATCATCTTCTTTATGGTTGGCGCTCGATTTACGGAAGAAGCGAACGACCAAAAGTTCGAAATTGAGCTTCCCACGGCCGCTCCGGTTCAGGTCATGAGTCGTACGCCCGATGCCCTTGTGGTGGTAGTCGCTAAAAACGGCACGATGACGATGAGAAAGAAGGAGTTGTCGCCCGAACAGCTTCTGCAGGAGTTAAGAGCCGCCAAAGCTGCCTATGTGGACCAGGCCATTCTGATTCGTGGCGATGGAGACGGCAACTACCAGGCGGTGATTGACGTCATGAATGCCTGCCACCAGGCAGGTATCAAAAAGTTTTCGCTGGCATTCAAACCTACTGAAGTAACCTCAGGACAACCCTGACATACATACGAAGCCGATAGTTATAAAACATTAGCCGGCTAACCGTTTGACTCCGCCTTATCCCCAACATTCTGGAATACTCACGGTCGGCTCTACAACACTTTCTGTCCCTCATGAACGCACTCAGTCAACTCATCAGCAAGATCTCACGCGGCGCGTCACTTAACGGTGACGACATGATCGCGCTATTGCTGGTGCTGACAATGATCGCTTCGCTGACTCATTTGCTGACGATGCTGGCGACGCAGTGGGGCGATCGAAACACAACCTGGAAGTCGCTGCTGGCGTCCATCCTTGTCCATGGCGTTTGCTTCCTTGGACTGGAAGTTTTTGAACCAACCGTGACACGCAAAGCACGGGCTGAAGTCGTCCCGCCAAAGCCGCCCGAAACAGTGACTGAGATCCTTGTCGAAAGCGATCAGGACGTAAAGCTGCCGGAATCCGGGAATACTCCCATCGCCGATATGATGACAAAACTGGATGTGGAGCTGCAGCGGCTTGACGTAACGTCCCCCGAGATCACGGCCACTGAAACCCCTGAACGAACTCCCGACGAACTGGAATCATTGAGTACTGCAGCCAAAGACATCACACAGTTTGAAGAACGGCAGATGACCGAGCTTGCGGTCCCCACCGATTCCGGAGAACTGGGGCCCCAACAGGTCGGGGCTGAAGACGTCGCTTCCGACCTCATCACGACCTACGAGCCAAATAGTGCCGATGTCCTGACGCCAAAGATGACGCGAACGCTTCCTCGAATCGGCCGTTCGGAGGATGGACGACGGATTGACGACCCCACTGGTTTGATGTCCGCTCCGGAGCTGGAGTTTGAGTCGCCCAAACAGGATGTGGCGATGAGCCTCGCAAACATCAGTGATTCGGCAATCACCTTGCCACCCGCCACGATGAATCCGCAGGAAACGATCGAAAGCCGCAGTGCACCGATCTACTCGATGCAGCCCACGGACGGCAGCGGGCTGACTCAGAATGTTCTGGATCCGAAGAATGGAGCAGCCTCCAGCTTTCAGGCTCGTCTGCCTCGGCCAGCTCGCACGACTCCCGATCGTACCCCGGCTGAACGTCCCTCCAGAATGACTCCCGATCGAGCGCGCACAATGACGCCGCTCAACAGTACCTACGATGATGTCCGCGTCGGAGACGTTGCCCCACAGTTCAGTGAGGCTTTGGAATCGGCGGCCGCCCTGGTGGAAGCCGATCTGCCCACGGTCCGTCGGCGAGAAAACCCACCGGCCACCTATCAGCTTCGCAGCCTGGCCACACGTCGTGATGCGGCCTTGCGTTTCGGTGGCACTCGTGAATCCGAGAACGCCGTCGAACGCAGCCTGCGCTGGCTGGCCGCCTGTCAATCCGCCGATGGACACTGGGATGCAGAAGATTACGGTTCGGGGCAAGTCAAGATCGATGAAATTGGCGTTGATCGACAATACGCCGGACGCGAAGCCGACACGGGCTTAACGGCCCTGGTGATCCTGTCGTTCCTCGGCGCGGGCTACACGCATGAAGACGG
>CAIXQV010000537.1 GCA_903921605.1 uncultured Planctomycetaceae bacterium | reverse complement strand
TTGCTCGCTTCTTCTTATCGCCGCGATAGAAACTCAAGCCGCGTAGAGCGAGGAATTTTCCTCCTTGGACTGCGGCAGCCTGCTGCCGCTTTGGTTCTGGCAGCCTGCTGCCGAACGAAGAGTTTGTAAACTCGGTGATTTCAGAACGGTTCTCCACAGCAGGCTGTGGTTTGGAAAGCTGCAGCAGGCTGCAGCAGTCCAAAGAGATCAACCGGCCGAGAACTCTTTGATCATCGCGTCGATCTGAAGCAGCACTTTGTGGCTTTCTGTTCGCTGACGAAGCTTCTGCAGGTAGTCCACGGCCGTCTGAGATTTCTTTTTCGCTAACAGCCGAGCCTTCCGGAAGCGCACATCCCAGATCGCGGATTCCATCATCTGCTGTGTCGATCGGCGTTTTTGTTCCATCGAATCGACGTCCAGTCGAGCACTCAAGGAATCCAGCAATTCCTTTTTCTCAACCGCCGACAACGGTGAACTCTCAATCTCTGCGATCAGGTCATGATACTGATCGAGCGTTCGATTGAGATGTTCGAAAACAATCTCGCAGCTGCGAACCATCGATGTCTGAAGTGCTCCGCGAAGTTCTGTCAAAGCTTGCTGATTGGCAACCTTGGCGGACTCCTTTTCCATGACAAACGTCGCCTGCATTTTTGCCGTCAGTCGTGCTCGCTCCTCCTGCAGATGATGCTTTCGCTCCAGCATTCTGACCGCGCGTTTTTTTGCTCGGCGGAGTAATCGATTTTCCGACCAGAACGTCAATGAACGAGGCCACAGGACACCCAACAGACGAATCAGTCCTGTCATCAGCACAGAACCAACGGCGACGCACAGAGTGATCACGCCAAATGTTAACAACCCGCCACGAAGTACGGAGATATTGAAATGGCGACCAGCGATTCCGAACGCGTAGAGCATGGCACCGCAGGCTGATCCTGCGAGAAACAGAAAGATACCGCCCGCGATGAACCACCGACCGTCAAGGCCCTCTTCGTCCTCTGTTTCAGCAGCAGTGATGCGAGGATCCTTGGTCATTGGTCAGAGTCGTCACGGAAACTTACGGGGTTAATCAAGATCGTATTTCGACACAATCGTGTCGTTCTGAATCCGACTCAAGGTGCGTTCAAAGTTGTCCAGAATATCCTTAATCAAACGATCTTTCATCACCTCTGGTAGTCGAGATGTCCGGGCTTTTTCGAGAGCAGAGGATGCCACTTCGTAGGCTCGCTGCATATCCGAGTTTCGTGAATCCAGGCGATCGATTTCCAGAGCACGGACGGTTGCCTGGACGTAGGTCTTAATTGTTTCAGCCACTTCAACCGACTTCGCATCCCAGAACGCACGGCTTTCTCGGATCGCAGCATCTGACTGATGAGTAAACAGCTGCATTTCGGTTCGATAGGCCAACCGAGCACGCTCCAGTTGATGAGCCGACTCCGCATTACGCAGTCGCAATCGATTGATCATTCCCATCTGATCACGTTCAACATCCGCCGCAGATGGAGCGGACGATTGTTTGGGACCGGTCGCCTCATTGGGGGAACTTGTAATCAGTTCGGTCGCCGGACGTACATTCACGGGCTCGGCCTTCTTATCCCGGCGGGAAAACTCCTTCATCAACCGGCTGTTCAGATCGTCTGAATCGTCACTCATGTCTCTTCACCTTTTGGGCACAGCACATCCGCCATCTCAGATCGCCGGAGCATCTTCACGTCCGCAGCGCAGTCAGTCCAGCGAATAAGATTCAGAATCCCGAGCCAACGGTCTTTGTCTGAATTCGGCACAAGTACATATCCGAAGTCAGATAGAGAACGCTACCGTCATTACCCCAGGCAATGTTAGCGATTCGCTCACCCGTCATGATTCTCCCGAGCAGCTTCCCCTGAGGTGACAAAATCAGGACGCCGCCGGGCCCCGTTGCAAACACGTTTCCGTGCTTGTCCACTTTCAATCCATCACCACCGCCGGACTTGATCTGAGTCTGTTTGGTGCTGTCGAAAAAGATGGTCGGCGCACCCAGGCTCCCGTCTTCCTGAACCGGAAACGATCTCCAGACCGCATCCTGACCATCACTGTTGGCCACATAGAGCGTCTGATGATCGGGCGAGAATGCAATTCCGTTTGGTCGAGAGATCTCTTTGCATTGAAGACTCACAGTTCCGTCCGGCTGCAGTCGATACACCCCGCAGAAATCTATCTCCCGACGGGGATCATCAGCATGTCCCGGAAGTCCATAAATGGGGTCGGTAAAAAAGATGTCGCCGTTCTTTCGAATCGCCAAGTCATTGGGGCTGTTAAAACGTTTGCCGTCCCAGCGATCCGCCAGAGTCATCTTTCCGCCGTCTTTTGTCAGCACGGAGATTCTGCGGTCACCGTGTTCACAGGATACGAGTCGACCTTTTGCATCCAGCGCCAGACCGTTGCTGCCTGGTTCTTTGCCGTAATCGGCAGCTCCAGTGTATCCGGCGGGCTTCAGGAAGACTGATGCTCCAATGCTCTCCTGCCATTTCATGACGGCGTTATGAGGGATGTCCGAAAACAAAACGTAACCGCCGAA
>CAIXQV010000536.1 GCA_903921605.1 uncultured Planctomycetaceae bacterium | reverse complement strand
GATTTGTTACACGGGAATTCTATAAATGATTTGCATTGGTCGTTTCATCAGCCATTGAGTGTTAGTGGTCTGTTGATTTAATGGGTTTTCACAACCCGAAACGTCAGTGAGGGATTGAGCTGTGGCTTTTCACAAGTGTTTCCGTAAATCCCTCGCTAACGCGTCGGGTTGTGATAAATCCTTTCGTTTTCGCCCTGCTGATCTCCAGGAGGCTTGAACATCGCAACTTCAAAACTAACGCATCGGGTCAGGAATAAATCAACAGCCCGTTAGCCCCCGGTTGTTTTTGCAGGGCTTTGGCAGCTTCTGCAGCGAAAACCGGACGCTCACGCGTTCTGGCTGATTTCGTCGCATCCTGAGCGTTAAACGAAATGAGGGCTTGATACCGTCGTATCAAACCCTCAGCTTCGGAGCTGTTGGAAGTCCCCTTTCACAGCTCAATTGAATCCTTCTCAGAATTATTGAGTCGAAGTCATTACTGGGTCAGCCAGGAATCCAGTGTCTGTGACGCTGTCGTGCCGGCTTCTTTGGGCAGCAGATCTTTCTTGGCTGTCCTGGTCAATTTAGCGACGTACTCCATGGTGCTCTTCAGGGCCTCCGGCGAAGCCGTCGCATCCAGTTTGACGCAATAGATCAGCATGTATTCACCTGTCTCGCTGCGTTCCGTCATCCAGGCTCCCAGCTTTGTGCGAGCGTTCTGTTCCAGCATCCTCAGCGTCAGATCCAGATTCGGAGCTGTTTTCAATGTGCCGGCCAGAGACCAGATCTTGCGAACGTCGGCCTTTTCGAAATACTCCACGTCTTTTGTCACGAACACGTTTTGTTTCTCAACATCCTTCTCTTCAAACTCCACTTCCAGATGTCCGGTCTTGTGAACCGTGAACTTCAGATCGGCGCGAGTCAGCAGGTCGGATGCGGGCAGTGGTGCGGGCTTCCAGGGACTGGCGAGGAACTCTTTCACTTCGGAGATATCAACGCTGTAGCTGACCAGTCGAGCATTCGGTGCAATGGCCTGAGCAATCGCGACGAGTTCTCCTTTGTCGTTCACAACAGGCCCGCCGCTGTCGCCCGAATTGATCGGAGCTTGTGTCTCGACGACTTTGAAATCATGTTCGCCGGCACCGGTCCGAAATGTCTTCTGATAAACGGATCGCACGGTGCCGGAGGTGAACGCCCACAATGCCTCTGTTGAGCCCGGATTCCCGATGGACTGTACATTCTCGCCTGGGCTGATTGTCGCCGCAGCCAAAGGAATCGCGATGCTCTCGGTTGGCAGTTTGTCCAGTTCAATGAGTGCCAGATCTCGCTTGCGATCAACACTCAGAATTCGACCACGGATGCCAAGTGACTTCACGTTGTCGAGATAATGCTGTCGGCTGACGATCGGATTTCCGTCCTTTAAGACCGGGAAGAAAATTACCGCGGCTCGCGCTTCGCCCACAACATGAAAGTTGGTGACGATGAGCTTCTTTTCGAGATCCACCAGCACTCCTGTTCCGCTGGATGTTTCGCCATCGGTTTTGGCCAATACCCAGACCGTCGAAGGCAGTGCCTTTTTGTAAATTTCGTTGTTGGCTCTCGCCTCATCGGTTGTCAGCAAAGTTGCCGCGATGGCAAAAGTGCAGAATATTGAGCGGAAGCCGTGGCTGGTAGCGATCTGTTTTGTGGATGTCATGGGAAGCCCCTTTGTTTGCTAAGGACGCATAAATCACTTGCTGATACTTCTGTAAGCGTCGTTGCTGCGTGTCTGTTACGGAGATTTTCGAAAGTTAAATGCGGCCACGGTGCCGGTCTTGGACGACGGCTGAAACGAGAACTCGCTGGCCGACTTCAGCTCAAACGTGCCGTTCAGTCGAGTCCCATCGGTGCTTTCCAGAGTCAGTTCAGACCCGCTGACGCTGAATTTTCCCGATGATTTGGCCTGTTTTCCGTCCCGAACACTGACCAGCACAAACGTTCCATTGGCGTCAAACAGAATCGCAAACGCCTCATTGCTGGCTCGACTCGCCGACCATCGGCCAGTGAACGCTGACGACTGGACCACGGCGATATTTGTTGGCGTCGGGGAACTGAGAGGTGTT
>CAIXQV010000535.1 GCA_903921605.1 uncultured Planctomycetaceae bacterium | reverse complement strand
TTTTCAGGGCGGACAATCACACGGTTCATGGAATCACTCACAGGAAGGTTGTTGCAAGATAGCAGGTTATGTCGGAGCAGGCAGGGGAAGTATCAGCCATTGGCTTTGACGGGGGGAATATAACGATTGGCAAGTTCCGCGTAATCTTCTCTGACGGGACTGAAAACGTCCAGCACCACAGCCGGGCCATTCACAGCCACCGCACGATGAGGCACGTTCGGAGGAATAATAAACAGAGAACCAGCCTCGCAAATGCGAGTTTCATCACCAATCGTCAGTTGAACCTGACCCTTGATCAGCATTCCGGCCTGTTCGTGAGGATGATGATGGAGCGGCACTTCGGCACCGTCTTCCATTTCAAGATACGACAGCATCACGTTTTGGCCATGCGGAGTTCGCATGCGGCAACCCGGGACAGGTTCGATGGCTGGGATTTGTGAAAGATCAATAAAAGGCATGATCGTTCTCAGTCTCTGAGTTTATGACCGGTCAGCTTCAGGAAGAGGCGTTCGAGATTTGGTTCGTGAGTTCTGATGGATCGCACGCCGATTGAATGTTGCCCCAACGTCGTCAGGATCGACGTGACTTCATGATTCAAGGCGGCTTCGGTATTCACCTCGGAGGTACTGATGCGGACAACCGTCTCATCACCATCTCGATCGATCGTTGCGGTAGAGCCTAATGAAAGTGACGGCGGAAGAGACGCATTCCCGATCCGCAATTCAATTTCGAACGGAATTTCTTTCAGCAGTTCCGAAATCGTATCGCAGGCCAGCATTTTTCCGTGATCCACGATGGCCGCACGTGAGCAGATGGCCTGAACCTCTTCCATATAGTGGCTCGCATAAATCACCGCGGTGCCATTCGTCTGCAGACTGCGAATGCATTCGATCAGATGCGCACGACTTTGAGGATCCACACCGACAGTGGGTTCGTCGAGAATCAGCAGTACAGGATCATGCATGACGGCCGCCGCAAAATTCAGACGCCGTTTCATTCCGCCTGAGAATGTATCTGCCAGATCATCCGCACGAGCCGAGAGGCCGACCTGTTCCAGAACTTCGTCGACTTTTTGTTTTCGTTGCTGACCGCTCAGTTGATAGAGACTGGAAAAGAACAGCAGGTTTTCGCGAGCTGTCAGGTCGGGATAAATCGCCAGATCCTGAGGCACCACGCCCAGCCGCTGTCGACTCTGAGGAATCCTGCGATCAAGTGGTTTACCTTCCAGCCTGACTTCACCTGAGTCCGGTTCCAGCAGGCCACAAATCATCATCATCGTCGTGGACTTACCCGCGCCATTTGGGCCTAACAAACCAAATGCCTCCCCGGCGTTCACTGAAAAGCTGAGCCCATCGACAGCCTTGAGGCTGCCATAGGCTTTGAACAAATTGTCAACTTCAAGCAATGGTGACATAAAGAATCATGTGGCTTGAGTGGTGGTTCAAACTTTGCAGGGATTTAGATTCAGGACGTTCCGCCATTATCAGAGTTGTCGTGGCTAAAAGACTTTTGGATATATGGTTTTGGAACCATAACCCGATCTGAGTTGTTTCGGGAACCGCATGACCGGAGTATGGTCGAACACGTCCGCGGGTCAAGTCGCCATTGATATCCGTTACGGATGGACTTACCGAATCTCGAAGTCGCCTGCCGTCGACTCTCCGCGAGGATGCATCCACAGGCTGCCTCAGTTTAGGCCGTGGCTGCTGATTGCAGTAAGGGTTTAGGGCCGATAATCGAGCAAGTGTTCTGTCACAGTTTTGAGACACTTGTAATGTTTGAGGACGGAAATGCTGGAGATTGAAGATCTTAAATCAATTCTGTCCAGGGGAAGCGTTGTTCCTCGAGCTATCGTTTTATGGAGTTTTGGGATGATAAACTCAACGATCGTCCCTTTTTTTTCGTAAGCTGCCGATGTTGGCATCTAGTTCGCTTTTGAGCCAGCCTGACACCGGAAAGGTAAGCACTTCTGTGGAATCGGGGCCCGGATCAGTTGAAGACTCATGCCGGCAATCGCAGGGGAATGTGCCGTTGGAAAGAAAATGGCAGAGCTTTTGGAAGCGAGTTCTTGACAGAATTGGTGTCGATGATGCCGTCGGTTTTGCTGTGGTTTCGAAAATCTGGCAGTTGCTGACAGGTCCGATTACACAGTTTCTACTGGTTGTCCGTTTTACTCCGGCACTTCAGGACTACTACTATGCATTCAACAACCTGTTAGGGCTGCAGGTCTTTGTTGAGTTGGGTTTGCACATCGTTTTGATCAATGTGTCAAGTCACGAGTGGGCACAACTGCGGTTACGAGATGGCCGAATTGCGGGTGATCGAGAGGCGAAGTCCAGACTAATCTCATTGGGCCGAATGATGTTCCTGTGGTACGGGATTCTGGCCATGATCTTTTCCGTGGGGGCGTCTCTGGCGGGCATTGTTTTTTTTCGTGAGTCCGCGGCCCTCACCGCCGAGCTGAATCCACTCCGAGCACAGGTGCAGTGGGTTTATCCATGGATTGTGCTTGTCATTCTTAACGGTCTGCAATTGCCATTGCTGCCAATGACAGCAATTCTGGAAGGCTGCCATCAGATTGCTGTTGTCAATCGAATCCGTTGTTTTCAAGCGGTGATCGGAACGATGGTCGTGTGGCTGGCAATCAGCAGCGGGTCGGGTCTGTGGGCGCTCGTCGGGTCTGCCGCCGTACGACTGGTCGGAGAAGGTTATTTGATCGGGGTGCGGTACCGGGCTTTTTTTGAGGAATTTTTGTGCCCTGCAGACTCGTCCCGCATCGGCTGGAGGGAAGAGATTCTGCCTTTGCAATGGAGAATTGCGGTACAGGGGGTTTTGCTGTGGCTTGCGAATCAAATGCCACTGCTGCTGATCTTTACGGAGCGGCCGGAAGGAGAAGCCGCTCGGCTTGGAATGACCTGGACGATTCTCACCGCGTTTCAAGGCGGGGCTCTCGCCTGGATTGAAACTCGCCGACCGGTCTTTGGAACGCTTGTGGCAGAAAAAAATTATGTAGAACTCGATCGATTGTTTTTTCGGCTTACGCGTATGTCAATGTTCATTATGACTCTGGTCACAACGTTCTTTTGTCTCGCAGTCTGGTGGATGGGATCCCGAAGTGAGGGATTGTTTGTGCGAATATCCGAGCGGCTGCTGCCATTGGATGCGACATTATTGTTTTCCGCGGCGATGGTGCTGATTCAGTTCGCGTTATGTACGAATCTTTATGTCAGAGCTCACAAGCGAGATCCATTCCTGCTGGCTTCAATCGCTTCCAGTCTGACCGTTGCCGGCGCGCAACTCTGGCTGGGAACATTGTACGGCAGCACGGGCATTGGATTGGGATATCTGCTGGGCATCGGATGTGTTCAGGTGCCACTTTGGACATTGATCTGGATACAGACCCGCAAAGAATGGCACCAGATTGAGGCGAAACATGCGTGACAAGTCAGAAGCTCCAAAGCAAGTTCACTCGTTGATGCAGCAGGAAGATTCATCATTCAATACGTTGCGTCTGGAACGGATTTCATGCCCTCTATGCGATTGTTCTAAGGCAACGGTCGTGCAGACGTCGGGTGACAATCTGTGCGGAATCCCTGGTGAGTTCTCGGTCGAGCGGTGTGATGCCTGTGGGCACCTTTTCATGAATCCTCGGCCTGTCATGGAATGTCTCGCCGCGTGCTACCCCGATAACTATGGCCCGCATCAGTCAAATCCGGAGACATCGACACACTTTCGAGTGGATGGTTGTCTGCCAGCGACAAGGCCAATAAAGAAACAATCCCGACCTGTTATTCTTCGGATGCTGCCACTGAGATTTGTGCCGGGACTCCGGAGGTTTTATTACTGGCTCATAGAAGATCGCAGTCAACCTGTGCCGCCGATCCCGGAAACATTCTCGAACAGCCATGGAATCGAGGCACTGGAAATTCACACCAACGAATCCTCTCTTGCTCTGGAGATTGGTTGTGCAACAGGGCAGTATCTGGTCCGTCTCCTTGATGCCGGATGGCAGGCCAGGGGGATAGAGCCGGGAGTGGGGCCCGCTACGGTTGCAAAGAATGCCGGTCTTGATGTGCAGTGTGGGATTCTGGAAACCTGCACTCTCAATCCGGAGTCATTCAATCTGGCCGCTGCGTGGATGGTCATTGAGCATGTGCCAGATCCTCGGGGCACACTCAAACGCATTCATTCGCTTCTCAAACCAGGCGGCCGGTTTTTATTCAGCATACCAAATGCTGGATGTTGGGAGGCCGCATTCTTCGGACGCAACTGGTTTGTTCTTGAACTTCCCAGACATCTGCATCATTTCACTCCGTTATCGATTCGAAAATTGCTTCAGGAAAGTGGTTTCACTGACATCACGATTACCCACCAGCGAAATTTATCGAACGTCGTTGGCAGTGTTGCTCTCATGATCCTCTCCCGCTGGCCGCAGAGCCGAATTGGGCGATGGTTATTTAGTTATCCACACCAGCCCACCATTGTCGTGAAGCTTCTGCTTGCTCCGTTGGCACATTTATTGGCCCTGTTGAAACAGGGCGGACGCCTTACAATAACCGCTGTTAGGCCGGAAGAGTAAACATGGCGATTGCTTGTTTCGATGCCTTAAGTTGTGGATGCCGAGCATGAAGATTCTGTTTCTCTCTTCGGGAGCACATACCCCTGCCGCTCGATTTCGAATATTACCTTATGTGCGGTTGTTTCGAGGAGACGGGCATCATGTTGTGCTCGCGAACAGTTTCCCCCAGAAGTATGACTACTTTCCGTGGATGGGGTTTCGACCGAGTCAGTTGCTGAAACGTGGAGTGCGCTGGTGGCACTGGTTAAGAACGAAATTGCAAACATTCGATGTGGTGTTCATTGATCGGGAAATCTTTGATGATGCCTCCACCACCATGGAGCAGCGATTTCGCGAATCATGTCGTCGACTGGTGATCGATCTGGACGATGCCATTTTTCTAAGGTACCCCGAGAAATTTGATCGACTCATGCAAATGGCCGATCTTGTGATTTGCGGAAATCACTTTCTGGAAGACAAAGTTCGTTCGCTGAATAAAAGGATTTGTCATGTTCCGACCTGCGTGGACATGGATGAATATACGGCGCGGTCCTTTCAAAATTCGGTGAGCGACATACCGGTAATAGGCTGGATGGGAACCTCCGGCAACTTAAAGTACTTATCAGTCGCTGCGGAGGCATTGCGAGCCTTTTCGAAAGAGGCCCGGTTTGAACTCAGGATTGTTGTCCCCGACATTCGTGAGCTGCAGGGGGTTGATCTTAGAGGCGTCAATGTCATGCACGAACCATGGCAGCCCAAGCACGAAGTTCGGCAAATCCAGCAATTTGACGTTGGATTGATGCCACTGTTTTCCAATCAGGAATGGGACATCTATAAATGCGGTCTCAAGCTGATTCAGTACCTTGCAGTTGCGGTACCGGGAATCGCTGCGCCTGTGGGAGTCAACGCTGAAATTCTCGACGGCAACAGAAATGGCTTTGCCGCGCAGACAACCGACGAATGGTTACATGCACTTCGTCAACTGGCCACGAATGCACAGTTGAGGCGTGAAATGGGCGAGCAGGGACGTCAAACTGTCGAACAGAAGTATTCAATTCAGGCAAATTATCCCATCCTGTTGAGAGCTCTGCTGGAGATTACGGCCTGAAGCTCTATTGCTGTATCGTGCACCATTTTCAACGTTGAAAAATTGTCGAAAACGCTCTTTTCTGGCTGCGCGGTCGGTGATAAATCCGAGAATCTCGTACCCCAGGGGTGCTGAGAGATCTCAGCGTTCAGTCCATGAAGCTGGCAGCCCTTCAGAGATCTCGATGTCGTCAAAAGACTTGCTCGCACGTGGTCCAATACTCCGCACCCATTGCGCCATTCGATGAAGTCCTTCAGTCAGTGTCGTTTCCTGTTGAGGCCCGAAGACATCGTCACAGAGACTATGGTCAGCCCATGCGAGTTTGACTTCATTCCGAGCCGGCAGAAATTGAATATCCGGGGCAATCTGAAACTCATGGCAAACGGCGATCGCCAGATCAAGGACTGTTGTCGGCGTTGTCGAACCGATGTTGAATACGCCTCCGTTTGCGGCATCGATAAACGGGGCTCGGAGCATCGGAGCCATCAAATCGCCGACATACGAAAATGCACGCTGTTGCAATCCGTCGCCAAATACTGGTAACGCCTGGTGCTGCAGGAGTCGATTCATAAAGATCCCCACGACGTTTCGGTAACGATCCCCGATATTCTGGAGTTCACCGTAGACGTTGTGCGGGCGAAAGACTGTGTAGTTCAGCCCGAATTGTTCATGAGCCGCCTTCAGGTCCAGTTCGACTGCATACTTCGAAATTCCGTAGGGATCTTCGGGCTGTGGCTGAGTCGATTCCAGCAATGGAACCTGGCCACTTCCGTAGACGGCAATTGAACTTGTGAAAACCAGATGCCTCGCTTTGTAGCGCACCGAGGCATTGATGATATTGATGCTTCCGATAAGGTTATTTGTGTAATTGAATCGCCGGATGAAATGGCTTAGACCCTCTGCCGCATAGGCGGCGAGATGATAAACAAATTCGAAACGATATTTTTGAAACAGTTTCTCAATGAGAACGTGATCGCAAACGCTTCCCTGATGAAAATGAACACGCTCGGACACAGGGACGTTGTCGGGAAATCCTCCCGAAAGATCATCCAGGACTACAATAATGACCGTGCGGAATTCAGGATCTTTCAGCAGGCTTGCCGTAAGGTGAGCCCCCAGGAATCCCGCACCGCCTGTTACCAGAACAGCCCCTACTTTCGCGTCTTGCATCAACATTCTCAGGTGACTTTGCTTTCGGCATGACTGCAATATGCAGCGATCCACACTTTGACATCAATTTGATCCAGTGCTATTATCAAAATTACGGCTTTCTGTCTCTATGAAAGCTGAATTTTCAGGAGTGTTTCATGAGGCTCAGTCTGATTCTGGCAGCGATTGTTGTAATGCTGGAAGTTCAATCTTCCCATGCTTTCGATGGTCCCAGGAAGAGCACCAACGTACCTCAATTTGATGCTGCGGTGGATAAAGCATTGAGCTATCTGCACGCCGCTGTTGAAAAACAGGAACCTCACGGCGGCGAGCAGATACTAGCGGCTTACGCCATGATTAAATGTGGGATCCCGAAGGATGATCCTTTCGTTGCACACGCCGTTGAAACGGCCGCGGCTCGCAGTGGGACGGGCGTATATCGGCCGATCAGTGCCTACGATCACATCTACGGGGCTGGCGTCGATGCTATGCTGCTTTCAGACGTTGATACTGAAACATATAAGCCAAATTTGCAGGCCATTGCGAATTATGTACAGAGCGTTCAGCGTGCCGATGGATCCTGGAGCGATGGACCGCAGCAGCCCGGTGACGTCAGTATGTCTCAATACGGCATTCTTGCATTATGGGCCTGCCAGCGTGCCGGTTGCGAAGTTACGCCCGCTATCGTGGATCGAGCCGGCGACTTCCTCATGAAACGTGGAAACGGCGATGGTGGATGGGGGTACCGTCCTGGTACAACGGCTGGACCCGGCGCAGGGAATTCGACCCATAATATGACGATGGCGGGTGCTGGCAGCTTGGGAGTCGTCCGAATTCTTCTTCACGGACCGAAGAAACCTCCGGAACCCGCGAAGAAGGAAGACGACACTCTTTTCGGTGGCGCGCTGACAAAGGTTGAACTGGATGACGAAGACGTTGTGTTTGGCGCATTTAAAGGCTATCAGGCTCAGAATTCCGTTGGGGCACTTGATACTCGAGTCGATCGATCATTCAGCTGGATTCAAGCTCATTTTACGCCCATCAGCAAGGTAGAGCACAATCTGTATTTTTACTACTGTATCGAGCGTGCTGCGGCAATCAGTGAACTCGGTACCATGGATGGGGCCGACTGGTATGTCGTTTATGGCGATGGATTGCTGCAACTTCAGCAGCAGGATGGCAGTTTCCCGACTCATACTGGACCGGTAGTCGGAACGAGCTTCGCGTTGCTCTTTTATATGAGGTCGACCCAGCAAATCATCGATAAACAATTCGGTGTTGGTCGTCAGCAGGGGAAACGGGGCAATCCGTTTGGGGATAAAGAAGTCAAACGCGAGCCAACAGAACTCGATCTGCTGATCGCGGATATGGAAAATCTCGATCTCACCAAGGTCGATGATGCCCCAATCGAAGTCGCCGATGAAATCGTGCGCAGTGTGATCTCGATTGATGATCCCGAAGAATTGGTGGGGCAGGCGGACAAACTTAAAAGTCTGATGAAGCATCCAAACGCCGATGTTCGCAAATCCGCATGCTGGGCTCTGGGACGGACCGGCGAATTCAAACTTGTTCCATTCATGCTGGATGGAATTCGTGATCCTTCTGTGGATGTCAATGTTGAGGCCATTGCCGCTCTGAGGTTTATCGCACGCAAGCCAAACGGGTTCGGGGAAACTCTGAACCCGCTTGACGGAATTGAAAACCCGACCGATGAACAGAAGGTAAAGATCGTGAATGAATGGCGTCAAAAGGCGATCAACTCATGGTCTGCATGGTATGCTCGAGTGCGCCCGCATGAAGATCAGGATGGTTTTGATCAACTCTTGATTGCCGTTCCGCTGAGTTCAAAAGCGGTTGAAGAGAAGAAGAAATAGGCTCTGTCAGATTGGTGCCTGGTCGTGGCCATGATCCAGGGGTCATCTCGTCAGCCGTCGAATCCCGCGTTTCATGAGATTTCGAATCATCGCCTGAACCTGCGAGATTCTGTCTTCGGTCGCGTGCGGACTGACTTGCCATGTGGCAGGTTGGTATCCGCAGGCCAGCATTCCGTTTTGTGCCACTGCCTCAATTCGGGCGATGTCTTTCCCGCTGAGTTCCGTGCGGTATCGTCCAATGCGTCCAGCATTCAAGGGTTCCTGCAACCGCTGATGATGTGCCAGAGCGGCCACGCTCTGAAATGTTCCGCCTCCAGCGTTGTCTTCGAGCTTCAGTGTGGATTCCATGTCCAATGGCGTGTCGTCAGCCCTCAGCCAGTGAACGAGTTTTCTAAGCGTGGGCTCCGCAGACTGACAAAGATCTTCGTACCGAATCTCGATCCGATTCTCCGCCGGTATTATGCGTTCTGCCATCAGCCAGCATCCCAGCGCATGATGCCATTCCATGGCGGCCACAACGGGATCGTCTGCTCCGAATCGCATCGACAATACCGAGCAGACAACATCTCTCGGATCGCGAACCATATGCACAAATCGCGCGCCGGGGAAAAGTTCAAGCAGCCATGGAATCGACAGGACATACAGTGGTGTATTGTCGCCGATGAAGTTCAGTTGTTCCCAGGGAGACGGTGAGTCAATCTGCCAGACGTAGTGAATGAACGCCGACGGACCATTGATTTGATGCCGATGGCAGAATTCTGCAAACCCCTCTTCGCTGGCTCGCCCCGACCACTTCTCTACAACCAGCCATGAGTTAACAACATCAATCAATTGTCGTCGCGATTTTGGGTTTGCGATATCACGCAGCAGGTCCACACTCTGGGCAATAAAGCCTGTCTCTTTAGCGATATGCACGCCTGGCAGTCGATTGATCAATGACGCCGTAACCGTCGTTCCAGACCGACCGCTGCCCAGAACGAAAATGGGGACAGGAGGTTTGCTCATGGATCGCTCTCCCGAGTTCATCAGGCTGCTCGTCGCAGTGATCGAAAGACCTTGCAGGACTCAATCTTTTGCCACTCGTGTTCCCATGTCATATCGTCATGCTGCATCAGGATTGTGGCATTCTTTGACATCTGTTCGTAGAGGCCGGGATCATCGAGCATCTTCGCCATTGCCGTGGCAAGTTGTTGCTCGTTAAGGAAGCTGTCTACCAGAAGTCCAACCTGATTGTTGCTGATGAACGACTCAAATTCGCCGATACGCGTCGCGATCACGGGCATCCCGAGTGCCAGATATTCATACAGCTTGGTGCAGTTCGTTCCGACAAGACGATAGCGTGGCGTATCCGCCAGCAATGCCAATCCGCAGCACCGATGCTTTTCTGCGAAGGATCGAAATTCGGCCGGCGTCACACTGTGATGAACCACTACGCCAGAGGTGCGTCGTAGCTGTTCGAGCAACACGCGATCTCCGTCTCCGAAGATATGAAGTTCTGCGCGTTGTTGGTGAAGCGAACTCAGTTGCTGCAACGCTCTCGCGGCAACCCCCGGCCCTTTTTCTTCGAACACTCCGCCGATATAAACGAAACATAGCTTTTCATTCATCGGCTGATTGTCAGACGTAATACGCCAGTCCACAGTTGGGTAATTGTGAATCTCGACCACTGCCGACTGCCAGCGTTGCAGGTGACGTTTCAACGTTGCCTGGTTCATGTGAATGCAGGTGACCACAGTAACAAAAGGTAGACACAGCCGATGAATGCAGCCAACCAGCAGACCGCTGAGCCGCCGTCGAACAGATGAGCCTCTGCTCTCCGTTGTGTTCAGTTCGTAATGGTCATGCTCATCGTACAGAATGGGAACTCGCTGGATCGCGGCCAGGAGTATGGCGATCGGCAACATCACCCAGTGAAAACACATTACAGCCCGCAGTTTCGCCTGCGTAAGATCTTTTACATCCAGTGTCAGGTGTCCTCTGCGCGCAACCGGGAGTGGATGCTCTGATTTATCGAGCTGCCACGGCCCTCGCGGCAACGATCCAATACGAACCCCAACGTTCATCGACAGCACGCCTTCGACAAACAGTGTCATCCGCTTATTGATTCCGCGCATGCCGGTGAGGCACAGCACGTAATCCGTGGTGGCAGCTTTGGAGTCGGATGGAAACGGCTTGTTCAATATCGACCTGCTGGCTGAAAATTCGGGGGCGGAGAATCCACTGGCCTATCGCGGCTGTTGAGTTCGCGAAGTTGCGGGAAGAAGTGTCGACGCGGTTGGAGTTGGAAGCCGAACTCGAGGCAATGGATTCGTCAAAAGTCTTCGTGCCGCCCCCGCCTTTGCTCGATCGAAAACTGCAGAGCGAGCTTCATTGACACAGGCCGCCAATAGTAACGTTGCTCCGGGAAACGCAAGAGGCCCACCGGTCCACGAGAAAATGATGTAGGCCACGATTGGAATTGTCGGAACGAATTGTTCACGTCGCTGAAAGACGGCTTGAACTGGCAGCCATAACAACAGGATCATCATCGTCGTGAAAACAAACGCTGCGGGAAATCCTGACTCAAAAGCTACCTGGAGGAAGTTGTTGTGAGCGTGATTAATGTCCATAACTGCGAGGAATTTCTGAGGTTTCCCCGGGCCAACGCCAAGCATCGGATGCGATGTTGTGTGATGCCACGCGATCTTCCAGATCAACGATCGAGGTGCCGCCGGCACAAATCCCACGAGCCGCATTTTAACCAGCAGTTGATGGACGAACGGCGTTTGCAGAATATTGTCCAGAAAGTAGTACGTGGAGGCGATGCCTGTGATGAAGAGCACCGCCAGCCGCTTGTGGTTGAACAGAATATAAAGTGTCAACACGATCAACATGGCGCCGATGCCATTGCGAGACATCACAAGGAATACGGCCAGACAATTCAGAGGCAAAAGCATCAGCCATGGAAGTCGTCCCACACCTTTTGCTGCATCAAATTTTGAGAGTATCAGCGGCAACGTCATGTTGATCTGAGCAGCCATCAGGTTTCCAGCTCCTGATGGATTCGAAATCAACCACGCTTCCAAAGCGCTCAGGTGATAGGCCTGATACAGAATCCAGTATGTCAGAATCAGATTCGTCCCAAGAATCAACTGTCGACAGAACGAGGAGACATCTGTGGAAGAGAAGGCCAATGCTCCCAAAGCTGCGTAGCAGGAGAGCACGTGAATCGTACTGGAGATTTCTGCAGTGTTGACTTCTGCGGAAACCAGAGCCAGAACCATCAAAGCGATCGCACCAAACAAGAAGAACAAATACGCGCGAGCATGAGGGCTCAGGATGGCGCAGCCCGCAAGCATCAGCGATGCGACGCTGCCTCCCAGAAGCGTCGCAGTGTGCGAGTAGGCTGATGTCATGCCGGTTGTAATCAGGGCCGCAACAATCGCTGCGATCGTGGTTGATATAGAACGTTCTGCAGTAGCGTTTGGAGTCATGCGGTCCTCGCTTTCGCCGCTACTACTGATAAGTCCGACAGCGATGAACTGTGATCTGTTACGAATGCTTGCAACGGATTCAGATAGGGAAGCATCAGCAGTCCCGGCGATCGATAGATCCGGATCACGATCAGGAGATTCCAGAGACTTCGTGAAACAAGATAACCAGCGGCAGCTCCCGTTAGCCCCCAGAAACCACCGAGGATGACGACAAGAATTAGCTGCAGGGGCCAGTGGCCGATGAAGGCGCGAGCGTAGAAGTGCTGAAGCCCCATTGTTTGCATGACCGGAACAGTCGGGCCAGTGAGACAATCGATCAGCGTTGCGATCAACAGAATGGGCATCACATCGACAACCGCGTGGTATTGTGGCCCAAGAACCTGAGTCAACTGTGGTGACATCAGCCAAACCCCCGCTGCGACCACAAATGCAATCCAGAACGTTAGGGTTGCTGCACTGCGAGCACAATGATTCGCCTGGGAAAGTTCGCCGCTGGCATACAGTCGGGCACATCGAGGAATCAGGCTCAGCCCCAGAACTCCCAATGGCACTGCTGGCAGGGCGGCATATGGAATCGCCAATGCGAAGCAGGCAGCGTTCTCAAATCCACACCCCGCAGCGATGGCCATCGGGAGAGTTGACTGAGACGCCACAGCGCCGATCGAAACGGCGACCAACGGTAATCCACGACGAAGCATAGTGAAGACATCATCGCGACTGATGCCGGATGCCAGTTTCAATGCTGTCAGGTGCAGATCACGCATTCGACCAAACGAAATTGATCCCGCGAAGATCACCCCTGACACCGTCGCGTACATGGCTGCAATCTTCAACGCGGAAAACTTCGAGCCGCAAAAAGCTGACATGAGAACAATCGAGATCACCACTGCGGGCAAAAGCGTTTGCTCAGCCACCATGGCTCTTGATGTTCCAACAATCGGCATGGCCGTCCATTGACGAAGATAACTTAAGGTCAATGGTATGAGTATGATCGCGGCTGCCACGGTTGTTGCAGTCCAGGCGGACGACATTCCCGCGAGTGAACTCAGCATCGCAAGCGCAATCAGCAGCGTCAGCAGGAATCCCATCGATATGATCGTGCATTGGTAAGCAACGGCGATGGCTTTTGCTGAGTCGCTATTTCCTGGTTCGTTATGTTCTGGTGAATCATCTTTAATTCTGCAGGCCAGAGTCTGCGAAAGAATCCGATCTGTCCCCAGAGGAGCCAAAGTGGCCAGCATCATTGCCAATCCCAGAGCCGTGCTGTAGGTGCCATATTCGGCCGGGCCCAGAATTCCGGCAAGAACCGTCGTGGAAACAAAAACAAGCACGATCCCCACCGCGCGCACCAACAGTGCGCTAAGGGCGTCGGAGAGCCATGCTGAAGGTTTCCATTTCACTACGCAGCACGCTTTCGAAGAGCCGGTCGGAACGGAATTGTGGCACGACTGTATTCACCAAGGATCGAATGTCTTTCGCAGAAATCACGCAGCTCCGCAATGGACATCGCATTGTCTTCTGTGCTGACATACGGATCAGTCACAACGGCATTGATCAGATCGGGATAATCATACGCGATATCTTCATAGACGCTGCGAAACGCGGGGAGCACAGCAAACATCTCTTCAAGCTCGATGGTTCGCCGAGTTTCCTCATCGCTCATCAACTCTTCGTAGAGTTTTTCGCCCGGCTTCGATCCAATCTCTGTAACTTCCATTGCCTCAGGAGCAATGCCTTGTTGTGGTGCCAGTTCCTCAATCATCACCTGCGCCAGATCTGCGATGCGGATGACCGGCATTTTGGTGACGAAGACTTCTCCGCCACGAGCTTTCTCGGCTGCGGCCAAAACCAGCCGGCAACTTTCTTCCAGCGTCATGATGAAGCGAGTCATCCGACGATCCGTCAGAGTCACAGGTCCGCCTTGTTCGATCTGTCGCGCAAAGATCGGGATCACCGAGCCTCGTGAGCCGAGTACGTTCCCAAATCGAGTCGAACTGAAGATCGTGCGTCGTCCCATCTTCAGGCTGTTGGCGGCAGTGATGAGTCGTTCGCCCATCAGCTTGGAGGTCCCCATCACGTTGGTGGGATTTACAGCTTTGTCGGAGCTAGTGAAGATCACACGTTCGACATCATTCGCCAAAGCCGCCTGAATGACGTTCTTGACTCCCATGATATTTGTCTGCACGGCATCAAACGGAGCACGTTCGCAGAGTATCACATGCTTCAATGCTGCCGTGTGCAGCACGATATCAACGCCACTGCACATCAGTTGCAGCTTGTCAGGATCGCGAATATCGCCAATCTGGCAAAGACTTGCCACATCACTTTCCGGATGCTTGCGACGATTCTCCTGTAGTTCCTGTTCAAGAAAGAAGATCTCCGATTCGTTCGTATCGACGACTCGGATTTCCTTCGGTTCGTGAGCCAGCAACTGCCGCACAATCTCGCGCCCGACCGTTCCGCAGCCGCCAGTTACGAGGATGGTTTTGGAAGTGAAGAAGGTCATGGGGGAGGGTTTTCGGTTTGAGGTTTTCAGTTTGAGGTGAATCGCAGGGTTTACCACAGAGGTCACAGAGGACACGGAGGGGAATCGCAGAGAATGTGAATAGAGTTTGAACGCAGAAGTCGCTGAGGTACGCAGAGCACAGGGCGATAACATCTCCTTGTTTCCCTCTGCGTTCCTCTGCGAACTCTGTGTTCATAAGTGATTCCCACTCCCTCTGCGATTTTCCTCTGTGCTCTCCGTGACCTCTGTGGTAAGTACTTGCGATTCCCGTATCATGCCGCTCGGTTGCGGTAAAGACTGTGGTCAATGACCTGAGTCATTGCCTGGGTATCCAGGCAGTGCCCCAGATGTCGATTGATCTGCGAAATTGTTGATGCTGGTCGTGACAGCAGCTCGTTGTAACTGACATTAATCAGCTTGAGATGTGTCTGTGATGGCAACCATGAGTAAAACTGCCGCAGGACTCGTTCAAAGAGTTCCTTGATCTCTGCATCGGGGATCTCAGTCTTGATCCCATTGCGCAACAGCATGGCTCGCTGCGACTGAATGATCTCATCGATGTGCCTTCGCATGAAGACGACGCGATACTCGCGATCTGCCGGAAGATGTTCCAGCAGGTTGTAGACCATCTTGACCGAGTGGCCGACTGTTCGATCAATCCATTCGCTATAGTTCTGAATGCTCTTAACGCTTTCAAATTCGTAATACCCGTTGGGGTTGTCAGCATCGGGCGTGCGATGCTCGTCACAGAGCGCCGGGATCCCACCGACATTCAGCATTCGCATCATCAGCGATGTGCCGGACCGTGGCAGGCCTGAAACGATCGTGATGAATTGCTGACCGTCTAATCGAGTCGTTTGGATTTGCTGTGTTTCAGGCCCGAATGGGCTGACATAACCTTTGCCGGGGTCGTCAGGCCCCGGTTGGATGTTAACTGGATTTGCAGGGCTGAAGGCCCGGCACATTGCTGCGGCATCTTGAATCGGGCCTTCATGGCTTTCACACTGTGCTGGGTCTGAATCGCATGATTCATCGAGGTCCTCGGAGACGCATTCAAGCTCATCGTCTTCCTCATCCTCGATCGGCATTACTTCCAGAGCCTTCTTCAGCAGTGCCGTCAGTTGATTCTCTGTCAGTGCGCCCGTCTTGCGGTCGATCGGTTCACCGCCGGCGAATGCCACAAAGGTCGGCACGCCGCTGATCTGATACTGGCTGGCGAGAGACGGATTGCGATCGATGTTGACCGAGTAAACATCGGCCCAGTCACTGACTTTGACCGACAGTTTCTCAATCACCGGCTGCATCATCTTGCACGGCGGACACCACGAGGCCCAGAAATCCACCAGCACCGGCCGGTCGGAATCCAGGACAAGTTCTTCAAAATCAGTTTCGCGAAGTTCCATGGGAATTCAGGTTTTCGGGTTTCAGTGTTCGGTTTTCAGATAATCGCGGGGTTTACCACAGAGGTCACGGAGAGCACAGAGGGGAATCGAAGAGACGCTGGTAACGAATTTGAACGCAGAGGCCGCAGGCGATCGCAGAGAATTTAGGTCGAATGTTTCCACCCTTCCCTCTGCGTACCTCTGCGAACTCTGCGTTAAACAAAGACTTCCTTTTCTATCAACGCCTTTCCTCTGTGTTCTCTGTGACCTCTGTGGTGAAAATTTGTGATTCCATTAACACAATTCTGTAATCATGCCGCCGGTTTCCATGTCTCTAAAACTTCCAGCTTGCCATGTTCCCCCGACCACTTGGTTTTGGGGAACAATGTGTCTCGCATCTCGATAATTCGCTGTTGATTCTGTGGCTGCGTAAGCACTCGGAACAGATGTCGCACCTCGTCTGCGAAACCCGATTCTGAGGCGAATCCAAAGCGGTCGCTGAGCTTCTCGTGGATCACTTCGTAAGGATGTTCTTCCGCTTCGACGCGAGGATTCTCAATTCTCTGCACTTCGACTTCGAGTCCAAACTCGCGGCCGATTGACGCAACCATTTTGGCAATCTGCATCACGCTGAAGACATCGGTGACCTGATTGACAACGTCATACTGCCCCGGTTCCGGCGGCGCGGCGATGAGTCGAGTAATACACTGCATGGCGTCACGCAGTGTGATGTACCCTCGCAGTTGATTTCCGCTGCCGTAGATTGTCAGCGGCATGCCGATCACGGCCTGAGCAACAAAGCGATTGACGACCGTGCCCCACCATTCGTCGATATCGAAACGAGTATTCAAATCGGGATGAGCCTGGAGCTCTTCAGAATAGTTTCCGTAGATCACTCCCTGCATCACGTCGTAGCTGCGCAGCCACCAGTATTTGCAGGCTTCATAGACACTGAATGTGCCCTGAACTTTGCTCACGTGATAAAAGCTGACAGGATCTCGAGGCGTCAATTCCCCACCAAGACTCCATTCCTGCCCCTGATATTGCAAGACCGCGTCACCGGGGAACAGGCCTTCGAACAGTGGTCGACCCGTCAACGGACTGCCATATTCGCCCATCGTGCCAAGCTTGATGATTGAGGCATCCGGAGCATGATCGCGGACACCGAACAACAATCCCAAAGTTCCCACGACGTTGTTCTGGATCGTGTTTACGGCCTTCTCTACGTCCGCCATGCTGTACGGTGCGCTGGGGATTTCGGCGAACTGAACGATGGATTCCGGCTGCACTTCTTTGATGTAGGCGAACAGAGCCGGGCGATCCAGTAGGTCGATTTCGCGGAAGTCAATCTCTACGCCAAGATGTTCCTTGGCCGCGGCGATCCGATCTGCCATCGATTGAATTGGCGTGACCGACTGGGCGCCTCTTTCCGCAACGAGTTTGCGACGAAGCATGTTGTCGATGCCGTAAACCTTGCAGCCCAGTTTTGCCAGTTTCAGAGCGAGTGGCCAACCGAGATATCCGTCCATGCCGAGGATCAGAACTCGCATCCCCTGGAGCAGATAACCGGTGTCGGTCTTCTTCCATTCCGAGCAGGATTCATAGGTAATCGACATCGGATCGAAGTAGCCGATCTCCGGACGCCGCTTGCATTCGACAACCAACTGCCCCTGAGCCGCCTTACGAAACGCTGCCTGGCCACACGCACGAAAATCCACATGCCCCTTAAACTCCACCGCCGGACAACTCCAGCAGGTATGATTTGCGTTGTGACAGGAGTTCATGGTAGAGGCCATCGATGAGGACAGGGCATTTAAAGACAGGGTTTTGACCACAGAGGTCACGGAGAGCACAGAGGAGAGTCGCAGAGGATGACGAGACTAGTTAGCGAGTCGGATGATTCCGTCTTTCATTCGTTCGACATTGAAATTCAGCAGAAGTCCAATCTTCTTCTTGCTTAATCGCAGGTATGACAATAGTTGTGCTTTGTGGATGGGGGCTAATTCATCGACCGATTTTAGTTCTATGATGACGATCTCCTCGACTAGCAAATCAAGTCGATATCCGACATCGAGTACCATTCCGTCGTAATTAATCATTTGCTCAACTTGATTGCGAACTTGAATGGCCCTCTTTCGTAGTTCATGAATCATGCATGCTTCATAAGCTGATTCCAAAAGACCTGGCCCCAACTCTGAATGAACCTTCATGGCCGCATCGACGATGTGGCCAGTCACAATATTGATCTCCATTGGCCCATTCACCTCTTTGCTTTACCTCTGTGTTCTCCGTGACCTCTGTGGTAAATCCTGCGTTTCTTAGGCGGCACGCTTCAATTGCTGTGATGCTGGCTGAATGACACTCAACACGTTTTCCACTTTCATGTCTTTGGGGATTTCGCCAAGGTTCCGACCTCGGACGAAGAATGAAGATTCCTTATAGGTGTGTTTGCCGTTGATTGCTGTTGGTTCGATCAGAGCTGACAGATTCATGCGGCCGGATAGAGCGACGTCTTTCGCCGGCATCACAATAAGATCCGGGGCACGATGAGCAAATGAGCCGCTGTAGACGTCTTTTCCTCGCAGCACTTCTGAAGCAACAAGCTGGCCATTGACCGTCGCGTTCAGAAATAATGCGGTCAGCTCCTTAAGCAAGGCTTCTGATTCGTCGGCGTTGACCATGCCGCTCGGATATCGTCCCTCGCGATGCAGATAAATGCGGCCTGGGTCCATGGCGAACGCTTTGGTTTCGGGCAACATATCGATGTAAGAAGGTCGATCAGAGGCACGTAGTCGAAGCAAGCCCGCCTCTGCCAGCAGACAGTTCACATTGACGCTCAGACGCTGCCTCGCGAAACCATGATCGGAAACAGCACACAGAGTGGTTTGGTCATCAAGTCGTTCAAGAATACATCCGATCTGGCGATCCACTTCGTGGTAATAGTCCAGAAACGTCTGATGAAATGGTGATGAGCTATCTTCAAAATCTTCCCACAGATAGTGATTCAGTCGATCGGTTCCGGTAAACACAAACATCATGTTCTGCCAGAATTCTCGATCCCAGTGGTGATGCAGAGCCTGGCAACGCACCGTCATGACTCGCCGCAGTTCATCGACGAATCGCTGCTTGCCTTTTTCGACCAGTGACATATCCGCATCGACCGCGTAGTTAATGCTTTCAAGCCATGAAAGCTGCTCAGGCGGATAGACCGCACGCTTCAGATCCAGCGCCACAAATCCGGAAACCAGCAGGCCATTCAGCGGTTGTGCTGGATACGTTTGTGGCACATTCATGATCAGGCTTGGGCCAGCGCCTTCGCGAGCCCAGAATGGTTTTGCTCGAAAAGTCCGCGATGACGTGAAGCCAAGCGTGTAGCTTCCGTCCATTAAGTCGGTGAAACCAAACACATTGTGGCCACCGGAATTTTCTCCGGTCACGATCGAGGCCCACGCCGCCGAAGAGACTTCAGGCAACGAAGACTTCATCGGCACCAGCGTCCCGGTCTGCAACAGTTTCGCGCTATGCGGCATCACTCCGGACGCAGCAAATTGTTGCCACATCCAGCGGGGAAGACCGTCGATGCCGAGCATGAAAAGTTTCATCACCGCAGCCTCCATGCTGCTACTTTTTAGTGTTCAGTTTTCAGTGTTCAGTTACTGGTTCGTTAGTGCGACACATTGAAAACTGAACACTGGCAACTCTCTGTTATAGATATCCCAATTGTCGCAGGCGTTCTGACACCGCTTCGGCGTCCTGTTCGTCCATGTAGTTGTCTGCATCGCAGGGGTTCATCAGTGTGCAATGGAGATGGGGGACTCGTTGGGCAACAAGTTCTCTCACCAGCAACTCTGCATCGCAGCATTCTTCTTCCGAAACAACGACGATTCGAAATGCTGCGTCTGAAATGAGTCCGCCGATCTCCTGCACCGTCTTCGGTGACCAGCGGAACCAGCAAGGGTGATTCTCCAGCGACACACAGTTCTGTTCCGACGAAACAAACATCGTGCCGGCGATTGTATTCAGGGGCTGCTGAGTCAGATTCAGCACGGCATCACCGGCCAGCAGGACCTCGGTGATTGAATTAGCTGTCGTTACGCATTCCGTTGCCATCGCACGCTCTTCTTGCAAATTCCGCGTGTATTACGCCTTTTTGAGGCTCGGCGATCCATCGCCGATCACGCAGAACTTTACCCGCCTTTTCATTTTGCAGCAACGCGGCTTTTGGGGCAGAAATCTTCAGAAAAAGTCGTGTTTCTGGCCATTTTTGGTCGGAAACGCAGGGACTCAGTCTTAAGGCGGCAGGCCGCGAGGCACGCCAAAGAGGTGACAGGGAGTCCACTGGACACTTCGATGACTCACCGGATGGCTCGCGCCATTCCGCTTCCCTACAAGCGACTATTTCGCTGACGAACCACAGTCTGCGGTAAATCGCTGCGACATCCCGCGTCGCTCCAGTTCCGTGTTCAGCACGCTGTGGTAGTGAGCAAGGCGGATTGCTGCGTCATCCAGAGAGCCTCCGAACGATCGCTTCTCATCGAGATAGATCAGCGGCACGGCAAATTCCTGAATCTTCCAGCCCAGATCAACCGCTTGCACCCATAACTGGAGCGGCATTGCATAACCAGTGTCCGTGATGTCCAGGTCAGCCAAAGCAGGAACTCGGTAGGCTTTGAATCCGCAGAAAGCATCAGTAATTGACAGCCCAAGTTTCTCGTTGAGACACGCCGTGATTCGAGCATTAATCTGGCGGCGTTCGATCGGAGGAATACTGTCCCCGGAGAACTGTTTCAAATAGCGTGAGCCGGAAACCATATCGATGGGAACATCGGCTCCCTGTACCATTGCCGCAATCTGTTGCACCAGATGTGGCTGATGTTGCCCATCGCAATCCATCGTTACCAAAACATCATAATTCTGCTTCAGAGCGTATTCGAACGCTGTCGTCAGTGCAGCGCCGTAGCCACGATTGGGGTTGTGGTGCAGAACCGTGATGTCAGAAAACCCGTTCAGAACATGAGCTGTTCCGTCTGTAGAACCATCGTTCACGACCAAAATGTCTTTGGTGTGATTCTGGAGTTCCGACAGCACGCCGGCGACGTGCGACACTTCGTTGTAGACGGGCAAAGCCGTCAGAATGCGCTGGCTCATGCCGTCATCGTAGACTTGCCGACAGTGATGTCAATTCGACGGGCCTGAATCTTGAGTTCTCGCCGCGATCAGCGTCGGTTCTGGAAATTATGGCGAACCAGTCCGGGCAGTACGTCTGCGTCGAGATTGGCGGTTTTTCCCGCCTTTAAAAGATCCCATGCGATGGCCGCCATCGCAGCATTATCCGTACACAAATTCATAGGAGCCACCAGCAGCTCGATTCGTTCACGTTTCGCCATCTTCAGCAACTCGTTACGCAGGAGCTGGTTCGCGGCGACACCTCCTCCGACACAAAGTCGAGAATAGCCGAGTTGCCGAACTGCCTGGCGACATTTGGACACGAGAACATCGACCGCTGCTTCCTGAAACGCAGCAGCCAGATCATTCACACACTCCGGCGGCGTTTCAGCAACCTGGTTCGGCCCCGGAACACCTCGAGCCGCGTACAGAACGGCCGTCTTCAATCCGGAAAAACTGAAATCCAGGCGGCCGCTATGAATCAATGGTCGCGGCATGGTGAATTTCTTTGCATTGCCACTGAGTGCCGCTTTCTGAATGGCGGGACCTCCCGGGTAGGGCAGGTTCAAAATTCTGGCCACCTTGTCGAAGGCTTCACCAGCCGCGTCATCCGTGGTGCCACCGATCAACTGGCATTCTGTCGCAGAGCGACAATCGTAGAGATTGGTATGTCCGCCACTAACAACAAACCCCGCGCATGGATAAATGGAATGATCCTGACCCATTCCACAAGCGTAGATGTGAGCCTCAACATGATTGACAGTCACGAGCGGAATCTGAAGGCTCATCGCCATTGTCTTGGCAGCCGTCAGACCGACCAGCAAAGATCCGACAAGCCCGGGCTCAGTCGTGACTGCAATTGCATGGAGATCCGACGTCAAGCAGTCAGCCTCTTTCAACGCCGCCTGAATGACCGGAAGAATCCGACGCACATGGGCTCTGGAAGCAATCTCCGGAACGACTCCGCCCCACTCTTCATGCAGTTCGAACTGCGACGCAATAATGCTGGACAGGACGACGCCATCTTCGCGCACAACCGCCGCCGCTGTTTCGTCGCAGGACGATTCAATCGCCAGCAATCGTCGTAAAGAAGAAGCGTCATTCATCATGGGGCAATGTGGCGTGATGAAAAATCCCGTCGGCGGA
>CAIXQV010000534.1 GCA_903921605.1 uncultured Planctomycetaceae bacterium | reverse complement strand
GGCACATTCAACGCCATTGGGGACATATACGGGCCCATCATCCCCGTGATGAAGAACATGGGCAGAAAGCTCACGATCACCGCCAGCGTGGCACTGATCAGTGGCGGTCGAATCTCGGCGACTGCTTCCAGAACAATTCGACGCGAGGCCTTCTTCTTCTCCTCAAAGTGACGAGCGATGTTCTCGACATCCACAATCGGGTCATCCACCAGAAGTCCCAGAGCAAGGATCAGGGCAAATAGCGTGACTCGATTGATCGTGTAGCCGAAAAGAAGATTCACCGCGAGCGTCAATCCAAACACAACCGGGACCGCCACAGCCACGATAAAGGCTTCTCGCCAGCCAAGGCTCAGGGTCAGCAACGCGATGACAATGGCAATCGCGATGCCAAGCCCTTCCACCAGTTCGTTCACTTTTTCATTGGCCGTGTGACCGTAATTCCGAGTAACAATCATCTCGACGCCACTCGGAAGAACATCTCGTTCCAGTTGATGCGCGGCTTCAATCACATTGTCAGCAACAGTGACGGCATTGGCGCCTTTTTGCTTGGAAATGGCGATGGTGACGGCAGGGGAGCTTCCTTCTGATGATGTATTCGTAGCCGGATTCGTAAGAATTCGGACATCGCCGGCGTCGGATGTTTCAAGTCCTTCGGTGACTGCGAGATTTGAGCCATCTTCACCTTTCGCAAAATTGCGTGCCGCTCCCCAGCCGTGCCGCACATAGCTGGAGATCTCAGCCGATGAGTCCTCAATCGTTGCCACGTCTTTCAGGAATACCGGACGGCCGTCGACAACACCGACCACCAGTTCGTTCAATTGTTCCGGGCGAGCAATTGCCGTGGCCGTCATTACTTGTGAGACCTGATCGCCCAGAGTCAGCTCACCGGCCGGCAGTGAAACATTCGCCCCCTGAAGAGCTCTCTGGATCTCCAGCACGCTAAGCCCATAACCGCGCAAGCGTTCGGGATCGATGTTGAGCCGGATGGTTCGCGGTTCGCCGCCGATCACTTCAGCTCGCGACACCTGCGGAACTTCAGCCAACCGGTCCACCATTTCTTCGCCGATGCGTCGCAGGGAGTGAGTATCCTGATTGGTCCCTTTGAGTGTCAGAGTCGTCACCGGCACATCATCGATTTCGACGGGCTTGATCACCCAACCGGTGACGCCCGGTGGAACCTGATCCCGATTTTCGTCCATCTTCTTAAACAGTTTGACCAGGCTGCGCTCGCGGTCCTGCCCCACGTAGAACCGCACAGTGATGATCGCCTGATTCTCCTTCGACATGCTGTAGACGTATTCAACGCCGTCGATCTGATACAGCACTCGTTCCAGCGGTGAAGAGACAAGCTGCTCCACTTCTGAGGCGGAGTGTCCGGGGAAGTTGACGTAGATGTCCGCCAGCGGCACAACGATCTGCGGATCTTCTTCTCGCGGTGTAATCAGCAGCGCAGCGACGCCGACGATGATGGAGAACACGATCAGAATAATCGACAGATTTGATTCGAGGAATATCCGCACAATGCGTGACAATGGATCGGAGGGGCCCTGATTCAGATCTTCTTCGTCGGATGGGGTCATGATCGACTTTCCTGCCATAATTAAATCGTCACGTTACCGTCGTACCGTAGACCTGTCGCTCCGCCGACGGGAATTCGTCGCCCGCGCAACACACTGATAGCTGCTGCCAAGCAAGCAGGTTCCCGCCGACGGAGCGGCCGGGCTACGGTACTCACTCAACCACGACCAGTTCACCTTCGACAAGCCCCGCCAGCACTTCGACGTCCAGTTCGAGCGTTCGCCCCAGCCGAACATTACGGCGCGAAACTGAGTTATCACTCACGACATCGACCATTGTCAGTTGTCCGACTTTCCGAACCGCCGCGACAGGAATCACCAGCACTTCTTCATCGTCCAGCGGAACCATCAGGCGACCGAACATTCCGCTGTAGACTCCGGGAGGACATGGCCCTGTCACCTTGACCGTGAAGGATCGGCTGGCGACATCCGATTCCGGAACGACTTCGCTGATGGTGGCTTCGCAATCAAAGTCAAGAGCGTCAAGCCGTGTGGGAAGTAACTGGCCAGGCTTGAGCTTCATGGCCAGAGACTCTCGCACCGAGGCCACCATCTGCATATGTGTGGGATCAAACAGCGTCAAAAGAATTTGTCCCGGACTCACCGTGTCGCCCACTTCGACTCGCTTGTCGATGATCGTCCCGGACATCGGCGAGCGGATCGTGGCGTATTCGAGCATGACCTGAGATTCCATCACAGCCTGAGTTGCTCTTTCCAACTCCGCAGCCGCACTCTTCATCGCGGCCTGAGCGGTATCGAAATCGGCCTGCGAGATAGCCTTCTTCGCTTTGAGCTGTTCCGCTCGACCGAATTCTGTCTTTGTTTGTTCACTCCGCACCTGAGCACTCGTCAAGCCCGCCTCTGCTTGTTTCAAACGAGCCTGCAGATCAGCGTCATCCAGCTTCACGAGCACCTGATCCTTTTGGACAACCTGACCGGCGATGGCATTGATCTCCAGAACCTTTGCGAGCAACTTCGCAGCAACAGCGGATTCGTGGACGGGCTTGACTGTGCCGGTAGCGGTTTCGTATCGAGGCCGTTTCAACAAGCGAGCTGCCCCACTCTTGAGTCCCTCTGCGGAGCGTGGCGTTGTTGCCCCAACTTCAGACGGCACTTTGCTGTGAAACACGCCTGCCAGAAAGAGCAGCAGGACAGTGACGACACCCGTCATCACGATGGCCAGCAGCCATTTCATGAGACTTAATGCTGCTGTGACTTTAGGTGCCTGGGACATACTGAGTGCTCCGAAGTAGTTCTCACTGAACTTCATGAAATTTGCATGCATCCACTACGGCACCGGCACGTAAGCGAATCCATCTGCCTGGCGATTTAACAGAACCGTTAAAGCGGCAGCCGCCACGGAAACTTCGCCAGCCACCTCGTTGCGTTCAATCTTCTTGTAGCTCAGAGCCTGGCCGCAGACTATGACCTCCACGCCCGCCTTCTGCAGCAATCGAATCAACGGCAGGTTGGGATTGTGTTTCATCTGAAATCGCGACTCCCACGCTTCATCAGATAACACCGACTTCGTGGCTTCTCCGTGCAGAACGACAGTAATGTTGATATCCGAAGCCTTGAGCCCTGCAGCTCCATACAGATTCAGCAACCGCGCTGCCCGATCCAGACCCTTGCTGACCTCTTCAGGCTTCTTCGCTTCGGACGTCACATCCAGAACCAGCTTCACTCCGGCACGAGGCGGCTCAACGGCATCAGCCACAGCGACAACTCCGCCATAGCCTTCGATGATCGGGAACAACAGATTGGGGTCGGCAACAGGAGTCGTCGCCGAAGTCGTCGCCGGCTTCGAATCAACTGCCGGGACGGGGTGATTCTCGTGCGCCTCATCGAAGCCGCGTTTCACAAACTTGCTGACGACAACCGCATGAGCCTGAATCAGCTTGACAGTGTATGGATCGTCGGAAGTTTCGGTAACTTTCACTCCGCGCTCAGTGTTCTCCACAACCATCTTAATCTTGTCGTGATTCTTGAAGATCGCCACAAACAGCTCGTCCCAGAAACGCAGACCACGACCAGTTTTGACTCGTTCATGCATCGCCGCAACATGTTCCTGAATCATTGGCGAGACGGCTTCGTCGTCTGATTCAGTAATCGTCTCCACGCCGTTGTCGAGATTCTTCACTTCGCGGCGAATCAGTTCGTGCCGTTCCAGCAGGTAGTGAAACACATCCTGATCAACTCGCATCGCCGGGTCAGTTCCCATCCCACGACCAGCCCCCATGCCACGACCGCCACCCGGACCGCGGCCAGCTCCCATTCCTCGGCCACGCCCTCGACCAGCAGGAGACTGATCTTCGACCGACGCTTGTTCCTGTTCGGCTCGTTCAAAGACCACCATGTAGTTTTCTTTCAGCAGATCTTTGATCTCATTCGCCTTTCGAAAACCGGACTCCAGTACCTCCGCTTCGAACACTTCCTGTCCCGCTCGCACATGGTCCATTGTCCAATCACTGCTTTCGCCTTCGATGCGTTTGAAGTCGATCAGAATCACTCGGCCGCCGGGCTTCAATGCCTTCAGCAGTGATGTCATTGTCTTCTGAGGGAACTCAAAGTGATGATACGTATCACAGATGAAGGCCACGTCGACTGATTCCGGCGGCAGTTCCGTGGAGTCATCTTTGCACAGCAGCGTTTCGACATTGCGAAGATTCTGCTCGCGGCAGGTCACTTCGATATGATCCAGAAACTTCTGCGCGATATCCACCGCGATGACTCGGCCTTCGGGGCCAAGATTGCTCGCGAAAAGTCGAGTAAACAATCCCGTCCCCGCGCCGATATCGGCCACGACATCCGTTGGCTTCAGCTTGATGGCCTCAAGAATCTCCTTTCGCTTCGCAAAAACCTCGCGGCTTTCGATTTCGAAGCGTTCCGTAAAGGCTTTCGGATCCGGGTCGCGGAACGTGTCGTTGACGCCCGGACGGACGCTCTTTTCCTGAGCACAGAGAGGCATCAGCAGGGCCGTTGCGAGCAGCAGCGCAGCTGTTGTGGCTCGAATGAGCATAATTCTTTGTCCTTATGGATTGTGCGGAAAAACCAGTTCAGGTTTCAGGTGTGGTTGTTTCGCTGGAATACTGCGTAAAGAAAGGCCTGCTGCTTACCAGCGGGTGTTACGTGCAGATGCTCGCTGCTTCGAAGGGCGGTGAAGTATGGTGAAAGCTCAGCGGCCAACGTTGCAAAGCTGTATTGGCAGGTGTCCAGCCCACTGCATTTCTTTGGCCCATCCAGTGCAAATGTGGACATGATCAAGAAGCCGCCTTGTCGAATAGTCTTTGCCGCAAGATTCACGTACGCCCGCCGGTCATCATCAGTCGTCAGAAAGTGAAAGACCGCACGATCATGCCAAAGATCGAACTCACCGATGTCTTTTGCTTTTGTGACGTCGCACGCAATCCAGCGAACTTGTTCTCCCGCAGCAGCAAGCCTTGCTCGAGTGTGGTTGATGGCGACTTGAGACACGTCGAGTATGGTCAGATCATACATGCCCGTGGTCAAGAGGCGATCGACAAGGCGTGAGGCACCACCTCCAATATCGATCACAGCCCCACCATCTGGAAGAGTCTGCAAGATCATGTCCAGAGATGGCTGAGGCTCGTTCTCAAACCAGCTGACTTCGTTGACTGATTTTGTTGAATAGACGGAATTCCAATGATCTTCGCGGCTCATGACGGTGATGTTTTTCCCAGCGGTTTTGACATGGTCAACACGGGCTCTTTTACATCCAGCCTTTCAGCATGCCATGCCAATACAGCTGAGGAAGCAGATAACGCTTCACAAGCCACATGCTCCAGCGTTCCTTCGACTGGTCGATCGGGAACGTTTCTTCGGGCTTTTTGTCGTAGTCAAATTCGGCCATCACAAGTTTACCATATCCCGTCACCAGCGGACACGATGTGTATCCATCGTACTTTCCGGACATCTTCTGGCTGCTCATGGCCGCGATCAGATTTCCGACCAGGACTGGAGCCTGCTTTCGGATGGCAGCACCGGTTTTCGACGTCGGAAGGTTCGAACAGTCGCCAATGCTAAAGACATTCGGGAATTTTTTGTGCTGCAGAGTCGCGCGATCCACATCTACCCAGCCATCTTTATCCGCCAGTGAACTCTTTGCGATGAAGGTCGGCGGTCCCATCGGCGGAGTGACGTGAAGCATGTCATAGGATCGAGAAATTGTTTCGCCGGAATCCAGATTGCGAAACACGGCCTCACGCCGATCGCCGAAGATCTCTATCAGTTCTTCGCGAAAGTGACAGACGATCTGCTTGCGTTGGATGATTTCTTCAAGTGTCTTGCGGTACCGATCCACGGCGAAGATGTTGGGCAGAGTGCTTGTGAACATCACGGTGCTGCCCTTTCGCACCCCATTCCTGCGAAAAGTTTCCTCCGCGAGATACATAATCTTCTGCGGAGCACCGCCACATTTTACGGCTCCCGATGGCATCGTAAAAATAGCGGTACCGCCTTTGAAGTTTTTGATATTCTGCCATGTGGAGTCCACGGTCTCATACGAATAGTTGCTGCAGACTCCGTTCTTTGTGACGCCTTCTTTGAGCCCAGGGATTTTGTCCCAGTTGATCTGCAGGCCCGCAGCAACGACCAGCCAGTCATACGTGATGATCTTACCCTCACGAGTTCGAATCACGTTCTTGTCCGGCTCAAACTCGGCGACGGCGTCCTTGATCCAGTGAACGCGTTTTGGAATCACAGACTTCATCGGTCGACCGGTGATCTCCTTCGGCACGACACCACCGCCGACCAGCGTCCAGAGCGGCTGGTAGTAATGAGTATCCGCTGGCTCCATCACCGCGACATCGCGCTTGTTGAACCATCCGTTCGTCAATCTCGCTGCGACGGAGATTCCGGCCGTGCCACCGCCCACAATGACGACTTGGTGATGAATTGTTTGAGACATCGTACCCAACTTCTACGAAAGATTTTTGACGATGACGAATACAGCCACCACGAGAATGGCGACTGAGAACACTCGCTGCAGCATGGATGCCGAAAGCCGATGAGCCACCGATTGCCCCACTCCCAGCCCGATGAATCCACCCGTCGCAAACAGAGTCGTGATGCTGAGTGTGATCGACTGGCCGACCCAGAGTTGCGAAACAAGTCCCGATGCACTGACCAGTGAAATCACCATCAGCGAAGTTCCCACAGCACGCGACATCGACATGCTGCTGAACAGGATCAGTGCAGGGACGATGATGAATCCGCCGCCGACACCAAACATGCCAGAGAGAATTCCTGCGGCCACTCCGACGATCAGCAACAAGCGAGCACATCGACTGGTCAGAATTAACTGGCCCACCGCATCCCTCTGGCAACTTGGGCCATCGTTTGCATAGCCCTCTGGCTGAACTCCTGATGTTTCAACAGGAATACAAACCTGCGTCTGGACCATGGTTCGACAACTCTTTTGCCACATCTTCCATGCGATCGTGAGCATCAGCACAGACAACATCAACATCAGCCATGCCTCAGGAATCTGCCTGCCGATCCACGCTCCAAGTGGAGCGCCCAGCATTCCTGCGACCGCAAACAGCAGGCCGGTTCGTAGTTCCGCTTCGCCTTTACGCCACTTGCCCAGAAAGCCGACGAAGGATGTCAGGCCCACAGAGACCAGGGAAATCGCAACCGCTTCGCGAGCCGGCACGCCCATTCCATACGCAAGCAGAGGCACGGCAAAGATAGCGCCACCTCCGCCGGTCAAACCCAGCGACAAGCCCACGATGGAGCCAAACAGCAGGCTAAGCCATAACATATTGATGCTCCTTTCGTGAGACCGGTGGTACAGAAACTGGCGAGCGGCAGGGCGTCAGCCCTCCGAGTCATTTCGCCCGATGCACACAACCTAAGCCGGAACCGTTTCGCAAACCTTCGTCCCGCAGGTCATCGTGCCTTCCGGAACCGTCGGCAGCTTCGTCGCGATCCATGCTTTGATACCGCCAACCATATCCGACACGTTCGTGCGGCCAGCCTGAGTCAGCAAACTGCAGGCTATCGCCGAGCGGTATCCACCTTCGCAATGGACAACAACCGGCCGATCCAATGGAATTTCCGCGATGCGTTCACGCACGTGAGTCAGAGGGATGTTGTAACCATCCGCCAGATGCACGATGCCGTATTCTTTCTCCGATCGCACATCCAGCACGAACGGCTTTCCTTTCGACGACACTTGTTCCGCCAAAGCCGCCGCTGTGATCCGCGACACCTTGCGAATCAGATCCGGGTGATCATTCAACGCTTCCATTCCGTCCTTCAAATAACCGACAGCGTTATCGAACCCGATGCGTCCCAGTCTCATCACGGCTTCTTCTTCGTTTTCACCGTCGCCGATCACAATAATCGGCGCGTCGTGGCTCAGAATCGAACCCGCCCAGGTGGCGTACTTGCCCTTGAGTCCGATATTGATCGAACCCGCCAGATACGCGCCTTCGAAATCAGCCGCTTCACGAACATCGACCAGTTGCGCGCCCGAGTCTCGCAGCTTGACGACTTCCTCAACGCTGAGTGCCTTCAATGATGACTTCATCGTGCTTTCCAGGCCCGGACGTTCCTGGCGATTCTTGATGGCATCGTAAATAAAGTAGCCAGGAGCTTCCGGCTGCTCGCTCGTGACAAGATCCCGGAACTGCTCAAACGGCATCGGCTGCAGGGCGTAGTTGAACTTCTTCTGCTCACCGATGGTCGACACCGTTTCTTTGCTCAGCGATTTGCCACACAGTGAACCGGCTCCATGAGCCGGATAGACCAGCGTCGCGTCCGGCAGACGTCGCAGTTTGTCGAGCGAATGATACAGCATCTCTGCCAGTTCATCGGCGGTCACTCCGATCGAAGCCATCAGGTCAGGTCGACCCACGTCGCCAATAAACAGCGTGTCGCCGGTGAGTACCGCATTTGGAACGATGGCACTGGTTGCGAGATCAAACACCAGCAGTGAAATGCCTTCAGGAGTATGTCCAGGCGTTTCGATCGTCTGAATTCGCACGTCACCGAATTCGATCACGTCGCCATCCTTCAAAGCGGTATGATCAAACTCCGCGCCGGCTCGTTCACCCATACAGATGCGGGCTCCAGCCTGATTTCGCAGTTCGATGTGGCCCGCCAGGAAGTCGGCATGGAAGTGAGTCAGGAAGACATACTTGATCGTGTATCCACCGGCCTTCGCATCGGCCAGATACTGTTCAATATCCCGCTGCGGATCCACGATAGCGGCGATTTTTGTTTTCTCATCCGCAATCATGTAAGACGCATGAGCCAGACAGCCAAGATAATACTGCTTGAGGAACATGTTTGAACTCCTGATTTACCATGAAGGCGAGCGGCAGGGCGTCAGCCCTCCGAGCGGTTTTGTTGGTGCTTGCGATGGAACTCAACAGAATTCCGAGGCCATTAAGAAGGCTCGCCTCGGCCGAGCGAGACGGCTACGTTACTACGCCGCAGCTTTCGTCATCTGATTCAGCGTATGGCGAAGAGTTGCTTCCGATGCTGCTCCGGCAGACTGGGAAACAACTTTCCCGTCAGCGATGAACATCAGAGCGGGAATCGAGCTCACCCTGTACTGAGTGGCCAGTCCGGGTTCTTTGTCGACATTGACTTTGACGATGCGAGCCTTCCCGGAGAACTCCACCGCCAGCTTATCCAGCGTCGGAGCCAGCATGCGACACGGACCGCACCAGTCGGCATAGAAGTCAACCAGAACTGGCACCGGGGAACTCAAAACATCGCGTGAGAAATTCTCGGCTGATGTGTGATAGACGACGCTCATTACTCTTCTCCTGTGTAAGTGATTTGTTTGCTGTTGATTTGAGATTCGAAATTTGAAATTTCAGATTAAAACTCTAGCTGCAACATGATGGGCTCGAACCTGTTGAACAGTTCTTTACAGCCGGAGCAGTCGGTGACTTGCTCACCTGATTCCATGGCATGCGAGCCAGCATCATGGCCATGCCGCAGGTGTCGGTGATTCCTGCGAACATCAGACCTGCTCCAACAAATGCCGAAAGGCCCGCCCAGTATGGATGCACAGTGATTGCGAGTACTCCGCCGGTCAGCGACATGAAGCCCGCACAAATGCGAACCTGACGTTCCAGAGAAATGGCCTTCTTGCCGCGAACAACCGGGTAGCCCGCCTGATCCCAGGCCATCGTACCGCCTTCGACATTCACGACATTGGTGCAACCGGCCGCCGCGAGCTTCTCGCAGGCTTGCTTACCACGACTTCCGGATCGACAGATCACATACAACGGGCGACTCGCAGGATGCCCGGCCAGCACAGCGCCGGTGTCCAGAGTTTCCAGCGGCACATTGCTGGCGATCGACGCATGCACTTCGCGAAACTCAACCGGCGTTCGCACGTCGATCAAATGGACGGTCTCGCCAGCCTGAATCTGATCCTGTAACTGCTTGGGAGAAATGACAGAAACGCTCATCAGAGTACTCCTTTGTTCTAAAATCAAAAATATCGAGATATCGTAAACAGTCGACATGTTTGGGTAAAAAAAGCAGGGGGGCAAAATTATCAACTGCTTGCGGAGCATCGTGCTCCAGTAGGATGGGCCTTCCTGCCCGTCGAAACACATCCACCAGACAACACCTTAGTCGGACAAGAATGTCCAACCTATAGTTTCATGTTTTACAAAACGCTATTTCGCTTCGGCTGCCACGCCAAATCGTTGTTCAATGCAGCCCATAATCTGCTTCAGATGAGGCTCAGCGACTCGGTAAAAAACCTGCCGCCCATTTTTTTCGCTCGTTAAAAATCCGCACCGCTGCATCAGACGCAAATGTTCCGACGCCATTGCACTCGGCAAACCACACGCTTCCGCAAGTTCCCCAACGGAAAAATCCCCCTGCAGCAGCATCTGAACCATACGCAGCCGATGCGGATGAGCCAGCGTCCGCAGACACTCCGCCGCTTCGCCCAGAGCTTCGAGTTCGGTAAGTTTCAACTTTGACGTCGCCATGTTTCGATTGCCTCCACGACAAATGTATCGGAACATCTCGATATGTCAAGTAATCTTTTTAAGATTTTTTTATTCCGCAATGGAGACTCCTTCTCCTCGTCCTCTTTTGCGACGGTGCGTCGCACTGAATGATTGAACTCGCGCCCCCTCCACACACAAAACAAACAATAAAAAAAGCCGACGCGATGCAGGCCTTTTGAAGGTCTGCATCGCGTCGGCTTACGTATCAACTCGCAGTCAGCCTTCGGCTGCGTTGCGATTCAATCAGTCTTCCGATCGTTGTCATTCTGGCAAGTGATACACGTCTCGCTCGCCAAATGACTTATATCCGACTCCGTTCACAATACAATCCCACTTCAAATGTGGGGCTTCTATTCCTGAACCGGCACTTTGTAGCTAATCGCGCCGATGGCTTTGCCTTTTTCTACGTTGCGATAATTTTCGTGGCACATGATGCACTTCTCCATCACAACCGGGATCGCTGTCGCGGCCAGAAGATAACGTTTGCCATCTTCGGTGATGACCTGATCGTACGATGGCTTGCCAGCCAGCAACTCGGCGATCGCCTTCTTTTCGAAACCTTCTTTAGGAAGATTCAAGTCGCTGTAAGGATGACCGGTGGCGTCAACCAGTCGCGCTTCATGCCAGCCCTTTTTCGCGATGGATTCGAACAGCACCTTGAACGCGCTGCCGGCGGCGAGGTCGGTGTCCGTCTTTACGTAGTGTTCGGTCACAAGAACGACCGCCGTCTTGTAGATGTCATCCAGCATCCGCACTTCGCGCCGAGCACGCTCGACGGCGGCGTCCTGCGGAGGAACCTTCTTCTTTGCTTCTTCGGCAGTTCCCTGATTGGAAACGATTGTGGAAAGCAGAGCGACGCAAGCTCCCAGAATCAGACCAGACACTAAAACTCGCTTGACCATGGCTTCTCCTTTATTGACGGGAAGGACTCTGAGGGAGGCAACAAGGAACGTCTGATTCCCAAGTCGCGACTAAACTGGACACTATGATCCAGTTTAGGATCCTATCGGCACAAAAAGTCGATGTCAACATCCACTTTAGGGCACAGTCGGCGGTTTCCTCTGAAATTCAAAGCAAGCCCAGACCTCCCAAAGCTCCCGGGCGACTGAAATAAGCGGCTGTTTTCGCCGGAACTCCCTCACCGCGTCGGCCACGTTTTGGCTTGAGCCTTCCGGCCCGGCAATCCGATGTGTTCGGATTCCGCGACCAGAAATACAGTTCAAGATGGGCGCTAATGGCCGGCTCTCTGGTCTCGCGTCCTGTCGTCACTCTGAAAACACCATCTTCGGACTCACCGTCACGATGCCGGGTGATCATCAATCAAGCAACCATCAAATCGCTCTCGCGCTTCAAAAGCGTGCACGTGCTTTGCTGCTCTGCGCGACGATGTTGCTTTGTGGTTGCGTGACTCCGCAGGTCTTCCTCCCCATAAAATCAGATCGAAGTGGTTCAGCCAGCCACGAAGTCACCACAGTTCGATCTCAGGATAGTTCGCTACGGGAACAGTTGTTGCGGAATGACGATCACTATTCCACAGCGACATCCGCGCCGCCGCGAAATGACTCGGCAACTCGATCCGATCAAAGTCGCATTCGCCCCGTCTCAGGGCATGCCTTTGCTCAGCCAAAAGCAAGGCTTGGTCGACCCGTGCCGATATTGAACCAAAAGTCTTCACCGACAGCAGTTCCTTCTACGGGACATTCAGAACTCTCTGAGACCAACCACTCTTCATCGTCCTTGCCCGGAACTCCGGAGAAGAATGCTTCGCCATGGAACGCCAGTGGTCCGGCATGGCAGCCCGATCCTCGATCCAGTGGGTTGCTGAATTCTGCGGAAGCGATGAGAACCGACACGGAGATCCCGAACTCAGGTGCGATGATCTCCGCTCAACCCGCTGCAGCAACTTCTCCGGGCGAGATCAGCGAGAATACGAATGCACTGAATTCCGCATCCGTTGAGAACGGAGCATCAACTGCGATTGAGCAGCCTGAGGTGACTACAGAACCAACGATGCTGGACCGTCTTCGCGGCTTGTATAATCCTCGGATCGACGAGAACACCGACAAACTTCGCAAGCAGATTCGCCGCTGGCCAGACCCCTTTGGTTTGCTGAAGGATCGAGAAGAGCCGATGGCCCCCGGCACGGAGAGTCATCTCGTCCCGGCCAGCCCCGACGCAGGTCAGCAGTCGGCCGATTTGGGTTTGCCGCAGCAGCCTCCGGTGACTGAACTCACTCCCGAAAACTCGCATATACAATCAGCGATTCAGGAACTGGAGGCCGAACTGTCGGCATGGCCTCAAAAGATGTCCGGCGAAGCAGATCGAGCAGCCGAATGGCGTCAGAAACAGACGGATCTCCGACTGCTGTATATGATCGCTGGAAAGTCGGCCGAGTCAGTCCGCATTATTGAATCGCTTCCGGAAGAAGAACAGGAGTTCTGGCAATCATTGATGATGTCCATGAACAGTTATCGAGAAACATCGGGGGATGCTGATCGCACAGAGCAACTGACGGAGTCCCTGCGTCATCTGCGGACCGCGTCCAAGAAAATTCAGCCCCTGTCACGTCTCACAATTCAGCGATCCATGTTGTGCGATCGTATTGATGGCTTTGGTAATGTCGTCGCGTTTCCGACTTCAAATTTTGAGCCTGGCCAGCGAGTACTCGTGTATACCGAACTTCAGAATTTTCAATCTGAGCTGACCGACGACGGCAAGTATCGATCAGAGTTTGCAGCCCGCATTGAATTCATGCGCGAAGGTGATGATGAGGTCCTGGAGAAAATTCAGGTACTTCAGATTGAAGACCTTTGCGATGTGGAACGGACAGATTATTTTCAGAGCTTTGAATTGACATTGCCGGCTCTGGAAGGCAAATATCGAATGCGAATCATGCTTAGAGATTACCTCAGCCAGCAGGTGGCGGAATCGAGCCTGGAATTTTCCGTTCGTTCTCGAAGCGGGAATCCATAGAAGCCTCGACAGAAACCGATTCAAAGCCAACATGTTAAGTGCTTATTCAGTGCGCGGCCACGATTGAGGCGAACTCAAAAAGGTATCCCACGAACACCCGTTCTTAAGTTACACCGTACAGAGAATAAAATCTTTTACTCCGAAGGTATGTGATCCGAATGAAACGTATGACTGGTTATCTGTGTCTCGCTCTGGCGGGACTGTGCGCTACTGTGGCGATGTCTTCAAACGCTTCGGTGACCGCTGGCTATGCTCCGCGAACTTCTCCGGTTGACGGCGAAGTCGTTCCAGTTGAAGACAGCATGCATGAGTTTATGGAATACGTTTTCCAGCCAACCTATCTGCGGCTCAAGCAGAGTATGGCGGCTGCTCCTGCCGACAACAAAGGCTGGAAGGCTGTTAAGTCTGATGCTTTGATTCTGGCAGAAAGCTGCAACCTGCTTTACGGTCGAGCTCCGAAAGAACATGGAGAAGACTGGGTTAAGCATGCAACAGCTTCCAAAGAGCACGGCGCGAAGCTCTACGGCGCGGCCAAGGCCAAAGATTTCGAAGCTGCAACCGGTGCCTGGAAAACTATGCTCGACAGCTGCAACGCATGTCACAAGCAGTTCGAGAACGGCAAGCATATCCTGCAGCCGTAGAATCAGTTTTGCGAATGCTTCATCCTGGTGAGGTCGCGAGGGGCTCTGAATTTCAGAGCCCCTTTTTTGTTGGCCATGCTTGATTGATCTTGAACGCTGGGCGGAGAACAGAAAGAACCGGACGCTAACGCGTTCCGGCTGATTGAATGACGAGCCTGGAGAAAACCAGGATTCCGCCCCGAATGGCGCAACCACAACTCAGCCTGGGGCAACGCCCCAGGAACGAAATCAATGAATACGCCAATCCCCAACGGGCCGGCACAAATCAATGACAGACGGACGAATGAGATCATAAACACCAATTGTTCCGCCTTTTCAGGGCTCTAACATTCCAGTGGATCTCGTTCCCAGGGCGTTGCCTTGGGCTGACATGTTAATGGCCCCCTGGGCCGAATCACAAAGGCCTCAAGCTCAACTTCAGGATCCGTACGACTCGCCGTGAATTTGACCTTTCGGCGAAAGAAATTGGTGTCGGGAACTCGGCGTTTCTAACCTGCGCACTTCATTTCACCGGAGCCAAAATTGACGCGACTGCGATTCGCTTTCGGCTCACCAGCAATTGCCCAAATTAAGGATAAGCAGATCCGTTAATGTTAATACTGGCGCGTTACTAACTGGCATGAACCTAAACACCAGGCAGACGGTTGTCTTTGGCAGATGAACTGCTTCAAATACCATCCCTCAATAGCCCCACCAACTCATCGCGTTGGCAACAACCGCGTCTTGACCCGATATCAGGATCTTTGCTTATGACTTCATCACCATCGTCCTCGGAAGCGAGCCCCACGGCCGCCGACGGACACGCTCCTCTTGCGCCAAGACGAAGTGTGTTGGTGCATTTCGTGACGGCAGTGCTGAGCTTTGTGATCGTGACGATTCCGGCCACTTTGGGCGGCCTGTTCTTTCTCGATCCCATTCTTCGCAAGCGGAAAGACGCAGAAGCAGGCGGCAAGCCCGGCGAAGTTTCGCGAAAAGATGAGAAGGGATTTATCCGGCTGAACCTGACCCGTGATGCGGTACCAGCCGACGGAACTCCTGTGGCTGTTACAGTTCTCGACGATATCATCGATGCCTGGAATCGCTTTAAGAATGTTCCGGCCGGCAGCATCTGGCTGCGAAAAGTCGGCGATGGACCGATTCTGGCGTTCAATTCGATTTGCCCGCACCTTGGCTGTTCTGTCGACTTCCGCCCCGCAGAGCAGGACTTCTTTTGCCCATGTCACACGAGTGCATTTGCTTTGGATGGCAAGAAGACCAACGAGATTCCTCCTCGCGATATGGACAGTCTGGAAGTTTCAATGCGAACCAATGGAGCGGACGATCCTGCAGGTCAGGAGATCTGGGTGCGATACCAGAAATTCCGCGGCGCGACGGCTGAAAAGATTGCCGTTTGATTTACGGGAGAAAAGCCTTCCCCGGTCAGTTCGCCGCTCACCCGGCACTGACCTCTCCCTTCTGCACTCGAATATCTTCGCACGGCTGACTTCGAAAGCTCATTCCCGATGAATTCATTGATTAACTGGCTCGATAACCGCACCGGCTTTCGCGAAATGATGCACGAGGCGCTCTATGAACG
>CAIXQV010000533.1 GCA_903921605.1 uncultured Planctomycetaceae bacterium | reverse complement strand
CGAGGATTTGCATCAGCGAGGACTCGACCAGGACGTCAGTGTCATCGCATGGGGCGAGTTTGGACGAACTCCTCGCATTAACAAGGACGGAGGCCGCGACCACTGGCCTCAGGTGTCCTCCTGTTTATTGGCCGGAGGCGGGATGAAAATGGGGCAGGTGATTGGTTCAACCAATCGTCTTGGAGAAGTGCCTCAGGATCGCCCGGTGCATTATCAGGAAGTCTTCGCGACTCTTTACAATCGTCTGGGCATTGATGTGCTCAGTGCGACAATTCCTGATCAGGCCGGACGTCCGCAATATCTGGTGGACCACAGATATCCGATCAGCGAACTGGTCTGATAGCCAATTTTATTGGCGTAGGGACATCATGATGATCAGCCGTGCGATCGATCGTCTGGGACTTCTGCTGATTGTGTTGCGGTTCTGTTCGATGATTTGTTCGGCCGACGAACAACAAGCTCGCGACACAGAGTCCGCACGCCCCGATTTGGTGAACTGCGCGATCGGAAATGTTACATTTCAGATTGATGGCCCCAAGCTCTGGACGTTGAGCGGAATTGAATACAAGACTCATTCAATCGCGACGAGAGACAGTGCGTACGGCACCGTGCTGAACATCGAAGGAGTTGGCCTGCTGGGGACCGCACATTTTCTTGATGTACCGGGGCAGCCGGGGAAGGTCGAGAAAGAGCATATATCGCAGTTGCAGTTCTTCGTGGACGGAAGCCGCGTGACCCCTGATCTTCCGCAGGCAAATCTTTCGGGAAAGTCATTTCGCCTGACGAGGTCGTCAGTGATTCGAGCGGTACATCTTGAGTCGGAAGTTTCCGTTGAGAACGATGTTCTGATCGAAACGGTCCGTATGAAAACTCAGGAAGACGTTCGGCTGAAGTTGTCTTATCCGCTGATGTATGCGTGGTCGCCGAGCATGACGGATTATCTGTTCGGAGACGACACCGGCGTCCTGAAGCGAGGATCGTTTCTATCCGAAGGAGCGAAGCCCGGCGAAGGACTCGAACGCACCGCTCGGTGGATGGCGGTTTATGATTCCGCCAATCGCTGTGGAGCCGTTTGTTTGCTGAGTCAACATCCTGCTTCAGAAGACGTGTGGTTTCAGTATACAGATGCTCCGGGGGTTTATCGCAAGTTGCGTCTGATGAGCTTCTCCGAGAAAACCATGCCCGCTGGTTTTGCTGGCACCTATCAGTCTGTGATCGGATTCTTCCGGGCAGAGCCGAACGCCTGGGAAGAGGCCGCGATCGATGGTTTGAAGGGCCTGAGAGGCCTCGCGGACAAAGATCCCTGACAACGCAAGCTGGAGTCAGAACGCGTTGCTCGAACCGCCTCGATTGAACCGGCACTGAGTTGCGGTTTTTCAACCTGGTCGGGCCATTTAACCTCTGTGCAGGCCTGCGAAAAGGTTCGGGACCGCTCGTTTTTACGGGTGGGTCTCAGGGTCCCCTTCACCAAATGTCGCCTCGTTACTATGCTTCGAAGAAGTTCAGGGCTGGGTCCGATCTGTGGCCGAGAACTGACAGTGTACTTTTTGCGACATGGTGAGAGACATCATGATTGTTGGCATTGATCTGGGAACGACGAATTCGCTTGTGGCCTGGCTGTCGCCGGAAGGTCCGCAACTGATTCCGAACTCGTTGAATGAGCTTCTCACGCCTTCGGCTGTTGGGATTGATCATGATGGCAAGCTTCTGATTGGTAAGCCAGCTAAAGAACTTCAGGTTGTTGCTCCTGATCGCTGTGCCACCGTATTCAAGCGAATGATGGGGACAGACCGGACTGTGTCGGTGGCCGAAAAAATGTTTCGAGCCGAAGAGCTTTCATCGCTGGTGCTCAAGTCACTAAAAGCCGATGCGGAGAAGTTCCTTGCACAGGAAGTGGATGAGGCTGTAATCACGGTCCCGGCTTACTTCAGCGATCTGCAGCGAAAGGCGACGATCCATGCGGGGCAACTGGCAGGCTTTAATGTTCGTCGCATTATCAATGAACCGACCGCGGCAGCCATTGCGTATGGGCTGCATGAACTAAAGCAGGAACGAATTGCTCTCGTGTTCGATCTTGGTGGCGGCACATTCGATGTGTCGATTCTGGATCAGTTCGAGTCGACTCTGGAGATTCGATCTTCGGCCGGTGAAATCTTTCTGGGTGGCGAAGACTTTACTCGAAATCTTGCGAATCAATTGCTCGTCGCCAAGGGCATGAATTTTGAACATGCCGAAACTCGCACACCGAAGCTGATTTCACGTTTGTTGCACGAGTGTGAGTCCGCGAAAAGAAGATTGAGTACCGGGTCAGACACTGTTGTTCGGTTTCCGGATAATGACGGGCGGATTTCGGAGACGTCAGAATCCATCCCTGTCTCGGCGGAATCATTCCGGAGCTGGACCGCTTCACTGCTCGCAAAAACACGACTGCCGCTGCAGCGGGCGATGTCCGATGCCGGATTGACTCGTCAGCAGATCAATGACGTAATTCTCGTCGGTGGTGCTACGAGGATGCCTCAGATTTCTGAAATGCTGACGGAAGTGTTTGGGCGTGTCCCGCGTTGCACTCTTGACCCCGATCATGTGGTGGCACTCGGGGCGGCAATCCAGGGGGGCCTCGTGCAGCTCGACAAAGCGGTGACCGATATGGTCGTCACTGATGTTTGTCCATTCACATTGGGCGTGGAGATTTCAAAGGACATCGCAGGAACTTCTCGCGCGGGATACTTCAGCCCTTTGATAAGTCGCAATTCGACAATTCCCATCAGTCGGATGGAAGAGTTCTTCACGGCTCATGCCAATCAGACCAGTGTCAGTGTGCGAGTCTTTCAGGGAGAGAGTCGCCGTGTTGAAGAGAATTTGTTTCTGGCGGAGTTCGAGCTCAAGGGGATTCCGCGAGGTCCCGCCGGGCAACGTATCACCATTCGCTTCACTTATGACCTAAACGGGATTCTGGAAGTCGAAGCCGGCGCTGCAGAGTCGAATGCCAGGGCCAGTTGTGTCATCACGCGGCACGCTCAGAACCTGACAGATGCTCAGCTGAAGGAGGCCGTGACAAAACTTCAGGAGTTGAAGGCCGATCCGAGAGAAGACCAGGGCAATCGTCATCTGATCAAGCGAGCCGAGCGAATCTACCAGGAACTCTCCGGGGATCCTCGACTGCTGCTGGAGACACTTCTGGGCGGGTTTGAAGAGGCACTCGCCATGCAGGATCCATCGGCCATTGAGATGAATCGGTCGGCGCTTGAGAAGTTTCTTGATCACTTCGATTTGAGCTTTGAATGATTTTGTCTGTTGTCGGATGTTCGGTGCAACAATTCAGTGTCGAGGCATAGTAAACGACATGTCTGGGAACATAAGAGTACAGAGTCCTTCAGTTGTCGACCTGCAGAATGCTGTTGCAACCGATTGGTCGCGAAAACAGCTTGAGATTCCGCCAGGAGATGTTGCAGCTACTCATCGTCAGATTTGTGATTATCTGAAGTCCTGCCAGTTCAGTCCTCCAACTGCAGTGAAGTCTGCGATTGTCGGAGCCGTGTGTCCGGAGCGAGCGCTTCGATCAATCAGGTTTCGAGAGATCATTGCAAGGGAAATGTTGAGTCGCTTTACCGCCGAGTTCTTTCAACTCTCGCCGGAAATCCGCGACGAGCGTCTCAATGAACTTGCGAAACATGTCGCGGAGTTTCCCCAGCTGAAATGGCGACTCAATCGACTTCGGCCGGGTGTTTCGATTCGAGGCTCCGTTCCTTCGGGACTTGATGAGCCATCAAGACTGGCATCATCAATTGCTGATGTTTTTGTTATGTCACCTGAAGCAGCAGCTCGCGCTGGTCGAAGTGAAACGATCGATTGTCTTTCAGGAAAGTCGGTAGTACAGAAAAAGCAGAAAGCATTGTCTGCCGCCGCGCAATCATTTTCGATGTGGACCGCACTGCAGCCTCCCTGTGGGCTGACTCTTCTGCAGCGTCTGGATCGCATGACGGCCAGACCCAAACATCTGCGACCTGCTGGAGACTACGCAAAGATCGGAATTCTTGTCGTTGTCATCCTATTAGCATTTACTCGGATTGTGATGACGCGACCCGCCGGAGGAGTCCGCTCGTCGAGTAGTCCGGTCTACCAGTATCAGCCCCCTGCTTCGACCGGAATGGTTTTCCAGCCGAAGCAAGGGACTCCGGATGAGCAATCTCGTGAAGCTCTTGCTCTGTTGTTTGGTGAGGACAAGCTTAGGGAGTTTCGTGCAGCGAAGAAGCGGCACGAAGATGCAAGGAAAAGGCTCGAAGAAGCCGAGCGGAGAAGATCACAGCCACGTCTGCGGCCGAACAGCAGTGCTGCGAGAAAATTTCTTGAGAAGCGGCAGAACGCTTCCGCGAAGCCTCCGTTTCCTGATGGCGACCTGCAGGACTATTGGAAAGAGCAGAAGGCTCGTACAGATCGAGTTCTCAACGGAAATCCTTACCGATCGAATCAGGAGGCACAGCAGGGAGCGGCCGATGTTGACACCCTGATACCAAAGTCTGGAGTGCCTGAGGCAAAGGATCCTGCGCAGGAAGTCAATGATTTTCTGGATGCGTTGGAGAACCCGCAGAGAGGTGCTGCACAACCATGACCGACCATCTTCCGGATGAACTTACGCGCTGGCCGATTAGTCCGCGTACGATTCTGAACGTGCCTTCCTCTGCAGGCAAGTCGGAGATTCGCAAAGCGTATGCCCAGTTGATCCGACGTTTCCGGCCGGAAACGCACCCGCAGCATTTCCAGCGCATCCGCGAAGCGATGGAAATTCTGCTTACTGGTCTTGATGACGAGAATGGCTCCGAAGGTTTCAGCGTCGAGCTGACATCCGACTACGGTATTGCGCAGGTTGGCCTGTTTGATTCCAGGCAACAGCCATCAGGCAACGATGTCCGACGTGAAAGTGACGCCTCGTCGATTTCTCAGAGTGTTCATGGGTCTGCATCATGGGAAGCAGAACGCGATCAGGTTTGGGCCGAGTATACTCAGCGGCCTTCTGCGGAATGTCTGCAGAAGCTGCACGATCTGGCGGTCAGAAGTGATCGCGACCCCGTTCCATTCCTTATGGGCTGCTGGGCCGCTCGACTGAGGCCGGACCTTGCGCAAGAACGCCGACCGTTTGAATGGATCCGCGAGGGGATTGAAAAGTTTGGGGGAACGCCTGAACAGGTTGAATTGCTCATGGAAGAGCTTCGTGACAACACAACCCTCTTGTCAGAAGAGGACAGCGGACATCTGGCCGAGCGAATTCAGAGTTCCGAACTTCTTCAGGCCTACCTTTCATCGCGATGGAAATTGATGGCCCAGCGAGGAGTCTGGCAGTGGATCTCGCGCGAGTATGAAGCGATGCAGGTGAGATTCTCGTATTCTCATCCGGAAGTGTGGTTGCAGATCACTCTGCGAGTCTTTGAACTCAGTGTGCCGGCCTCTGATCCCAACGCTCAAAAGCTTGTTGCGATGGCTCGTGAGGAACTACGGACGTTGTCGTCCAGCCGCAATTCTCATCAGCAGTTCGAGTACGCGGACGTTCTGGAGTTTATTCGTCGGAGCCACCAGAATCGAAGCGGTACTTCAGACGAACGCCTGCGGCAGCTTGTCCTTGATTCTCCCACACTGGATGCGGAACAATTTCACTTGCGGGTCCTTGAAATCGTCGGCATCTATATTGATCTGCCTACCAGGCTGTTGCAGATTCTGACGGAATTGGCCATGCAGGTTCCCGAGTCGCTTTGGCTGCTGTCAACGCATCCCCAAGCCTGGGGCAGGCCTGCAGCCACAGCAGAATCCAGGCGAGATCAAACACTGCTGCGGGCTGTTGAGCTTCTGTTCAGGCAGTCCGGTCAACTTGCGTATGGCGACCTTCGAGTCGACATTGCTGAATTCTGTCGAGCGGAATGCATCAATAGTGGAATCCTGATTGATACCCTGGTGCAATTGAATGAGTCAGGATCGGTGCTGATTTCTCAGACGATCCTCTCACAGGTTGCTCGTGATCTTTCTCTTCTGCTGACCTGCGAGTGGAACTGGATTTTTCTACACTCCTGCAGTGCGCCGCATCTTGAATGACGTCGTTGTGTCGGGCGTTATGAGATGGCTGAAGATTGTGGCTGGTGAATGTAATTGTGCCTGGTGCATGGAGATAGTCGGGGATGAAAAGAGGAACACTGGCTGCGTCCGTCCTGAAGTTACAACATCCTTTCGCTGTACGCAAAAGCAGCGACCCGGCCCTTAAATATGGCAGAATTCAGCTCAACTGCTGATTCCACGGGCTGAAGGTTTCATGGAACTTTCGTTTCCTTCGGCCTCTCTTTCTGCGACGCTCGCGTTGCTGATAAAGGCTCGATAGATTGCAGCAGCAGAAGCGGAAGCTTTGTGGTCACCGACTCGGTCGAACCATCGCGGCCTCTGACGGAGTTGTCTACCAACCCTCAGCGATTCAAACCCTCACATGACAGGGTTTAGCGGGCAGTACTTTGCTTGTTCAAGAGAGAACGAAATGCATCAGGTTGTTGCGGGTTTCGGATATGTTGCCATGGTCTTCCTTGCATGGCTGATGAGTTCTCATCGAACTCGTTTTCCATGGCGGATTGTCCTGGCAGGTACTCTGCTGCAAATGACTTTTGCACTATTGATTCTGAAGACGCAGCCAGGTCGAGTGATCTTCCAGAGCACGGGTGATTTCTTTACTCAGGTGCAGAGTTTCGTCGATGCTGGCAGCGGTATGGTCTTTGGTAAAGGCTATGAAGAACACTACATCGCGTTTCGAGTTCTGCCCACGATCATTTTCTTTTCGGCCCTGATGGCGGTGATGTACCATCTTGGCATTATGCAGATTGTCGTGCGATTCATCAGTCGCATCATGCAGGTGTCTCTGGGGATTTCAGGGGCCGAAAGTTTGTCGGCCGCGGCCAATATTTTCGTAGGGCAGACAGAAGCTCCGCTGGTCGTCAGGCCCTACATTGGCAAGATGACTCGATCAGAGTTGATGTCCATTATGGTCGGCGGGTTCGCCACGATTGCCGGCAGCGTCATGGCCGCTTACATCACGATGGGCATCAGTGCCGCTCATCTGCTGACCGCCTCAGTTATTTCCGCACCTGCCGGGTTGCTGATTGCGAAAGTTCTGCAGCCGGAAGTTGATGTTCCTGAAACGCTTGGCGTGTCCGAACAGGAGATGCCCAGGACAACCGGCAATATCATCGAAGCTGCTTCAAATGGCACTGCTGACGGGCTTCAACTGGCATTAAATGTCGGGGCAATGCTGATTGCGTTTCTGGGTTTGATTGCAATGTTTGATTATGGACTTCAGCACGTCTCCGGTTGGTTGTTGACTCAGGTCGGCTATCCGGGCCAGACCGTGACGCTCACCAGTTTTCTTGGTGCCGTGTTTTCTCCTATCGCGTGGCTGATGGGAATCGAATGGAAAGAATGTACCGCGGCCGGTGAACTGCTGGGGTTGAAACTGGTTGCAACTGAATTTGTTGCGTACGAAAAGCTTAGCGAATGGAACCGCCTTGCTGCCGACGCCCGCCCTTTGTCAGATCGAGCGGTCGTTATTCTGACCTACGCCCTTTGTGGATTTTCCAACTTCGCTTCGATCGGGATCCAGATCGGCGGGATAGGGGCCTTAGCTCCCGAACGCCGGAAAGAACTGACGGAAATCGCTTTCCGAGCGATGTTGGGGGGGACTTTGGCGTGCTGCATGACGGCCTGCATCGCGGGAATTCTGTATTGAGTTCACGATGTTTCTGGCGTCAGAGATGGCCCCGTATTCGTTTTTATCGCTAAAATCGCATCAACCTGCGAATCCACGCGCGAATTGCGGGGTTAGATCCTGACACGGACGGTCGGCTACGAGAGATCACCATGTCGTGACAGATCTTTCCGGGCTTCGTCCTCGAGTCGAATGCTCCCACCCGGATCCCTTATGGAGAAGTCGTATGTTGTCTGTGCACTTGTGTCTTTCACTCGCGCCGCTGTTGGCCGGTTTTGAGGCTCGCCCGGAATCATTCCAGTCTACGTCGTCTGCGATCCCTTTACAGTTGATCGCTCATGCCGACGGTCGGCTTCTGGCCACACCGGTGGTATTGAGCACCGACGATGATGACGACGACGATGATCGGGAGGAGCGTCGTGATAGTGAACGTCGTGGCCATGACCGACGCGAAGAAGAGCGTGGCGAAGGTAACCGCGGAGAAGGCGATCATCGGAAGCCCGAAGGCGGCTCTGCCGAAGGGAGACGACCACAGCCCGGACGTCCAGAAGCTCATCGTCCTGACGGCCCCGGACGTCATCAGGGCCCCGGCGAGCACAAACCACAACCAGAACACAAAGGACCGCCTCATCAGGGTCCGCCAGAACATGGAAAGCAGCCATCGCCTCCGCAGGGCCCGGGTGGATTTCATCCTCCAATGATGGGCATGGGAATGCCGCACTTCGGCGGAATGTTTGGCCACGGCTCGCCGTTTGGCGGCAGGCCCGGCATGCAGCCCGGTCAACCATCTGTTCATGGGCCAGGAAGTTCCGTTCTGACCGGCATCATCTTCGAGTTGCTTGATCAGAATCACGATGGAAATCTCTCACGCAGCGAGTTCCAGAAGCTGGCGGACGCTGTCGAGAAATCTCACCATCCTCCGATGATCATGCCACCTCATTCCGGCTCAGGCAACGGCCCTGATGCTGATCACAGTCGTCCTCAGCTATCACGACGCGGAGGCCCTCCGATGCTTCATCAGGGTTCACCATTACATCAGGCTCAAAAGCCGGATGATCATCACAAGGCAGACGGTGATCATCGTCCCGATGGAGATCGTGGCGAGAAAACTCGTGAACATCAGGAACCACGGATCTAGTTCCTTATCAGGGGTGAGTTTTGTCGAGTTTCACCTGTGGCCGACAGGCCTGAAGCGAAGAAAACCAGGCCTGTCGGCCACGGGTGAGACAATTGAATTTGCTGGACAATCCATTGGACCGCGGTCAATTTTTCAATGGATATTTTGCAAGGCCCTGTTTCCTGCGAGGTTGGGGCTTCTTTCGTTCGCTGCCCCGTGAAATATCAACGTCCTGAGGTCGGCTGATCTCAAAAGTCATGGTGTTCGATTCATTCTGACTTGTTCATTCTCTGATTTCTTCATGATTCTGGAGCACTGATGGTTATTCCTCGAGTCAAATCTGGTGCGTGGAAACGCTTTATCGCGGGAGCACTTAGTGTAGCGTCATTTGCAACCGTCAATGCGTCAGACTGGACACGTTTTCGAGGTCCCAACGGCACCGGGATCAGTCCCGATGCGGATCCGCTGCCGGCCACATTCAGCGACAAAGAGAATCTGCAGTGGAAAGTCGATCTGCCGGGTGCGGGTGTGTCGTGTCCGATTGTTGTCGGCGACAAAGTGTTGGTCTCGTGCTACTCCGGGTATGGAATTGATCGCCAAAATCCAGGCGACATGAAAGCTCTGAAGCGACATCTGGTTTGTTTCGAACGAGCCACCGGGAAAACCCTTTGGGAAAAGACCATCGATGCTGTTCTGCCGGAAGACGAATACACGGGCATGGGAGTTCCGGAGCATGGTTATGCATCGCATACTCCGGTCTCTGACGGCACAAGCATCTATGTGTTTTTCGGCAAGTCCGGCGTTTACGCGTACGATCTCGATGGAAAAGACCTGTGGCATGTCAGCGTGGGCACTCAATCCGACGACCGAGCCTGGGGATCATCTTCGAGCCCGATCGTGGTGAATGATGTGTTGATCGTTCCGGCCGGGCCAGAAACGCGAGCCGTCGTTGGTCTGGATAAAAAAACAGGCAAAGAACTGTGGAAGTCCGAGAGTGATGGACTTGGCAATGTCTGGGGAACTCCTGCTCTGTCACAGATCGACGAGACACGTACAGATGTTGTGATTGGTGCTCCGAATGAAATCTGGGCAATCAATCCTGCCACTGGAAAACTCAAGTGGTACTGCACCGCAATGGCCACGGACCAGTTCAATTCCAGCGTCGTCGTCTCCGATGGAATGATCTACGCGGTGGAAGGCCGAGGCGGTGGGTCGATCGCCGTTAAGGCCGGTGGTAAAGGTGATGTGACTGCGTCCAATGTGGTCTGGTCCGGGAAAGACAGCAATCGCTTCGCAACCCCGCTGGTTTACGAAGGACGCATGTACCTGATTTCAGGTGGAACAGCGAAATGTCTGAATGCGGCTGACGGCAAAGAAATCTTCCAGGCTCGGCTACAGGGCGGTGCTGCTGGAGGCCCCGGAGAAGCGGGAGCTGCTGGTCGGCCCGGTGGTGACCCAGCCGCCGGCGGACAAGGTGCACCCGGACAGCCTCCGGGTGGTGGTTTTGGAGGCGGCGGACGTGGTCGAGGCGGTTTTGGTGGCGGTCGCGGCTCGGATTATTCATCGCCCGTGATCGGCGATGGCAAGATCTATTACGTCACTCGCGCGGGAGAGATCCATGTGCTGAAGGCCGGCGATACCTTTGAAAAGCTGGCGACCAATCGTCTGACAGCTGATGCCGAAGACTTCAGTGCCACCCCCGCAATCAGCAATGGCCAGATCTTCATTCGCTCCAGCAAACATCTCTACTGCGTCTCAACGCAGAAGTAACCATCCGGCTCAGTTGCCCCGATCAAAAGCTCGCCATCTGCGAAGGATGGCGAGCTTTTCTCACGTGCCGCATTTCTGAATACTGAAAACTACCCTTTCCCCTTCATCAGCAACGCCGTCGCCATCGCCAGCACATCGTCGTTCTCACGAGCAGCCGCCTGCAAAGTATCGAATCGTTTGGCACTCACGCAATAAGACGCGAACGAGAAGCCTGCTGGATCTTCGAGCCGGCTGACATGAGGAGCAGCCGCATCCAGAGCCATGTTCACTCGGTCCACGCGTTGCCCCAGATCAACCAGTACAAAGGCAATCATGCGTTTGTCGGCGGCATCTGGTTCCTGATTCAGGCGGTCGATAAAGTATTGCATCGACTCATCCACAACCATCCCCGCAACGGCCTTGAGAAAGTATTCATTGGCCGCATAATAATCATCGAACGGGACATCGCCGGGGTACCGCAGTTGTTCGGCCAGTTGAGCACCGTACTGGCTGAGCTCGATCGCCTGCTTCAGTTCCGGGTCGCTGGGCAGCAAGTGTCGAGCAAAGCTGACGATCGAGTGCAGATGCGACACATCAACATGGTAAGCTCCCTCGGCGAACAGGAATTCTCGCCCGCGAATCAGCTCGCCGAGACTCAAGCCTGGCTTCAACGTTGGCTGACGTCGCTCGACATCACGCCGAACATTGTGCTGCAGATCGGAATAGATCGTTCTCACCATCACAGCCGCGGCCAGACGGCGTTCATCCTGCGTCATCTGAGCCAGCAACTGGCCCATGGCAGTGACCGTATTGCAGATTCCGTGAGACTTCAGCAACAGCTTCAGACCTTCGACAACATGAGCCCCTTCATACAGGGCCAGATTGAGCAATTCATCGAGCTGAGCTCCCGGTTCTGATCCGATCTCCGTTGCTCGCTTCGCAATAGCGTCACGCACCGGAGTTGTTTCGTTGATCGTCCGAAAATAGGCCCAGGCATCGGCGAGCTGACCGTCATTCAAAAACAACTGGCCGATCTCGCGAGCCGCATTCGTGTAAGCTTCGCGGAAGGCGACTTCATGCTCGGCAGGGATATCTTTCAAAGAAGTCGGCTGCGTCACCGGCATGCCCAGACTCTGGCGAACGCGCATCAGCTTCGCGTCAAACAATCGATGATAATCCTTCTGAGCCAGCAAGGTGGACTCGACGGCATTCAGAACCTGGGACGAAGAGAAAGTGCCGGACTCCGCGGAGCCGCCAACACTCTTTTTCAATTCTGTTTCAAATGTTTCAATCGCTGACATGGCTATCTTTGATCAATGGTTATCGGTAGTGGAACTGACAAAAGCGGCACGTCGGTGCCTGTTTGCCGGGTTCTGAAATTGACTGCGTTTCAGGGTCGCGGCACGTGGACGATGCCTTCATCCCGGATTTTTGAAACGATCAGGCTGTGAAACGAGACCAGACTGGCTGTCACTCGATTCACCGCGGGGCCTAGTGTGAATGGTTCGAGCCACTTCCGCAACTGCCACAGTCTGGCGACAATCGGAAACCTGCTCATAAAAAGGGGACGTTGCTACTTTATTGGACAAGCAGGATGTTCCCTTACTTCAGCCCCCTTATTTCAGTCTACCAGTATCGACACAAGTGGGGCCGGTGGTGGCACGAGCAGGAGTAAACGATAGACTGCGGTTTTCGGGGAACTGGCTAAACACAGAAACGCACTGGACCAATTCAGGAAACGGGATTGATGACTACCGAGTTGTTTACGCTTATCGACACCGCCGCCGCCGCAGGCAAGCTGACGGCTGACTCTCCGGCCAATCTGAAGTCATGGCTGACTCGCGAAAGTGTGGCTCAGTATCGACCACGTCTGGAAACGTTAATCCGTGCTGGCGAATGGTCGAAGCTGGATGAAATGTTCTGGACCGCAATTCCGTTCGGCACTGGTGGACGGCGCGGTCCAATGGGAGAAATGGGACCGGCGACAATTAATGATCGGACGATCGCCGAATCGGCTCATGGGATGGCCGTCTATCTGCGATCCACCGGGTGTACAACCGGCGGCTCCGCCGTGATTGCTCATGACACTCGCAATAATTCGGCTCACTTCGCCAGAATCACCGCCTGCACTTTCGCCGCGCATGGGCTGAAGGTGTTTCTGTTCGACAGCTGTCGATCCACACCGGCTCTGTCGTTTTCGGTGCGACATCTGGGTTGCAATATCGGCGTCGTGATTTCGGCATCTCATAATCCCCCGGCTGATAACGGTTTCAAGGCTTATTGGAGCAACGGCGGGCAGGTCATCCCGCCGCACGACAAGGGGATCGTCAGCGAGGTTGAACGAGCGGAGAAGATTCCGACAGTGGACTTTGCGGCGGCAGTGGCCGACGGTCGCATCTCGATTATTGGTGCGGACGTTGATCGAGAATATGTCGGGCGAGTTGCGAAGTTGTCGGAGTCCAGTAATCGCACCATCAGAGCCATCTTTACTCCTCTGCATGGGGTCGGTGAGACGAATGTGTATGCCGTGATTCTGGCGGCCGGGTATTCGACAGTGGATATTTTTGAGCCACAGCGAACGCCTGACGGAAATTTCCCGAATGTGCCCAAGCATGCTCCGAATCCGGAAAACCTGGAAGTCTTTGATCCGGTGATTGATTGGGTAAAGGCGACGAATAATCCGGCGGACCTGATCATCGCTTCCGATCCGGACGCCGATCGTCTGGGGGTTATGGTTCGCAATGGATCTGGCGGATTCACATCGCTCAGTGGTAATCAGGTCGGAGCTTTGATCACCGATTATCTGTTCCGCAAACGAAAAGCGTCCGGACGGTTTTCGCCGCAGGATTATGTGGTGGAAACTCTGGTGACGACGCCTCTGACAAAAGCAGTGGCCGCATTTCACGGAGCCCGTTGCTTCAGCGAACTGCTCGTCGGCTTTAAGTACATCGCGCAGACGATGGAAGAAAACGGCACCGACCATTTTGTGTTCGGCACTGAAGAATCGATCGGCTTTCTTGCTGGTGATTTCTGCCGCGACAAAGACGCCAGCGTGGCCGCGTTGTACATTCTGGAACTCGCCGGCGAACTGAAATCCGAAGGTCGCACGTTGCTCGATCAGCTCGACCAGTTGTATCGCGACTGCGGTTATTACTGTGAAGGTCAGAAATCCATCTATTGCGAAGGTCCCACCGGGAAAGCGAAGATTGATGGTCTGATGCAGACTCTGCGCGACGCTCCTCCGGCTCAGTTTGGTGCCGTTCGATTTACTGAAGCAGCGGATTACAAAACGGGCCGTAGGATTTCCATCCCGTCCGGCGAAAGCGCGGGGACGATTGAGAAACCGCGCGGTGATCTGTTGATCTACAAGTCGGATGAATCGCAGCCTGTACGAATTCAGATTGCTGGCAGACCATCTGGCACGGAACCCAAGATTAAGTTTTATTTCTTCTGTCAGTCTGATCTCATTAACGGCGATCTGGAGGCTGCTCGTGCTGCCGGTGACGCGGCGATGAAGGATGTTCAGAAGGCGCTCGGTGAATGGGCTCAGAAGATGTTGTCGTAAACAGGCTGGCGAACGACAGGTCGTGCGCCCTCCGAGCCATGCGGGAGCTTTCGGGGGCAGACGCTCTGCCGTGTGTGTGGACAATTCTGAATATTACAAAGGACTCTGAAGATGGTGATTCGATCGTTACTCATCAGCTTACTTCTTTCAGGGTCTTTGATCGCATCAGATGGACTGATTTCCGGATCTGCTGATGGCTGGACTCATGCCGGGCCGCGTGAAGATGCTTTGCCGGAGTTTAAGTTCCTGCCGAAGGGTGGTCCCGGTCAATCCGGCAGTCTGTTGACGAGTTCTGATCAACGAAAAGGTCTGCACGGCTGGTGGGAGAAAACGATTGCCGTAGAAGGTGGCCGGACGTACCACTTCTCTGCACTCCGAAAAGTAGTGAACGTCGAATATCCTCGCCGAACAGCGGTCGCACGTATTTTCTGGAAGGATGCTCAGGGCCGTGCGGCTGTTCATGATTTTGCAGCGACCACTACTTATCGAGAAGGCGAGAAGCCGCAATCTGAACCCGAGTATCCGGCCGATGGCCCGGAACAGATCGACGGCTGGACAACAGTCGAAGGAGTGTTTCGATGTCCGCCGTCGGCAACGCAGGCACGCATTGAACTGTCGTATCGCTGGGCCGATCAAGCCTCGGTGGAATGGTCTGAAGTTCGACTGGCGGCGATCGAAACTCCGAAGTCTCGCAAGGTTCGTTTAGCGACCGTTCACTTTGGACCGGCTGCGGGCACGTCGAACGCCGACAAGTGTGAACAGTTCGCGCCGTTGATTGCGAAGGCGGCGGAGCAGAAGGCCGATTTTGTTGTGTTGCCCGAAACGCTGACGTACTTTAATTCGGGTCGTTCAATGGCCGATTGTGGCGAAACCATTCCAGGGCCATCGACGGACTACTTCGGCACGCTGGCGAAACAGCATGATCTGTATATCGTGGCTGGGCTGGTGGAGCGTGAACAGCATCGGATCTTCAATGTGGCGGTTCTGATTGGTCCTGACGGGAAAGTCGTCGGGAAGTATCGCAAGGTCGCGCTGCCGCGAACGGAGATTGATGCGGGCGTTGAAGCCGGTGCCGAGTACCCCGTCTTTGAAACTCGCTTTGGCAAAGTTGGAATGATGGTTTGCTATGACGGCTTCTATCCGGAGGTCGCCAGAGAGCTCAGCAACCGTGGCGCGGAAGTGATCGCGTTCCCGGTCTGGGGCTGCAATCCACTGCTCGCATCAGCCCGTGCTTGTGAGAATCATGTGTATGTTGTGAGCAGCACGTATTCTGACATCGCCTCAAACTGGATGATTACCGCCATCTACGGTCGTGATGGGCGACCGGTCGCAAAAGCCAAAGGCTGGGGCGATGTCGTAATTGCCGAAGTTGATCTCGGGCAGCCCGCAATCTGGCATAGTCTTGGCGATTTTCATGCAGAAATCCTACGCCATCGGCCTCCGGTCAAGCCCGTAGTTCCATAGTGGGCTTCAGGAGAATCGAGATAAGGGGCCTTGAAAGTCCGTCGTCCGTGTGATTTCCGGTTTGTCCGGGACTCGGTCTCGGGCTTCCACGCTTTCTTAGCACAACTCGGGCACCGGGGAGTTCCTTCGTGATGCGATGACGCATCCGCTCGTGTTGCACTCTGGCAACAATTCGTTGCGAGCGCGGCGGCTTCTTGTTCCGGGCTGTTTTCAGCAGCGAGGCGTGTCAACATTTCTTAACACCGTGCAGTTATGAAAGCAGAAGGGAACTGAACCCCACAGTGACTTTCGAACTATTTCAGAAGTCAGACCGGTTCGCCGAAAGATGGAGCTGAGTGCCGTGCCCCCCGGAAACAATCCGGCACCGGTCTGGTTTCTGAAAAGATCTTTTACCGCTTTCGAACACAGGAATTGCACGTGCCTCGAAGACGACTTTCCGACGACAACGAGTTCTCGATGTTTTCTGCCGAACAAATTGTTCATGAATCAAGGCCCAGTCATTTGGTGGCCGTTGCATGGACATCAATCATGCTTGCCACGTCCCTCTTCTGGTGTGGAGTCTTTGCGATCATGACATGGATATCGCCATAACAATGGAGACTCAAGGTGAGTTCGCACGCTGTTGCTCTATCCCCATGAGCTTTCTCCGCAGCGAGCGTTCTTCTTGAACGACGGGTGTCCGGGAACGTCTTAGACAGAGTGCTTCCCCGTTCTCTGTTTAATGCGGTCAAGGGCACCCGCTCTAAAATTCAGACGCACTGCAATCGATGCGAGTAATCTCGCCAGGTATCGCGGCTGGTGTCGGGGGCACAGCGGTGTGGATCATGGACGAGAGCTTAGTGAATACAGAGGGAGCAGAGATCAGACCGACATCAGGATGAACACCTCTCTGTTTCCTCTGTTTATTCACGGACGAATCTACGACTTCGCGAATGCATGCGAAGCCTCCCGGATGCGGATTGACGGGCCACACCAACAGATCTGTCTTTTCGCCGCAGGTAGAGTCTCAGTCAGAATTACAATCGGCAGTATTTGCCGGTACTTGCGGCGTAGAGGAAAACTCTGCTCAAGTCGTTGCCCTATCCGTCCGAACCAGACGAGAGCACCTACTCCATTGCAGGGCCCACTCGCTTCGTTAGTTTGCGTGTGAGGCGAATTGCCTGCCGGGTTGCCACGTGTCGCCTGACGACGATTGTGACTGAGATTCCGGATTGACTGAGCACCATGGCCGAATCAACGACAACGGAATCCAATCCGGGACGAATGCCCGCGACGCCGCAGATTGCGGCTGCATTCGAGGCACAGTCCACCGCCTTGAAGAATCAGCTTCGCAACTTCAGCTCCCGAAGTGATGTTGTCGCGGTGCTTCTGAAGTTTGTCAGTCAGAATTTCTCTACTGCTGCCGCGCGGTTAGACTTTCGAATCCGGGAACGAACCGAGATCACTCTGCAAGTCGTCCCTTCGATGCCTAAAGAACTGGCAGAAAAGTTCAGCGAAAAATGGCTCGGGCCGCTGGCGATCGAGGTTCAAACCGATCCAGATCACTCAGCCCGATCAAAGACTTTTGAACGAGAAGGGCAGTCAATCTTCGTAGCCTCTGCGGCCATTCTTGATCAGGAGTCCAAAATTCCCGATGGCGCGATCACGATGCTGATCATGGGGCGTCCGGAAAACGGCGAACTGCTGGTTCCGCAGCTTAATGCATTGGCAACTGTGGCGGCACTGCGACTGGCTGAGCTTGCCGCAAATCGGTTTGCATCGTTCTCGGATTCGCCATTACGAGCGATGACCGCTTCGTGCGACGTCGACCGATCGCCTGTAGTGCATGATCTATCACTGCGTCCTCTTGTTCCCGCCCAACGAGGGGCCAGCGACGGGCCTTTGAGTACTCCGGTTGGTCTTGAAGCTGCGGGAACTGGTGCCTCGCCGAACCTGGCAAAGAGTTCTGCGGCATTCATGTCGCCACCTGCGTCGGGTGCAGTGCCTGCTGCCGCGACGCCTGCTGCGGCCGCTGTGACTTCTACGGACCATTCGCCAGGTCACTCACATAACATAAATCCGACTGCACTCGGCAAGATTGCGGGGCACAGTTCGCCTCGGGAGTTCGCCTATTCGATCGTTAACGCTCTGGCGAACCAATGCGGAGCCGAACAGGTTGCGTTCGGGATCACTTCCGGCCAGCGGATTCAGGTGCTCGCTATTTCCGGATTGAGTGGTTTTAAGACTTCCAGTCCCGGCGTCGCGATGATGACTCAGGCGATGGAAGAATGTCTGGACTTTGGAAGTCTCATAGCCTCCCCAATGCCCACGGGGATGGACATTATTCCGTTGCCGATTCATCAACGATGGTCGGCTGAAGCGGGCGCAGCCAGCGTCTGCTCAATTCCGCTGTCGGACAGCGAAGGCGTGACAGCCGTCGTCAGCCTGCGACGAACGACCACTCGTCCATTCACGAAAGACGAACTCTCTTCGCTCACACGCACACTCCAACCGTACGGTCACGCGTTGCGGATGTTGGATCGCGCGACTCGTCCGCTTCAGCAGCAAGTGAAATTCGCTGCGAAAGAATCGTTGCAGAAAACATTCGCGGCAGGATCGATCGGACGACTCGGGCTGATCGGCGGAGTGATCCTTGTCGGCTTATGGCTGGTCTTCGGCTCATTGACATATCGTCCGATGTGTACGGCACGAGTTGTTGCCGAGAACATGGTTCAGATGACCGCGCCGGGAAATGCAAAACTGCTGAAGGCCCATGTTCAGCCTGGCCAGGAAGTTCAGGCCGGTCAGTTGTTGGCGGAATTTGATACAACCGAGACGACTCTGCAATTGCAAACACTGGAGCGAGAAATCGCATCCACAGAAGTGGAAGTCCGTCGCAGCATCACGGCACGAGATACCAGTTCTGCCGCGCTCCATAAAGCACGTGTTGGAGTTCTCATGACTCAAGCCGCCGGGCTTCAGGAACGACTCGAACGTACGCGTTTGGTGGCTCCGGAGAATGGGACGATTGTTCGAGCGGATCTCGAAAAACGCATCGGGCAGATGTTCGTTCCCGGCGAGATGGTGTTGGAGTTTGCTCCCGTGGGTGGCTGGAACCTCGAAATTCAGGTGCCTGATGACATCGGGACGCTCGTGCAGGCTAACCAGACTGGAACGTTCGCTGCGGCTTCGTATTCATCGCACTCGATGCCATTTGAGATTCAATACATTGGCGGAACGGCGCAGGTCGTAGATGGCAACAATGTCTTTATCGCTCAGGCGCCTCTGGCAGAACGTCCGGAATGGATGAAGTCCGGGATGGAAGGCACGGCCAGAATCTCAACCGTTGAGAAGCCGGTTTGGTGGGTTCTGGCGCATCGTGTCATCGACTGGTGTCGTTTGAGCTTTTGGATTTAACGTGGATCACTGATGAACGTGGCTGCTGTAACCTGTCCAACGCGGAGTCCTGCGGACGCGATGAAGGATTTAACCTTCGTCCTGCGTTCGGATCTCCACGTCAGTCGTCAGGTTCATCAGGGGCAGCCGGTTTACGTCGTCCATGATCCCGTGTCGTTTAAGACTCACCGGTTACCGCTTTCCAACTATCAACTGTTCGTTCGCCTTGATCCGTCAAAGAAGCTGGATGAAAACTTTGATTCAATGGTTCGTCAGAATCATCTGAAACGTTCCGATCGAGACTCGTTTTTTCAGTTGATCATGCAGTTGCAGCAGCTCAACCTGCTTGTTCTTCCGGTGGCCAACGGCAGCCGACTGCATGAGCAGTTTTTGAAGCAGACCAAAACGCGTCGTCGCAGCAAGCTGCTGGGCGCGTTATTCATGACGATTCCGTTAGCGCGGCCGGACGAGTTTTTGACGAGAACCGCGTTTCGAATGCGCTGGATGTTCACTCAGGGGTTTCTTGCCGCCTGGGCCATCGCCGGGCTTTGCGCGCTGTGGCTGATTGTCAGTCGCTTTGAAGAGTTTACTCAGCCATTCAACGGGCTTTTGGCCACCGACAATCTGCCATTTCTCTGGGCCGCGTTTGTCGTGCTTAAAGTCTGGCACGAATTGGGGCACGCCTATGCCTGCAAAATTTATGGCGGCGCAGTGCCGGAGATGGGCATGATCCTGATTGCAGGAACACCAGCCGCATACGTCGACGCGACGGCCGCGTGGTCATTCCCGGAACGCTGGAAGCGACTGGTCGTGATGGCTGGTGGTATGTACTTTGAGTCGATCGTCGCTATTCCCGCCGTGTTTGTGTGGGCGTTTGCGACAAGTCCGCTGCTGACATCCTGTGCCTGGCAGCTGGTCATGATGGCCAGCTTGATCACACTGTTGTTCAATGCCAATCCGCTGATGAAGTATGACGGCTATTTTATTGCGTCTGAACTGGTCGGCATTCAGAATCTGCGAGGTCGTGCGGATCAGTACCTGAAGGCGTGGATGAAACGAGTATTCCTCGGGCTCAAGTCTGCGAAATCAGCGGGGCCAGAAGTCAGCCGAGCTGAGTCTGCCAAAGAAGATTCCGTTCGCGCAGTCGGAGCGGGAACAAGTTCCGGAACGACTCTGATCCTTGCTGGATATGGAATCGCCGCCGCGATTTATCGCACTCTGTTAATCTTTGGCATCGCGGCCATGATCGCGACTCGCTTTCCCATGATCGGCCTTGCGCTCGCGGCTTTTCATCTGGTCTCGACGCTCGGTTCATCGGGGCTATCGTTGGGGAAGTATCTGCTGACGAGTTCGGAGACGGCGAACGTGCGGGGACGGGCAAGACTGGTGGCTGTGCTCGCGCTGGTCATCGTTCCTTTACTTTCTTTTGTGGTTCCGGTGCCGTTTGGAGTTGTCGCACAGGGAGTTGTCGCGGCCGAATCGGAATACTTCCTGAACGCCGAAACTCCGGGCACGCTGCTGCAGAGCCTTGTGAATCCGGGCGATACGGTGAACTCCGGAGCGTTGTTGGCTCAACTGAGGAATCCGGAAATCTCGGAGCAGGCTCAGCTTAGCCGAGCGGAATTGCAGGAAGCTCTGTTGCAATGGGAAGTGAGTCGCTCAACAGACATCTCAAAGTCCACTGAACTGGAAGCTCGCATCACGGAACTTAAACATCGGCTGCTGGAAAGTCAGCGTCAGGCTTCTGCGCTCAGCATTACTGCTCCGGCCGGAGGTCGAGTGGCCCGAGTTGTACCGTCTTCTCAGAAGGGACGTTATATCAACGTCGGTGATCAGACGGCTGTGGTTGTCGATGGTCGAACACTGCTGCGGACGTGGCTCAATGAGGATGAATTGGGCATTATTCAGCGTAAGCCCGGAACTGAGATTCACTTTCGAATTCCCGGCCGGTCGGAAACAACTTTTGTTGGCCGTCTGGTGAGTATTGAACCGGCTGCGGAATCGACGGCCCTGCATGATGCGATGACGTTCTCCGGAGGAGGCACCATTCTGCTTGATCCAAAGACCGGACTACCGCTTGAACCACTTTTTCAGGTTGATATTTCTCCCTCGAACGAAACCGTCCTGCAGTTGGCAGATCACGGCATGCGTTTGAGCCTTCAAATTCCTCGACGTTATGAATCATTCGCTGCCTGGGGGCTGCGGCGAGTGATGCGTTTCGTTCAGAAAACTCTGCTTGCCAGATAACTGCGGCTGTCGCACTTCAATGCGTGGGCTGCCAAAAAGATAACGGCCAATCTTATGAACCGCATCCTGATCATTCTGGGCGTCGTCTCCGTCGGCACATTTATCTCGTCCGCGTCATGGAATTCCTCCGCAACGCGAACGCCGAGCCCACGAGTTTCGGTGAAGACATTAGAAACACCAGCGACCACGACGGGTACTGCCGGTCAGCTTCCGATGGCCGTCACTCAGAATGGCGCCACGCATCCGCTGGCCGGAGTGTCTTCAGCCAACGTTTCGGGAAACGGCTCAGCCACGACCGGATCGCTCGACTATCGCCGCGAGCTGCAATACGACTCGTCGATTCTTGAGATCCGCAGCCAGTTGCACGGGGTGGCTCGACCACTGCAGAACGCCATTCTGACTTCGCTTGTTCCCGGCCGAATTATGACCATTCATATTGCCGAAGGTCGCCGCGTCACTGAGGGAGAAGCCCTGGTATCGCTCGATGATCGCCTTGCTCAGGCTCAGGTAGAAGCTTCTCGCCGCGAAGCCGCTCAAGTCGCCATGCTTGAGAGAGCCGAGTTGGCTTATCAGCAGGCCGAGCGTCGCCTGTCGCGGCTTGAACAGGCGGCTCTGCAGAATGCGACCGCGGCTTTTGAGATTGAAGAAGCTCGCTCGTTGAAGGAACAATCACGAGCCGAGCGCGATGCGGCGAAAGAAGCGATCGCGGTGGCCCAGGCCAATCTGACCATGGCTGAAGAACAACTGCGGAGGAATACGATTTATGCACCGTTCGACGGCGTGATCGTGCAGATTCATCAAAAACAGGGCACCGCAGTCGATGGGTCGCTGCCTGTGGTGACTCTGGCAAGCCTTGATACTCTGGAAGTGGAAATGTACGTGCCCTCTGATCGTTTTGGTTCGATCCGCAATGGCAGCACGGTGAAATTATCCGCCGGTGCTCCGGTCAATTCCGAACTGAGCGCTAAAGTGTGTTCGGTTTCTCCTGTGATCGATTCCGCCAGCAATACCTTTCGCTGTGTTCTGCAGATCGACAACACGACCGCAGGACTTCCTGCGGGCTTCTCCGTGGTTTTGACAAATGCAGATGGTCCGGAGAACTCCGAGAAGTCCGTTGCGAACAAAGGACCCCGAGAAATCGAATAGTTCGGGGCGGTACTTAGCACGCTCAACAGCCTCCGCGGCCCTTGCTCACATTCGCCCCGGTGCTAACTGGGCGTAGACCTCCAGCTTGTCGATGATCTGGTCGTATGTGCCATTGTCAGCGACTGACTGAGGAAACGATGACAGACGCAGCAAACGGCTAGCCGAAAACTGTGTGCGAATCATCGTGAGTAACTCTCCCTCGATACTCTCCAGTCCGTCAATATCCAGCAGCACAGTGATGTTGGAGTGCGCCACATTCGCTGCGATCAACTTCTTGAAAACTCGCTGAAGTTGGTTCAGTGAGGTGCCACAGTCAAAGATTTGAGTGGCGGAGTGACGCAGCATTTCTGCAATCGTCTCCCGCAGCGTGCGATCGTCTGAAACAATCAGAATGGCATCATAAGCATTGGGGAATCTGACTGACTCAACCGCCGCGCGATGCACAAAGACTTCTTCCGCTGCGGCCATTGGCAGTAACGCCGGGACCCCAGCTCGAATGTTGCGGACTTCCTGTTCAAGCACGCTCCAGGCCGAGCCTACGGAAACTCTGACGACCACCGGCCAGATGTCGTGCGTTCGGCCGTCGGAAATGCACCATGGACCGTAACAGCAGAGCACTCGACCAAACAACATGCGGCCGATCAACTGGCCAGCGTCAGCCGCAGAATACTCATCCGAGAACGCCTGCAGCACGACCACCACGTCGGCCAGGATGCGTTCAGCAAGACCAGCGGCTACAGCTTCCTGTATGGTGTCGAACTGCCCCACGACAACAAGGTCGCGAGAGTTCTGAATCTGGCGCACGAGTGTTCGAAACTCACTGGCGTGAGAACGTCCGATGATGGCAACGGCCGTGAGCTGAGAAGTGCGTTCCTCGTGCATTTGAAACCCTGGCCAATCCGTTTCCAATAACACAGTCGGACATGGTGAACGAGAATTCTCTCTCGGCGAGTCTCAACCGCCAACCAGTTCCCGAATGGGGCGAGCTTCTTCAGGCAGAATTCGTACGGGGCGTTCGGCAGCGTCACGAACATAATTCGTGCTGTCGATTCCGAGATTGTGATAAACGGTTGCCAGGACATCTCGATAATGAATCGGGCGGTCAGCAGCGTACGCCGCGGTCTTGTCTGTCGACCCAATCACCTGCCCAACCTTCATGCCGCCACCAGCGAACAAGGCCGACTGCACCGGTGCCCAATGATCGCGGCCGGCTTTGTCATTGATCTTCGGAGTACGCCCGAACTCGCCCCAGACGACGACAGACACATCCTGATCCAGACCGCGAGCATGCAGGTCTTCAATCAATGCGGAAACGCCGGCGTCAAAAGTAGGCAGATGACTTCGCAGGTGAGCGAAGTTGTTCCCATGAGTATCCCAGAAACCATAAGCCACAGTCACGACGCGAACCCCAACCTCAACCAGTCGACGTGCAATCAGCAGTTGATCATTCCAGGTCGGCGCGCCATCGCCAAGATGCTTGGAGGAGCCGCGACCGTAGCGTTCCACGACACTCTTTTCTTCGAGGTCAACGTTCATTGCATCGACCAGTCGAGACGACGTCAGTACGTCAAACGCACGGCTATAACTTTCGTTCATATTCCCGACACCCGCGATGTCGGCTCGGCGACGAAAGCTGTCCAGTTCGCTCAGCAGATTGCGGCGAGTTGCGAATTGCTGAGATTCCACATACCGCAATCGCATGCTGGCCAGATCTTCGCCATCGGCTCGAACCTGATTGTACGCGCTGCCCAGATAACCGGCTCCCGTGCTGTTGTATGGACGATGCTGCATCGTCGGAAACAGATCGACAAATGCCGGAGTGACATCATTGGTCTGCCCCTGAAGTCGAGCAACGACGGACCCAAAATTCGGGATCCCATCACGCTGCACTTCACCCATCGTGTAGCCGGTGAGGTTCTGAAAACTGGAATGCTCATCCCGCTGCCCAACGATAGAACGCACAATCGCACAACGATCCGCGACGCTCGCCAACTTCGGCAACAGTTCACAATATTCGATGCCGGGAACGGTGGTCGCGATCGGCTTGAATTCGCCTCGCACTTCCACGGGTGCCTCGGGCTTCAGGTCGAACGTATCCTGATGAGGCATCCCACCGGATAGATAAACCATGATCACGGATTTTTGCCGAACTGCAGCGGGAGTCTTGCTGCTCGCTTCCGCCGCGAACAGATCGGCCAGCGACAAACCACCGACGGCCAGCGAGCCGACCTGAAGAAAACTCCGGCGAGTCGCTCCGTCACAATACTTATGAGATGGGCCAGAAATTCTGATCATGGCTGGTACCCCGCGTCACTTCCCAGTTCGACAATTAATACGTTAGCTGTTGGGTTCGAAACAACATCTGCGATGCTTGAATGGTGTGCCTGTATTCGCCGAGCGAACTTGTCACACCCTACAAATTGCATGGTTTTCTTGTAGGGTGTGACAAGTGAGCTTTAGCGAACGCAGGCTCACCGAGTGAGTCTTTTTTCAAGTCGGAAGTTATCTCGGGACAGTTCCTAGGTCATGCGAGAGTCGTTCCCCCGGCGATATGACCGCCGGGCCGCACTCTTCGCAGCCTCGGGATCGTAACATCCGCAGACTCGTCTGATAACTCAATTTCGCCCCGACCCGTGACATCGCAGCACTTTTGGCCGTCTCGATCGAGTAAGCGGAGTCTGCCGCATTTTCGCGGGCCAGGGCGCACTTCAGCGGGCCTGGGAACGAGCATCGAACGGCTGCCAAACGAAACGAGCAGCCTATTGTTCGATCAAGCCTTGATTCTTGTTTAGGATGGGCATTCTTGCCCGTCGCTGGATTACCGGACAAGAATATCCAACTTCCGTTTCGAGGGCCGACAAGCCACGACCGATCAATTGGCTCCCCGCAGCGTCATCCGGGCAAAAACCGGTTCTATTTCGTCACTGGTCCCGTAGATTTGCCACGACTAAAGCATTTCCCGCAACGGAATACCGCAACTGAAGGCCGTTGGCGGCAGATCAATTCCTACATCGGACTTCGAGTTGACGGCCATTTCTTGGTGAGATGGCCGTGAGCCGCGTGCAGAAGAGGATCGATTGTCCATTCCTGAATCTTGTGCGGTGGACTCCAGTCAAACCAGTGATAGCCGTCATGCTCGGTCACGACGATATCGACCGGGCGCATGAGTTTGGCCAGAAACACCAGCAGCCGTTTTTCGATCAGGCCTTTTCCGCCGTAGCGTTTCTGATTCACCATGTAACGGTTTTCGAAGCGGAAATACGGATCGACTTCCAGATCACTGGAGGCGATTCCGGTTTCTTCCTGCAATTCACGCAAAGCGCACTGGAGCTCCGTTTCTCCTTCATCCACATGGCCTTTGGGAAGATCCCAGCGGCGCGCGTGCTTCATCAGGAGAAAAGAATCGACCGGGTCGCCTCGAAGAATCAAAAATCCGCACGAAACAGGCTGTTTCACGCCTTTATACTCCATCATCAGTAACAGCAGACAGGTCTCCGCATCTTAACCAACCTTCGGCGAGCCGGGCAGTCGATCTCACCATTTTGCGAGGAATAGATTTTTTGATTTCGTCGGGACCTTTGCAACCGACAGTTCAGGATACAACTCAGGACACAGAGTCATGGCTTGAACGGAGTCATGCCTCAAGCAAACAGCCCTACTTCTCGCAAAAGGGCGTGCCACGGAAGAGTCAGCCCCGCAGTCTCTTGTGTCTCACCGAGACTCACCCCAGCGTTATTCTCCGCACGGTGTGAATTGAGGCCGCGTCACGCTCCACCGTGGTTCGGAATCAGAGTTCGCATCACCGTTCGTATTTCGGAATATTCGGTTCGGGGACTGTCGCGATCAGCTTTGTGATAATCTCATCAATGTCCAGACCTTCGGCCTGGGCCTGGAAATTTGTGGCAATGCGGTGACGAAGAACCGGGATGGCGACCTTACGAACATCAGCGATTGAGACGTTGGGACGCCCTTCCATTGCGGCGAATGCTTTGGCTCCATTCACCAGATTCTGTCCCGCACGCGGGCCAGCGCCCCAGTCAACCAGACGTTTGATAAAGTCCGGAGCGGCCGCGTCTTTGGGGCGAGTCGCTCGGACAAGCCGCGTTACGTACGTGATGATAAACGGACTGGCCACAATCTGACTGATCTGCTTCTGCAGATACAAAATTGACTTGGCCGACAACACTTTGCGAACTTCCGCGCGTTCACCAGTTGTCGTTGCCTCGAGAATCTTTTCTTCTTCTTCGAGGCTTGGATAGTCCACTTTCACATTGAACATAAAACGGTCCTGCTGCGCTTCCGGCAGAGGATAGGTTCCTTCCTGTTCAATCGGGTTTTGAGTTGCGATCACGAAGAACGGTTCCGGCAGCTTGTACGTTGTCTGCCCAACGGTGACTTCGCGTTCCTGCATCGCCTGCAACAAAGCGGACTGCGTCTTGGGCGGCGTGCGGTTGATTTCGTCGGCCAACAGAATATTGGTGAAGACAGGCCCCTCGACGAAACGGAATTCTCGCCGCCCGCTTTCACTCTCTTCCAGAACGTTGGTGCCGGTGATGTCCGAAGGCATCAGGTCGGGTGTGAACTGAATCCGGCGAAAGTTCACATCCAGCAATTTGGCGATTGTGCTCACCACGAGAGTCTTGGCCAGTCCAGGAACGCCGACCAGAAGACAATGCCCACCCGTAAAGATCGCGGCCAGAATCTGATCAATGACAGCGTCCTGACCGATGATCACCTTGTGAAGTTCTTCGACCATGACTTCATGGTGTCGATGAAACTTTTCGAGGAACTCATCAAAATCTCGCTTCTCGGCCAATGGACTAATCCTTGGTGAATTCTTGAGGCACTGTCACGTCAAAGCCGTCGCCAGGCATTCGGCCACGATGTTTCAGGATTCAACAACTGATAAATCTTGTCGCCCGCAGTTCTTTCGAGGCGTTCGAAATCCTTTCGAAAGTCCTGCGTCGCGATCAAGCGGTCGCAGAATAGCGATCTGTGAACGAATTTTCCCGTCCGAAGACGCATCGTCGTTGCCGAGCACCGGAAATGTCGATTCCATGGCTGCGAATGTCGGCCGATCCTTCAAAACATCCGGGGTTTGGGTTTGCGGAATCGCTCAGACATCTAGAATCGCGGGAATTCCATTTTGACCTGCGAAAGTGAAGTCCCTCCTATGACCGATTTAAACAACATTCTGGCCGGCGCCACTCTGCCACCGGAAACTCGCGTTGTCGATCAGCAGCGAATTCAGGCGGCTGTGCGAGAAATTCTGCTGGCTGTCGGTGAAAACCCTGACCGCGACGGTTTGCTGGAAACTCCGGCCCGCGTCGCTCGCATGTATGCGGAGATCTTCGGGGGACTTCATCTCGAGCCGGGTCGCCATCTGAAGAAGGTGTTCGAAGAGCAGTATGATGAGATGGTGCTTGTTCGGGATATCTCCTTTAACAGCATGTGCGAACATCATCTGCTTCCGTTCATGGGGAAAGCTCACGTTGGTTATATCCCGCGAGGAAAAGTGACCGGGCTGTCGAAGCTTGCACGTGTTGTTGATGAGGTCGCTCGCCGACCACAGGTGCAGGAACGAATGACTCATATGATCGCCGACCTGATTGAAAATGAACTGGCCGCTAAGGGTGTGATCGTCGTCATTGAGGCGGAACATACCTGCATGACGATTCGAGGCGTCAAGAAGCCGGGCGCTTTAACAGTGACCAGCGCGGTGCGAGGGCTGTTCCGGAATAATCTTGGCAGCCGCGCGGAAGCGATGGCTCTGATTAACGGTAAGCACTGATAGAAAATCCTATGGTGGCTCTTTTTGTTCTGAAACTTGTCACCGGTGTGACTTTGATGTGGCTGCTGATGCCACGTAAGGAAGTCACCGACGGCTTTTTTCGAATTCAAATGCTTGTCGGTCTGGGACTTTGTGTTCTGATCGCGTTGGCGGCAGATCCGTCTTCACTGATTTCAGCCGCGCCCGGAGCATCGGGCGTTCCGGTTTCAGCTGAGCAGACCGTGCAGGCAAAGTCGACCGTATCCATTCTCAAAGGCCTGATGATCGTCGGCGCTGTGACGTCTTACATTGGCCATATCGTCTGGAAGCTGGGACGACGCGGGCCGGGGCGTGTCACGATTTATCTGATGAGTCTCTGCTGTGTGCTGGGTCTGGCCTTGCATGCCGTTCGAGCAGACTCAAAAGTCAACACGATGGTGCAGATCGCGTCCGATTTTTCTTCCGCATCAGTGCTTGGCGCGATGCTGACGGGAATGTTGCTGGGACATTGGTATTTGACGACACCCACGATGTCGATTCAGCCGCTGACATGGTTTGCAAAGACGCTCTTCGTCGCGGCGGTTTTGCGCATGGCGGTTAGTGTTGTCGTGCTCCTGCAGTTTGGCTGGTCCGCCACCGACACGACTCACATTCTTTGGCTCAGTATGCGATTGATCGGTGGAATTCTGGTGCCCGCAGTGATTTCGATGATGGTCGTCAAAATCCTGCAGTACCGGAATACTCAATCAGCCACCGGCGTGCTGTTCGCTGGGCTGATTCTGGTCTTTATGGGCGAAATGACCGCAGCACTGCTTGAGAGAGATCTCGGAATTCCGTACTGAGATTCTGCCCGCACGCCGCGAGTTTAACGACGAGGTCGCAGTTTTCTCGCAACTGCAGCAACTTAAGCTGCAGTCGATCGCCAGGTGTATTCTCCGTGAGCAGCCGGGCTCTATGCGAGCCATCGCCCGATCATTTTGCCGTCAGCGCCAGGTCAGAGTAATCGGGACGGTAACCATCTCAGAATCTTCACCGTCTTTGGCGAAGAGCGTAAGATTTCCCTGTTCGATGCCCTTCGTTGGCAGCTCGGAGATTGTCAGCTTAACGACCAGTTGAGTCTTGTCTGTTCCGAGCGGTTCGGTCTTCTCGATCTTCCCCACCAGTTGTGATGGAAACGTATCGATGTGAGAGACCTTCCATTTCGACGGGATCGTGAATGTGATTGAAGTCCCCACGGACTTTGACGCATCCTCGCTTTGCACAATAACACGACCAGCATCAGGGCTCAGAGACACCGCTTCATCTTCCGGGCGACGGCGGTCACCCAGAATCACGGGCACCTGAATTACAGGATAGGCTTCATCGCCGGTGGTAATCGTCACGAGTCCTCGATGTTGGCCCATTGGGATCCCATCCACAAAACGCACATCGATCGTTGTGCGACCAACGCCGTCGTTGGAGGTTTGGCCAAGCAGTTCCGCTTTAAACAGAGGCGATGAACTGACGACAGACTGAATCTTCATCGGGTCTGCGTAACGCTCTGTTCGATGGTCATTGATGGTGATGATTGAGTGGTCAGAGCTTGAGATCTTACCCATTAACATGACGACCCGAGGTTCAATCTCAACCTGCTTTTCCGGCAACACGACTTTGTATGTGAGTGTCACCTCACGAGGCTTCGGATCCAGATACTTCACCGTGG
>CAIXQV010000532.1 GCA_903921605.1 uncultured Planctomycetaceae bacterium | reverse complement strand
GAAGCCAGAGGCCACAACCGAGCCATCAGCATCAACTCCTCCCGCCGAGCGTTCTCCGCCACTTCACTGAAATGAAAATTCCATCAATATGCCCTTAGCTTGCCTGAAATCAAATAATAGATGGCTGGCCCCGTTATCGCTACGTTATCGCTAACCGGGATACGACGCTAACTATCTTGCCGTGAGTCCTAGAACGCTACCCGCACCAGAACATGACCGAACAAATCGCTGAGTCCGAGTGGCCTAACTGAGGTTTCTGATGCGGACACTCGCTCGCGGCCCCCGGATTAGTTTGAACGTTCAGTGGCAAATGCAGCATGTCCGCCGTTAAGCCACCACCGTCTATGCGGCTTGGTCGGTAGAACGTTCCTCCACCAGCGACACTAACCGATGCCCGTCAGTCCTCTACCCATCCTTACATGGCTCATACTCTTCGCCGTGATTGTGATTAGCGGTTTTCGAGGCAAGCGAGCCTTCACTGCTGCCGTCGGATTCTCCGCCCTTTCAGTCGCCATGATTTGGCTCGCTATCTCCGCGCCCGGCTTTTCACTGCACAGAAAAGCAGTCACTGGTGATGCGGCTGCGCAGTTCGAGTACGCAAGATTTGTTGAGAACAAAAGCGGTCGTATCAATGCGATCATCTGTTGGCCAACCACATCGGACGTCCTTGGCGGCTACACATGGCTTCTTCAAGCCGCAAAACAGAACCATCCTCCCGCGTTGTATGCACTCGGCGTGCGACTGAAGCACGGCATTCATGTTCCGCGGCCTGCGAACTGGACAGGCCCCTCTGGCAATGTGTTTGAGCAGCCTGACCTCGGCCAGTCCTACATAGACAAGGCGTTTGAGCTTGGCTACAAACCTAAAGTGGACGAGGAAAGCTATTATTGGCAAGTCTATCGTGAGTAGCCAAATAGCAATGCAATGCACACCAAGTTGGCGAGCTCCGGTTTTTGAAATGGACGCCTGCTCGCGGCAGCCGGGTGATTTTGACTTCAGCAAGAAATAGATTTCATCGCTCGAAGCAATCGCATTCTTTGACTTGCTGTTCGATCGTGTCGGCTGGATTCGATTGTTGAACGCCGGGCTCGACTAAGTTGAATAGCAATCTTGACCACGGTGACGCCGACGAAGCACAGATCGCACGCGGTTTTCGAACGCTGCTTGATTTGATTCCACAGTCCATGGCATTTTGATCAACGACATCAACCGCGGAACTCAGCGCAGAAGAGCGGCAGCGGCTTCATGACGCTGAAGACTTCTGCATACGAACAAGATCAAGGCAGTCATTGCCTTGCCTTGGGGCGACGTGTCCAATAACCTTACACCAGCACGAACGCTGAACCCGGAGGAAAAGCATGCCTATATTCATCAACTACTGCATACCGGTGTGGTTTCCCTGCTTTATGTCCACATTGATAGCGTTTGCTCTCAGTATCAAACCCGCAATGTCTCTTTCAACACTGCCTCTGGAATCAGGGCTTCGTTTCGTCCCGCCGTCGTTCGCGGTCTTGACGTTTACGATTATGGGCTTCACATGGGGCCTGGTCATCACATTGCTTCTCAAGCGAAGTGCAACGGCAACACACGAGGCAGAACGTCGAGCAGCTCCCCGGTGACTTGCGGCAAGTGCTAACAAGGCGCTCAACCGGAGTCGCCAAACAGCCAGATTCGACATGGATAATCGCTTGCCGCTACTCGGTTAGCCTCGTCGTTAGCCTTCGCAACACTCAACACGCTCCAAAATATGGATTCAAACACAATGCTGTCCACGAACGGCGGAAAAGCACTGCTCGCTTTCGGGCTATTCCTGATCATTGGCCCCATCATTCAGCAGTGTTTGCTTAACTATGGATATCTCCCAACGTATTCCCCAAGTGACGCAACATCACAGTCTGGCCGCGGATACATTGAGGGTTCGCGATCGGGCGGCACTCTCGGCACATATGTATCAATCGTACTTGGGATTGCGATGGTGATACGAGCCTTCATGCCTGCGGATATTCGCAACCTCAAGCTTCCAAACGGCAGGACAGTCGCAGTGCTCATTGCGGTGCTGGCATTTGGCTCAGTGGCGATCTTGATGCTGATGGCGATCTTCGGGCCGGTGACTAGTGCAGGATAAACCAAGGAGGCGAACCAAGCCGCCAACCGGAGCGGTGACATCGGCCGGATTTGAAATAGACAATCTTTCGTCTCCGCCCAATTGCGGCAGGCGTTATATGGGAAGCATGAGCAGGGATTTATTGAAGTACTCATATTCTGCATGGTTCAGAAAACGCTCCTGAATCATCATTGGACAAAATGGGCTGTTGCACGCTACACAGTTCAATTGTCCCCACGGACGATATTAAGGCACTCTAAGGCCATCATCGTTAGTATCTAAACAATTAACCTGGAACTCGGAATCCAGAAGATCAAGAACATGACAAAGAAGAGCAAGAAGAAGAACAGCACAAACGATGCTTCTATCGCCCGCTGGTTGATTGTGGCTTTCGGCGGCTTCGTGGGTGGTCTCTATCCGCCGGTCATGGAATACCGGGAATATGGCCAGGTGAGTGCGTTCAAAATGCTGATCCCGGTGTTCACTATGGCACTGGGTCTGGGGACCGCCGCTGTCGCCAGACTTGTTTCACAACAACGCCAGGACTAAGCCAGAAGCGATTCCGTCGGCTCCAGTCGTCATCAAAACACTGATCGACTATTCCAACTCTACCTCGAAAAATTTAAACACTTGTCCTGGATGGCGAGAACCGTAAAACGGTACGGTCATTTGGTCGGCCTGTCGCGCTGTGGGCAACTCACAGTTCCAGGTCACCCGTCGCCAACAACGGTTACCGCGGTTGTTCAGCAATGACAGTGCAGGGGAGATTTTGCAGTGCAACATGGACTGACTCAACGGCGCACTAGGTTACTGCTGGTCGTACTCCTTGTGATCATGGCGATGTTTGCTGTCGCTGACTATTTTTCAGCGTCAGCGCGGTACAGAAGACGACAAGACGTGGTAACACTTCGCTACTTGCTCTCCACTAAAATACGGCCAAATGAAACACTCCAACAGGTACCCTCCTTACTTGGTCCCGGGAAGCCTGCAAAAGGTGATTATCTTTCCCGCATGCTTAAATGGCAGGCTCGTCCTGACTTTCATCCCGAACTCTATCCCGAGGGCATCGAAACGCGAGATCAGTTCGTCTTCTTCACTGCAAATCCCAAGGGGGTTTACGTGTTGCAATTTCGTGACGATCGCCTTGTCAATTTTGATCCAACAGACTACGTTGGACGTGATGATCTCCTCTCATCGCTAAGCGGGAATTAGCCTTGGGAAATGTCGAACAATAAGATGCGACCGATTTGCTGTGGTTTGTTTTTCACACTTTACAGCATCACTCGCCACAACCGAGTGATCGCCGTCATGAGGCATCGTAGGGCACCATCCATCGCTGGTCCGCTGCCGGAGTACACAGTGCGCGATTTCTTAAGTGTCATGTCCGTCATCCTGATGGTGCTCGGAACCATCTGGTTCTTTCAGGGTATTAACTTTCTACCCGGTAGTTTCATGACCGGGCAGCCAAAATGGGCGGCCTATGGCGCCACTGCATTCGTGCTGGGCGTCGGCGTCATGTTCTTCG
>CAIXQV010000531.1 GCA_903921605.1 uncultured Planctomycetaceae bacterium | reverse complement strand
TTGACGACTAGTGGGTAGCCGACGCATCGAGCAGCCTCGTGAATCAGTGCTGGAGAAGAGATTCGATTCAGAGCGACACCCGGCGGAACCAGCAGCCCGGCGGCCTGCAGTGTTGTGCGGGTCGCAATCTTGTTAAAAGTCAGCCGCGACGCTTCTGCACTGCTGCCCAGCCATGGGATTCCAAGCTGATCAAGCTGCGTCTGCAGGACACCATCTTCTGCCCCGGTCCCATGTAGCATCGGTAGAACAATATCTGTGTCCGCGGGGATGGAAGAAAGCGGAGACTTCGCAGGATCCAGCAATTGGACCTGATGGCCTCGTTGCTGAAGAGCATCGGCCACGTTACGACCGCTCTCAAGGCTGACCTCTCGCTCGGCTGAATCTCCGCCAGCGAGCACAATGATACGAAGGCGATCGGCTGAGGTCTCCGCCTGAGACATGATTTCTTCCTTGAAGAGAGACTAGCCCGTCAGCCGGATCGCGTCAGCGACCGGTTGCCGAATTAACCGGTCGCTGATGCGTTCCGGCTAGCGGCTTCACACAACATCGATCGTCGTGTGACTACCAAACCTTAATTTCCAGTTCGAGATCCACAGCGTACTTTTCAGCGACGGACTTTCGAATGCGACTAATCAGCTGTTCGATATCGTGACTGGTTGCTCCGGCTTCCGTCACAATAAAGTTGGCATGGCGATCGCTGATACGAGCTTTCCCGACCGACATTCCCTTCAGACCGCATTGTTCAATTAACGCGCCGGCACTGAGTCCGCGAGGGTTACGGAAGATGCAACCAGCTGACTGGTCGGCAAGCGGTTGCGTGGATCGTTTCATGATCCAGTTTTTTCGAATCCGTCGATTCAGTTCTTCGGTGTCATCTTTCATCAGGTTCAGGGTCACTGACAAGACCAGCAGATCCTGAAAGCTGCTGCGACGATAGGAGAACGAAAGCTCATCGCCTTTGCGAATCGCAATTTCCCCGTCCTGTGTCAGGACCTGAACGCTGGCAGCGAGCTGACCAATATCACCAGCTCGACCGCCGCTGTTACCAACGATGGCTCCCGCGATGGTCCCCGGAATTCCCACCAGATGTTCCACGCCTCCAAGACCAGCGCGAACAGCTTCCGTAATCAAATGAGAGAGCAGCGTGCCTCCACCGGCAATCACTTGAGTTCCCTCAACGCGGACTTCGCTGAGCAGCGGTTCGATCAATCGAATCACAGCTCCGCGTACTCCTTCATCGCGGACGAGCAGGTTGGATCCAGCTCCGAGGATATGAATCGGGATCTTCTGCGCCCGGCAGGTCTGCACGACCGAAAGCAGTTCTTCCTCCGTACGTGGGGTCAGAAAGTACTGCGCAGGACCGCCCAGACGCAACCACGTATGGCGCGAAAGCGGTTCTTCAAGCTGCAGAATCTCGGAATAGTCTTCGATTGATTTCGTCATGAATTTGATTTGTCCTGCCTGCGCCCATTGTGATAACCACATCACCGGGTCGAGCCGCATGGTCTAATCTTCCGGGCACCTGGTCAAGATTCGCCATCAGGAATGCTCGGCCTCCCGCTTCAGAGATCCGCCGGACAAGCCGGCCGGAGATCCGACAGCAATCTGCAGAACTGGCGTTTTCGCGAGCCGGCAGCACCGGCAACACCAGACATTCGTCGAATAATGTCAAAGCCTGAGTGAATTCTGAGAACAGGCGTTCTGTCCTCGACACCTGATGGGGTTCAAAGATTGCGATCAGCCGCCGTCCCGGAAAACAACTTCTGGCGGTTCGAAGCGTTGCCTTGATGGCCGAAGGATGGTGAGCGTAATCGTCCACCAGGTCAACTCCGCGCCATGTTCCTCGGTGTTCAAAACGCCTGCGAATGCCGAAAAAGGATGCGATATGTTGGGCAATTTCCTCTGGCGGCAGACCTTCCGCCATGGCGGCAACAAAGGCAGCCGTAGCGTTCTCGACGTTATGCAGCCCGGGAACTCGCAGCCGGATTTCGGCGATGGATTTGCCGCAATGGAAGATTTCGAACACCTGAGCAGGAAACGGAGGCCCGATGGCCACTGCATTTCGGGCTTCAGAGTCCAGCCTGAGATTTCGAATGTTCCAGTCGGATGCTGTGTTCCAGCCGACACTGAAAACACTGCACTTTGCCATGCGCGCCAGCTTGTGCGAACGTGAGTTGTCGGAATTTACGATCAGGGTTCCGTCGGCCGGAATGCGTTCAATGAATGATTGAAAGGCATCGTCTGCGGCCTGATCAACGTCAAAGCAGTCGAAGTGGTCAGGCTCAATGCCTGTCAGCACCGCAGTTTGAGGATTCAGTTGCAGGAACGACTGCCGATATTCGCAGCTTTCGACCACCGATGTCTGTCCGGCACCGAACGCACCCGAACGATGAGAATCAATGAATTCTCCGCCAATATATCCAGCAGGCTTGAGTCCCGCCTGTTGAAGAATCCACCAGATCATTCCAGTTGTTGTTGTTTTACCATGGGTTCCGGCCACACAGATTTGCCGGCTGTTCCTCAGGAACTCACCCATTGCCAAAGGTAGTGGAGCCACCTTCAGGTTTAGCTGCCTAGCCTGAATCAGAAGTGGACAATTCGCCGAAACTGCCAAGGAATGGACAACGGTAGCGTTGCTGTACTTGTCTGTATTCAGCTCGGTCGGCCATCGGACGAGGGAGCAGTGCGGAGTCTTCAGAGACTGCAGTCGAGAGAGGCCATCGCTATCTGTGTCCGTACCAACGACCGTTTGACCCGCATCCAGCAGCATTTCGGCGAATGCTCGCATCCCCGCACCGCAAACTCCAAGCAGCAGCCAGACGGATTTATGATCGCATTGTAGCTCTCCAGCCGGTGCGTCTTTGAGGGCTGGATTGACATTGGACTGCATGGTGGATCGCCATCCTTGGCGTGATGCGTAAGACACGGTTCAAAGGGCAACTTGAACCGACAACGCACGTACTGTACAGGATTTCCGGCCGAAATTGCCAGAGAAGTCATTCCCGCAAGGGATTCATATCGTCTCGTGCTCGGAGCGACGTGATATGCCCTGAGCGGAACCCGTCCAGAGCAGCCTAATTCGTGAGAATTCGGATGCCTTCAAGTCGGTGCCCCGATTTCTCACGAATCCAGCTACAAAAACACATCCCTCTCCTGCCCACGCAAAGAATCGTTGGTCAAAGTCATTCGAACTCTGTCAGCAACTCATTTGTCTAATCTGAATGCGGACCAGACTGTACCAGGTGTTATGTGTTTAATTGGCTTACTCCTTTTTGGTATTGATGACGTTAGGCATCGAATCAGGATTTCCTTCAACAGTTCATGCCGGGATCTACCGAAAGATCAACAGCCTGTGAGGTATCCACGCGACGTTGGATGTTTCCGGATGTTGATCATTGGAGATTGCGAGTAATTGATGGGAGATTCCCCATCCCACAAAGAATTGACAGGCTATTTACTCAGTGAGAGTTTCAGCTTACATGGAATCGATGAACGTTGTGGTTGTATAGGGTCTTGATCGACATTTCTTCCGTGCGGGTTTTCCCGCATTCGTGGAACATGGATGAAAGAACGCTTGTCATCCAGGGTGGAAAAGAATAGGAATCAGAATTGCTGACGTACCCCGGGGTTGAATACCTGAAGCTCGAAGCAATCAGATGTCCGTTACTCAGTTTGATTTTCAGATCAGGTCGGCGTCGATGGGACTCCCTTCGAACGAACACTCACCCATGTTATTAATTGATGAGAACCCCAGTCCTTCACGCGGATCAAAGCGCGTCTATGTCATTGATGATGACAAGGCTGTGCTTGATACGATCCAGATGTTGCTGGTTCATGCAGGTTACGACGTGCATGCCTATCAGTTCGCTTCTCAGTTCGTTGAAGACACAGTAAACCTTTCTCCCGGCGTTGTTGTCACCGATCAGGTGATGAAGCAGATGGAAGGTCTTGATGTTCAGCGTTATTTGTCTTCAAGGCCAAACGATTTTCGGGTGATTCTTGTCACCGCGTTTCCTCGAACCAGCCTTGCTGTGGCGGCCATGAAGTCGGGAGCTGTTACAGTTCTGGATAAGCCTTTCGACCGTCGCGAACTGATTGATGCGGTCGAGGAAGGTTTCCGACAACTTCAAAATGCAGAGACGATTGATCATGCTCTTCCGCCGGTGTTGCCGGAGAATGAGACCTATCTGAAACGACTCTCCGAACGCGAACGCGAAGTCATTCAGATGGTTTATGATGGCTCGACCAATAAAGCGATTGGGATTCAGCTTGGTATCAGTACCAAGACTGTTGAAAAACATCGCGGCAAAGCCATGAAGAAGATGCAGGTCTTATCACTGGCCAGTCTTGTCCGTTTGATGGACAGAGAATTGGGGCGGAACTAGCTCTCGCCTTAGGTTTCAGAAATCGCTGGTTTCAGACGCAGTGAATGTTTCAATTGTCGTGTGGCCGACTGGGGTGATCTGAAATCGAACGGCCCCGGATACGCTCGTCAGCAGCACGGAATCACGTCCGTAGTTTTTCTGAAGAGCATTCGCTTGCCGGTCGTCCTTTGCGCTGACAACGACGAAGGCTGGTTTGGTCTGATTCGCCAGAAGCCTCGTGTTTGATGCCGGGCTTCCGTGGTGTGGGCTGACAAGCAGGCTGCAGGTCGGAAGATTCGGCAATAACTGATCCTGTCCTGCTCCTTCCAGATCTCCCGGCAAACAGATCCGGTGTCCGAAGCAACTTATGATCGAAACCAGGCTAGAGGCGTTATCGGCGTAGTTCTCTGCACCTTCGGAGCTGGCCTGCAGAAAGTCAATCGTCGCGTTCGCAAACGAAACACGATCACCATGTTTTGCGATACTGCAGGGAATGCCTAAGGCCGACGCATCGTCAAGAACAGCTTGCACTTCAGGAGCTGCTGACCGGACAAACTCGCTGGTCAAGACTAATTGACCCACCGGAATGCGATCGAGCAGACTGGAAACGGCGTTGTAGTGATCGGCATCAGGGTGCGAGAGAATGATCGCGTTAATCTCACGATGTCCTCTCGTCCACAGAAAACGACTGATCAGATCGGCCGTTCGTTCGCCTCGATTCAGCGCGCCAGCGTCAAACAGCAGGACATGTCCATCCGGAGTTTCCACGACGGTCGCGTTCCCATGACCAACGCTCAGCACTGTGCATTCCAGATTTGGTGATTCGGGGCTGATGCAGACGTCGCGAAAGAGCAGGGTGACCAGTGCCAACAGAATGACTCGCAAGGTCTGCCGAGTCGATGACCGGGAGGCCAGCGCGGATGCGGTTAACAGGGAGTAGTAGGCCGGCAGAAACCAGGCAGGCAGATCAGGAATCGTGACAAAGCCCAGCCGGACATCTGCCGAGAAACTCACGGCGCTATTCAGAACAGTCAGACAAAGTCCGAATACTGTTCCCGGAATAATCGCCAAGGGAGGCACGGCCAATCCTGCGGCAATAAACACATAGCCGACGATCAGAGTGGCTGTCGTGAACGGAATCAGCAGCAGATTGATCAGCATCCCGGTCAGCGACACGACATGAAATTGAGTTGCCACCAGCGGAGCAGACAGCAATGTGACGGCCAGCATCTGCTGATAACTCCTGCCAAGCCATGTACGCAATCCGGAGTAAAACTCGCTGAACTTTTCCTGCCAAGTCAAAGCTTCCGGAGGAGCATCGTGGTCTTCACGAGCTGGCGTGCGTTCTGCCACCCAGCCCAGCGCGCCGACGCAGAGGAATGAAAGCCAGGCTCCGACGTCGAACGCGATACTGGGGTCAAAGATCAGCAGCACAATCGCCGTGACGCCGATCAGTGAGCCGATTCGCATTTCGCGAACGCAGATCTGTCCAAGCACATGCAGGGCAATGAAAACAGTTGATCGCATCACAGACGGACGCAGATCCGTCAGGAAGCAGTACAGCACGCAGACCAGACCAGCCAGCAAGAGCGACCGCGTTCTGGTAATAAGCAGCAGGTTCAGCAGACGGACGAGGAAAACATACAGGATCCCGACATGCAGTCCCGAGATGGCCAATAAATGCATCGTTCCGCTGGCAATGAAGTCTCGTTCCAGATCAGGTGTCAGATGGCCCCGGTTTCCCAACAATAGAGCCTCGGCCGTCGCACGATTTTTCGGAGAAAGATTGATCTTCAACGCCGCGACGGTCTGTTGCCGAAATGTGGTCAGCAAAGACTCCGGAGACCACCACTTCGTCTTTTGTACCCGGATGGCGGCCGCGTGTTTCACAAACAACATGGCCGAGATTCCGCTTCGTTGCAGATGACGCTGAAAGTTAAACTCACCGGGGTTCAACGGCGGTCGAGCGGTATCCAGTTCTGCCAACAATTCGACATGATCGCCCCATCTCAGCAGTGCTGTCGCGTCGCCTTCAACCAGGACACGGCAAAGTCCTCGGACCGCTAATGGCTCGTCAGAACGGCCAACACCTGATGCTCTTAGCAGAAAGAGTGTTCGAATTTGCTGGCTGCCGTTGGATCCGGACGGCCGGGAATCAACAACAGAATCCAAAGCCGGGATATTGGCGACAACTCCTGTGAGACGAATTGCGGAGTCCGTATCGATCTGTCGACTGGCAATTAGCTGAGCGATGTCGCGTCCATCTTCGGTGGAATCTCTGACGGCCTGTAACGATGCTCCCAGAGAGATAATCGCAAGAGCCAACGCGATGCCTTCGATTCTGCTAAATCGGCGGCGGGCCGCGATGTGAGCGATTACGGTCAGCAGACAGCATGCTGAGATGGCGAATACACTCCGAGCGCCCAGTCGATCGTTCAGCCATATTCCGCAGACCATAAGTCCGCTGATCGCCATAGCCCGAGGAATCTGAAAGCGTTTAATCTGCGCGCGAGGAGCAGAGGCTCGTGGAGATTCCGTTGTTTCGGGTGTCACGACTCTCGCCGACGATTATCCAGAATGGGTTGCAGTTCATCCACGAAGTCATGCACGTCCTGGAACTCTCGATACACGGACGCAAAGCGTACAAACGCGACCTTGTCGAGATCTCGCAGGGCACTGAAAACGAGTTCGCCGATCAGCCGAGACGGGACTTCTCGTTCGCCATCTTCGTAGATCGCCGCTTCGACATCGCCAACGAGCAGATCAATTTGTTCAGGACTGATCGGGCGTTTGTAGCAGGCTTTCTCCACGCCTGAGCGGATTTTTTCTCGATCAAAGGGAACTCGCGTCCCATCCTTTTTGATCACACGGACGGGAGACTCTTCAATCTTTTCGTAGGTCGTAAATCGACGCTCGCAGCTGAGGCATTCGCGACGTCGACGAATAGAAAAGTCCTGACTATTTCGCGAGTCAATGACTTTGGTTTCGTCGTGTTTACAATAGGGACATCGCACAGAAATTGCCCTGAAGGAGCCGGGTCCGTCGCCCGATTTGCGTTGGCGCAGCCTCAGGAAAACATCCGAGACTGCAAGGCCGTATTGTATGCGACCGTGCCAGTGCTCTTTCAAGTCACTTAGGGGTCTGAAGAACTCCGAACCCGATTTTCGGCACTCAACGGCGACGGCAATCGTTTTGAATTGCGATCGACTGAAGTACTAACCCAGGCCGCGTTTAGCTAAGGTTGTGCGAGGGCTTTTGTCAGCAGGCATGCTGTTGGGGGCACTGGAGCCCCTTCGCGATAAAGCTGCAGCAAGCCACGTGATTGCTGGGCTAGCAGTCGGCGTACCTCGCGGCGCTCTCCCTTGATGCGAGGAATCTTCATCTGATCATAGAGCGTCGTCTGATGCCGCATCCAGGCAATGACTGCGGCTTCGGCTCGTTGTTCAATGGGAATGCGTTGAGTCCTTGCGACTGTGCCGCTGCCAACAGGCGTGGCATGGGCGGCAATCGCATCCGCTAGTTGTTCAGCCAAAGTCTGATGGACAGGTGCAAATGCAAGAAACTCCAGCACGGAGTCGCGAAAGGAGACGACGTACTCAGTCTGAACCTTTTCACGTCGTCGCGCTCCGGCGGCCTGCTTCTTCGCATAGGCTTCGGTGGAACGTTCGGCTTCCAGTTGCTTCATCGCCGCAGCGATGTTGGCCTTCGGAGCCCAGACGCCCTGAGAAAAAATCTTGCGGCCTCGCTTTTCCTGGACAGTCCACGACGGCCCGGCCGCTTTGACGCGGCGAGTCAGGCCGGGATCTCCGGGAAGCAGAAGCGACCAGTCCTGCGGTGGTGTCAGGACCTGGCCATCAGTTGTGCAAACAGTTTCCGGGCGAGGGCCCGGAGCGACGATTAGATTTTCAGCAGCCATCCGTTGCTATCCAAATTCCCATCCACTGAGATCCACCGAAAGTCGGGCTGATTAGGAATCAGCCACAGCAGCTGCCTGAACCCGGCGCTTCGGCCGCACAGCTTTTTGTGTGAGGCGTATTCCAGAGATCCAGCAGCTTCGACGATTCATAATCGCCAGCCGTAATCTGGAAGCCCAGATCGGAGATCATGCGGAAGTCTTCCTCGGCTTTCTGACCAGGCGTCGTCAGATAGTCACTGACAAACATGGAGTTCGCTGGATAAAGGCCCATCGTCTGCATGGATCGCAGGTTGACTTCTCGACCACCGGCGATTCGCAGTTCCGCTTTTGGATTTGTCAGACGGAACATCGCAAGAACCTTCAGGCAGAAGCGAGGATCCAGTTCGCGGACAGCCTGCAGAGGAGTTCCTTCGATTGAGTTCAAAAAGTTGATCGGAATCGATTCAACATTCAGCTCTGACAGTTTGATGGCTACATCGACGACGTCTTCGTGGACTTCGCCCATGCCCACAATCATGCCGGCACACAGTTCCAGCCCGGCGCTGCGGCAGATGTCGAGCGTTTCGAGGCGATCTTTGAACGTGTGAGTCGTGCAGATTTCTTCGTGATAGCGTTCGCTGGTATTCAGGTTATGGTTGACTCGATCCACACCAGCAGCCTTCAGCTTGAGAGCCTGCTCAGGTTTCAACAGACCGAGGCAACAGCAAATGTGGAGCCCGTATTGATCTTTGATCTGACGCACGACATTGGCGACATGATCAACTTCACGATCGCTTGGGCCGCGTCCGCTGGCCACGATGCAATAGGTTCGAGCTTTGCTTTCTGCTGCTTTGCGAGCGCCGTCCAGCAGTCGTTCGGAATTCAGCATCGCATACTTTTCAATCGGCGCTTCGGAGATCTTGGACTGCGAGCAGTAGTTGCAGTCTTCCGGGCAGAGACCGCTTTTGGCGTTCTTCAGATAGTAGAGCTGAACCGTTTTCCCGAAGTACTCCCGGCGGACTCGATAGGCCGCGTCCAGAATCGCCAGCAATTGGTCGTCGTCGGCTCGCAGGATTCTCATGGCATCCGCGCGCGACAAAGATTCGCCCGCGAGGACCTGATCGGCCATTTCATTCCAGGACAATTCAGATCGCGACGAATCAACAAAATCAGAGACTTCAGAAACAGACATTCCGGAACCACTTGAGCTGGAGATAGAGAAGAAGGAGGTCGCGGAGTCTACAGAAAGCCCGCAGCCGTTTCACGCATAGAACTCTCACCCGTTGTTGTTTGACTCATTTTCAGGGTACCATATCGGTTAATTGTCCGAGATTTTGGTAGTAATGGACTTTCCAGTGGCCGACTTTCGCCGAAAACGCCGTCATCTGAGCCTGCCCATCTGGAGCAGCGTTCTGTTGATGACCGTCAACATTGCCTTGATGGCCGTCTTGATCGTACTTTTGGCCCGGCAGAGCTCGTGGCTGGCGCTGACGCTGGGATCCATCGCGCTAGCGATCAGTTTGTTTGGAATTTCATTTTATTCGTTTCTGACAATCAAAGAGATCCAGCTCAATCGACGGCAGTCGAACTTTGTGGACAGTGTGACTCATGAACTGAAAACTCCGATTGCCGCACTCAGACTTTACCTGGATACGCTGCTAATGCGCGAGCCAGAGGCGGCTGATCGGCGAGAATTTTATGAGACGATGAATACCGAACTCGGACGACTCGATCGATTAATTAATCAACTGCTGGAGGTCGGACGTCTTGACGCGATTGGTCATCAGACGGAGCCGGAAACGATTCATCTGGAGGATCTGCTCCGCCAATGTGCGAATGCCGCATGCCTGCATCACAAGCAGGAGTTTAACGATGTGTTTCGATTTGAAGTTGCTCCGCTGGCGTTGACGTCTCGTCGTCTGCTGCTGGAAATGATCTTCGGAAATCTACTCGACAATGCCGTGAAGTATGGCGGGAAGCCTCCCAAAGTGACGGTGCATGCGTTTTCTCGTGGGCGCAATCAGGTGGTTGTGAGAGTTCGCGATAACGGTGCTGGCGTTGCTCCTGAGAATCGGCGGCGTATCTTTCAGATGTTTGTTCGAGGTAACGATGAGTTGCATCGCACGAAAACCGGGACAGGACTCGGGCTTTATATTGTGCGAACGTTGGTTGGGTTGTTGAAGGGGCGAGTTGTCGTGCTGGATGCGGAGTCCGGAGGCGGATCGGTTTTTGAGGTGACTCTGCCAGGAAGACAATTGGATCTTCCGGAGTCTGAGCATCGTGAGACTCGCAGCCGCGTGTCGGAGTTGGCGTTGTCGGGAAAAGAGAAGGCGCAATAGCGATGAGTCTTTGCCCAGGGAAGTTCTTAATGTCTCCGGCAAGTCTCAATAACTCGCATGTTGTTCTGGGGGAGTTTGAACCATGAGAATCTTAGTTGTTGAAGATGAAGAGGCGATTGCCAGAGGCTTGCGGTTCAACTTCGAACGTGAAGGTTATCAGGTTGATCTGGCGCCCGATGGGCCCACCGCTCTGGAGCTTTATGAGTCGGCTCAGCCGCCTGTGGATCTGGTTGTTCTGGACTTGATGTTGCCTCTTATGAGTGGTTATGAGATTTGTCGAACACTGCGGCGGCTGGATACGGAAATCCCTGTGCTGGCATTGACGGCGCGGACGCTGTCGGAAGACAAAATTCAGGCGTTTGATTGTGGCGTCGATCAATACATGACGAAGCCATTCTCTTTACCTGAACTGCTCAGTCGAGTTCGAAATCTGCTGGATCGTCGTCGCCGCACTCTGGAACGCAGGTCGGTTCGGCCAACCAATGATGTGGTGCGTTTTGGTGATGTGATTGCAGACTTTGGTCGCTTTGAGATTCGCCACAAAGACGAAGTTCACACGATGACGACTCGTGAGCAGGAACTGCTTCGATATTTTCTGGAGAACGATGGCGTCGTTCTGTCGCGTGCCCGACTGCAGTCTGATGTCTGGAAGGACTCGGCTGATATTTCCAGCCGTTCAGTCGACAATTTTGTGATGCGGCTGCGGCGAATGATCGAGGCGGATCCATCTTCGCCACGTCACTTGTTATCGATTCGGGGAACGGGATATCGATTTGTTCGCGAACCGGTTGCAGACGCATCTGATTCGGCCAGCAGTTCGACAGAGGAATAGTTGGAGCAATTGAACTCCATATGGATATTGAACGCAGAGGTCGCTGAGGAACGCAGGGGTGAGCACCGGCTTCGTTCGAGTTTCTCTCTGCGTGCCTTAGCGACCTCTGCGTTCAGAAAACAGACGGTCTTGCGATCCTTCCAAAGTTCAAATCTGTGTTCCCTGTTCCATCCGTGGTTCAATTCGCCCCCGGATTGTTTCGCGTATAAGCGACATTTCAAGCGTTTGCAGCGCAGGAAAAAGCCCGGCTTGAGGGAACCAAGCCGGGCTTTGCGGATTCACATCATTGACGACGTCTGAGATTACTTCTTTTCAAACTCAGCATCGATCACATCGTCGTCACCACTCTTTGGAGCCGCACCAGCCGCTGCGTCCGGAGCACCGCCTTTGTCAGCATACATGTGCTGAGCGAGAGCGTGGGACGCCTGCATCAGTTCATCTGTGGCTGCCTTGATCGCGGCGGTATCTGAACCTTCTGCTGACTTCTTGACCTTCTCGATCGCAGACTCAATCGCAGATTTTGAAGATGCGTCCAGTTTGTCAGCATGCTCCTTCAAGGTCTTTTCAGTCTGGTGGACCAAAGACGAAGCCTGATTCTTCGCGGCTGCTAGTTCCTGCTTCTGTTTGTCTTCGTCAGCATGCGCTTCGGCGTCCTTTCGCATACGTTCGATTTCGTCAGGCGATAGACCGCTGGACTGCTTGATCTGAACAGTCTGGCCCTTGCCGGTGGCTTTGTCCTTGGCGGAAACGCTGAGAATACCGTTCACGTCGATGTCGAATTTGACTTCGATCTGAGGAACACCTCGAGGAGCAGCCGGGATGCCATCAAGGTTGAATTCATCCAGCAGGCGGTTGTCGGACGCCATCTTGCGTTCGCCCTGGAAGACGCGGACAGTCACAGCTGGCTGATTGTCCGAGGCGGTTGAGAATGTCTCGGTCTTCGTCGTTGGGATCGTCGTATTTCGTTCGACGAGAACCGTCATGATTCCGCCTTCGGTTTCGATACCAACCGAGAGAGGAGTCACGTCAAGAAGGACAACGTCTTTCACATCGCCGGAGATGATCCCGCCCTGAATCGCCGCGCCGAGGGAAACGACTTCGTCGGGATTTACCCCCTGATGAGGTTCCTTGCCGAACATATCCCGGACAAGCTTCTGTACCTTGGGAACTCGAATTGAGCCCCCGACCAATACGACTTCTTGGATGTCGCTTGGCTTCAGCTTGGCGTCTTTCAGAGCATTCAAAACCGGCTGGCGGCATCGTTCGACCAGAGGATCGATTAGCTCTTCAAACTTTGACCGGGAAATGCTGAGCTGCAGGTGTTTCGCACCACTTGCGTCGGCCGTGATGAACGGCAGATTGATGTCAGTTGCCTGTTGTGACGACAGTTCCTTCTTGGCCTTCTCCGCAGCTTCACGCAGACGTTGCAGGGCCATGGGATCCTTACGGAGGTCGATGCTCTGTTCCTTCTGGAACTCCGCAGCAATGTAGTCAATCAGCACTTCGTCGAAATTGTCACCACCGAGGTGAGTGTCTCCGTTGGTGCTGAGAACTTCGACCAGCTCATCACCAACTTCAAGGATCGAAACGTCAAACGTTCCACCGCCAAGGTCGAAGACGCAGATCTTCTCTTCTTTTTTCTTGTCGAGTCCATAAGCCAGAGCAGCGGCGGTTGGCTCGTTGATAATTCGAGCAACTTCAAGACCAGCAATCTGACCGGCGTCTTTTGTCGCCTGACGTTGCGCGTCGTTGAAATAGGCCGGTACGGTGATGACCGCCTTGTTAACTTTGTGACCGAGATAGTTTTCTGCAGCTTCCTTCAGCTTCCGCAGAACCAACGCGGAAATTTCCGGAGGCGTATGTTCTTTGCCGTGGACATTGACTTTCACGTAGTCCGTCAGCGCCCCTACGACTTTGTAGGGCACCATCTTTTCTTCGGACTCGACTTCCTTGTGACGACGGCCCATGAATCGTTTGATCGAATAGATCGTATTCTGAGGGTTCGTTACCGCCTGGCGTTTCGCTGGCTCGCCCACCAGGGTTTCACCCTTCGCGGTGAACGCGATTACGCTGGGCGTCGTTCGGCTGCCTTCCTGATTGGCGATGACTCTTGGTTCACCGCCTTCCATGATCGAGACCACGGAGTTCGTTGTTCCCAAGTCAATACCGATGATTTTTTCGCCCGAGACTGCCATGACGACGCTCCTCTGAGACTTCTGTCCGCAGTCGCGCGATCCGGTGTCGCGGCAACTGCATTTTGTTAAATGACTGGTTTTGAAGGCTCGCCGCACCAGAACCGGGGTACGGCGAAAGCGGAGAATTGAAAGAAAGGTGGTCTGTCGTTCTGAGCATTGAATCACTTCGACAGGTCACGATCCCACTTAGCAGGTTCCATGCCGTTGGGAGTGCTTTGGTGTAAGTTATTATGGGTAATTGATTTAAGGAAAACAAATGTTCGCTGCTTGGGGCGGAAAATGTCATAGTGGCAGGGCGATTTGTTGTTGGCTATGATGATTGGTGGTGCCAAAAAGGCACTTTCTCTTGCCGCGTGATGTCGCGTGCCAGTCTGGCACGTTGAGAGGTTGAGCTTTCTTTGTGTTGGGGGAAGGTGCGAAGTGGATCGGATTTTGGAGAGAGACACCCCCCCGCTTGACACTCAATTTTGACGCCTGTACAAGGCCGGAGTGTCTTTGAGAGGCGAGGTTCAGCTCCGTCACTTGTTCGGATGGGATGTCCGGGAGTGTTATCGAGCCGTTGCGGTTTCGCTCGTTCCTGCGTGCGGGGTCCTACTGAAGAGCCGGTCAGCAAGTCTGAAACTCGCCGGATGTTTACTCGCGCGAGGGCTGGGCAGGCTGATGGCAAAGAAACCGATCGCAAAAACTCCTGTGAAAAAGGTGGCGAAGAAAGCCCCGGCAGCGACCGTTCCTGCCCGGCCGAAATCCGTTCCGGCTCAGGTGGTGCCACCGACAGCAGTTTCCCCTGAAATCCAACTTTCACAGCTTGATGAGCAGTTGGTCGGGTTGTTGAATAAGCGAGCTTCCCTCTATCTGGAAAAGATGAAGGGCGTGCAGACGCCGTCCAAGATCATGTTCAGTGATCAGGATCAGCAGCAGGTCTGGTCGATGATCGATCGAGTCAACCAGGGGCCGCTGACCTCGGCAGAGATCAAGACGATCTTCCGGCCATTAATGAGTGCCGGTCGTCAGCGAATCAAGAGTATTCGTGTAGCGTATCTTGGCCCGGCGTATAGCTTTACGCATCAGGCGGCGATTGCTCGCTTTGGCGAGGCTGCTGATCTGGTGCCGGTCAGCACGATTGCGACCGTGTTCGAGGAAGTGAATCGAGGTCATGTTGATTTCGGCTTGGTTCCGATCGAAAACAGCACGGATGGCCGAATTGTTGACACGCTGGACATGTTCACTCGGCTGCCGCTGCGAATTTGCGGGGAAGTGCAGGTTCACGTACATCACAACCTGCTGGCTCGGTGTGATCGCAGTGAAATCTCCGAGATCTACAGCAAGCCTCAGGCGTTGTCCCAGTGCCGGGATTGGTTGTCCAAGAACATGCCGCATGCTCGGCAGATCGAGGTGACAAGTACTTCGACAGCAGCCCAGTTGGCTCGTGATAAGCCAAATGTGGCGGCTGTGGCCAGCCATCAGGCGGCGATGCAGTATGATGTGCCAATTGTGGCTGAGTGTATTGAAGACAATCGCAACAATGTGACTCGTTTTGCGGTCATTGGAGACAGTGTTGCAGATCCGACCGGGTCAGATCGCACGGCTGTTCTGCTGCAGATTCCTCATCGTCCGGGGTCATTGTCTGATGCTTTGGAGGCTTTCCGCCGGAACAAGATTAATCTGACGTGGATCGAATCGTTCCCGTTGAGACAACCTGCGGTTGGCTATTTGTTCTTCCTGGACTTCGAGGGGCACATTTCGGAGCCGCGGATCAAGAAGGCTCTGAAAGAGCTGGAAAGTTTGCCTCCGGATCGGCTGGAAATTCTGGGATCGTACCCTCGAAGCGAGCCCTCCAAGTAATTTTGTGCGGATGCGCTGAGTACCGTTTTTGGCGTGTTTTTGTTCAGTGCTCACCATATTTGACGCCTTTGAAAGTCTAGTGTCACTATGCGACGTTTTTTGATCGCCGGTAATTGGAAGATGAATACGACTCGCCAGTCAGGGGTTACTCTGGCGGGAGAGTTGGCTGCGGTTGTTCCTCAGGCTGAAGCTGGTGTTGAGGTGCTGGTTTGCCCTCCATACCCTTATTTGCTGGCAGTTGGGGAAGCGTTGGCTGGCAGTGCTGTTCACTTGGGTGCTCAGGATGCCTATTTTGAAGCTCCGGGAGCATTTACGGGCGAAGTTGCGGTCGACATGCTCCGAGATTGTGGCTGTCGCTACGTAATTTTGGGCCATAGTGAGCGCCGCCACGTGATGGGTGAGACGGACGCGATCATCAATCGGAAGGTCCGGGCGGCTGTTGCTGGCGGCTTGGCGGCGGTGCTTTGTGTTGGTGAATTGCTCAGCGAACGCCAGTCTGGCCAGACCGAAGAGGTGCTGGACAGGCAGATGGAAGGCGGTTTGACCGGGGTCTCCGAGGCAGAGGCGGCTCAGGTTGTTATCGCCTACGAACCGGTCTGGGCGATCGGTACAGGCGTCACGGCAACTCCAGAGCAGGCCGAATCTGCGCATGAACATCTTCGCAAGTGGCTGGCTCGCCGCTATACTTCTGCGTTTTCGGAGAAAGTTCGGATTCTGTACGGTGGAAGTGTGAAGGCCGATAACGCCGAAACATTGCTCGGTCAGCCTAATGTTGACGGGGCACTTGTGGGTGGGGCCAGCCTTAAGGCTTCGACCTTTGTTCCGATTATTGAAGCGGCTCGTAAGTTGAGCACATAGCGTTTATTTGAATGAAAGCCTGCCGAGATTCTTGTTCCCCTGTGGATGCTGGTTCTGGCAAGTAAAAAAGAGAACGTTCGCATGAGACGGACCTCAGTCCGTCTTTTCGCGTTTAGAATCAATAGAGATTGTCGGACAGGAGTGTCCGCGGTTTGTTTTAGCGTGGAGCAGTCAGTCAGATGTCATTTTTCATCGTAACCCTCACCATCCTGCTGATCATGGTCAGCCTTTTCATGATTCTGCTTGTATTGATCCAGCGTGGTCGAGGCGGCGGGCTTGCGGGGGCGTTCGGTGGCATGGGCGGACAGAGCGCTTTCGGGACCCGGGCTGGTGACACGTTTACTCGCGTCACCATTGTGCTTGCTGTCATCTGGATCTTGATGGGGGGCGTGCTTGGAATTTTGATCCGCAAGGATGCAAGAGCAGCGGCCACCGGAGAGAAGTCCGGTTTCGTTGAAACTCCTGAAGCAAAAGCAGCGGCCGAAAAGAAGGCGGCTGACGAGAAGAAAGCGGCCGAAGAAGCCAAGTCCGGTAAGAGCGAAAAGTCTGACGCGAAGTCAGAAGACGCTGCGAAGGATGGCGCCGCTCCAGCGGGCGAAGCCAAGGCCGACGGGGAAGAAAAGAAGGCCGCTGAAGGTGCTGCTCCTGAAGCAGAAAAGAAGGCCGAGACTCCGGCCGCTCCTGCTGAAGGCGATGCCAAGAAGGAAGAGCCAGCCGCTCCTGCAGAGAAGCCCGCGGACGCTGCTCCACCTGCAGAAGGAACGACGCCTCCTGCAACCCCGGCCACTCCAGAATCGCCAGCTCCCGCAGAAAAGCCTGCAGAGCCTGCTGCTCCTGCGACGGAAGAGCCAGCCGCTCCTGCCAAGCCAGAATAACCCCGCTGCGTTCCGTTCGTCGACCGGGTCATCCGGTCAACAGGGCTCTTTGATTTCAGGAGTCCAAGTGTCGGCAGTTCTTATCGGTCTGCCTGTTCGTTGAAAGCCATTGGTTGCCGAGCTTCACAAGTCGGTTCTTTCCCGCAAGGTAATTCATCGTGCTGCTCAGCATGACAGGTTTTGGAAACGCTTCGTTGCAAACGGAGGGTGTCCACGTCAGTTCAGAGATCAAGTCCGTCAATAATCGGTACTTGAAGATCTCGGTGCGTATGCCCGATTCGGTTGCTCGATTCGAAGCCGAGATTGAAAAGCTGGTGCGCTCACGTGTGACGCGTGGCTCGGTTCAGCTCTCGATACGCGTTAGGTTTACGAGCGGTCAAAGTGAGTACCGGATTGACCAGGATCTGTTGAGAAGTTTTCAACGACAGCTTGCGGAGATCTCCGGCGACGCAAAAGTGAACTCCGCGACTCTTGGCGAGTTACTGTCGCTTCCGGGCGTTGTTTCACAGACAGAGCTGCCCGAAGAATTTGTTAACTCATTGTGGCCGGCTGTTGAAGCTTCTCTGAAGGAGTCGCTGGACCACTTCGAAGATTTTCGCCGCCGCGAAGGTGAGTCGATGCGGCAGGATCTTGAGAAGCAGTGCGAGGTCATTGAAAGCGAAGGACGCCAGGTCGCACTTTTGACGCCACAGGTTGTCACCGAGTACCGCGACAAGATTCTTGAGCGTGTTCGTCGTCTGATCGGTGATGCCTCGGTCAATATCAGTGAAAACGATGTCATCCGCGAAGTCGCGTTGTTCGCTGACCGCTGTGACATCAATGAAGAGATCACGCGACTGCGAAGTCATACCGAGCAGTTTCGTCGGCTGCTGAACGGTGAGACTTCACAGGGACGCAAGCTGGAATTTATCGGCCAGGAGATGTTTCGAGAGATCAATACGATTGGTTCGAAAGCCAATCACGTCACGATTGCACTGAGTGTGGTCGAGATGAAAGCGGCTATCGAACGGATGCGGGAAGTCCTGCAGAACGTGGAGTAATGAGTCAGGGCCAACATGAGCGGATCGTTGTACTGTCCGGGCCGAGCGGGAGTGGCAAGTCCACGCTGGTCCGGTTGCTGGTGGATCGCGCTCCGGTGAAACTGGTCATGTCGATCTCTGCAACGACTCGACCACCTCGTCCAAACGAGGTGAATGGCACAGATTATTGGTTTTTGACTGATGCGGAGTTCCGAAAACGACTGGCTGAAGGGCAGTTTTTGGAGCATGCCGAAGTGTTTTCTTCAGGGTTTCTGTACGGAACCCTGTCATCCGAGATGGATCGGGCCTGGAGACAAGGTGGGTGGGCATTCCTGGAAATTGACGTCCAGGGAGCGATGAAAGTTATGCAGCAGTACCCAAATGCTGTTACGATTTTCCTTTGTACGCCGTCGCCCGGAGAGTTTGAACGCCGATTGAGGGCTCGTGGTACAGAATCAGAAGAAGTGATTCAGCGTCGGCTGGCCACTGCAGACAAAGAGCTGCAACTGGCCGACCGTTACAAATATGTGGTTGTGAACGATCAGCTGGAAACCGCGGTCAGCGAGATCTGTGAGATACTGAAGGCGGAGGAGAAAGCTCGAAATGCTTGATGAATTCCGTGAAGACGAAATCGCCCGCAAGGTCGGAGGTCGTTTCAAGATGACCGCCCTGATCCAGAAACGCATGGTTGCACTGAACCGTGGCGCGCGGGCTCTGGTTGATCTGCAGACGAAGGACCTGATGCAGATTGTGGTCGCCGAAATCATGGGCGATAAGATTTATCTCGACGCCACCGGCAATCTCAAAGCCGTTGAGGACGATTCCGCACTGGTCGACAAGCTCGATCGTTTGCTTGCCGAAGATGGTGGTCCCGGTATCGACGATCTGTGATCAGACCGGCCACTTGTCGAATCTATGCCCTGAGGATCGTCACCGAGTCTCAGGGCTGTTTTTTTAATACGACCATCATCTGCCATGACAGACGTACTTCATAATCGCGAAATTCTGCTGGGTGTCTCCGGAGGTGTTGCCGCCTACAAGGCCGCTGACCTTTGCAGCCGTCTGGTTCAGCGCGGAGCGAAGGTCACGGTCATCATGACGGAGTCTGCGCATCAGTTCATCGGCGCCCGAACTTTCGAAGCACTGACGCGTCGGCCGGTTTATTCACATGCCTTCGAAGTGAAAGAACATTTTCAGGGTGAGCATATCGGGTTGGCTCAGCGAGCAGAGTTGGCTGTTGTCGCTCCGGCGACGGCTCAGACGATTGCACGGTTGGCTCACGGGATGGCCGATGATTTACTGAGCACTACTCTGCTGGTGGTGACCGCGCCGGTGTTGTTGGCACCTGCTATGAACTGCGACATGTGGGCCAAGCCGGCCGTCCAGCGAAACGTGGCCCAGCTCCGAGACGACGGATACACGATTGTGGGGCCCGATGAAGGTTGGCTCAGTTGCGGGCAAGTTGGTGCCGGTCGATTGTCGGACCCAGGCAACATCATTAAGGCCATGGAGTCGTTGCTGAGCCAGCATGCTGGCATCAATCAGGCTCGCACCAGTCAAGCGGAATAAGGACCGTCATGAAGATTCTGATTACCGCCGGACCGACTCGCGAGTACATAGACGACGTTCGATTTCTATCGAACGCCAGCAGTGGCCGCATGGGCTATTCGCTCGCCGCCGCCGCGTTAGCTCGTGGACATCAGGTCGAACTGGTCACAGGACCTGTTGAGCAGTCTGCACCGGCAGGTTGCACGGTCCATCGCATCGAAACCACTGATCAATTGCGCCAGCGATGTCTCGAACTGTTTCCGGAGTGTGATGGTGTGATAGCCACTGCCGCCGTTTGTGACTATCGCCCCAAAGAACGCATCACGGGAAAAATCACCAAGACAGGTCGTCCGATTACTTTAGAGCTGACCGAGACTTCTGACGTGCTGGCTGAGCTTGGTGGCCAAAAGGGCCATCGCTGGGTCGTTGGCTTCGCTCTCGAGTCGCAGGATCCTCGCAACAACGCGATGCGAAAACTGCGAATGAAGAACTGCAACTGCATCGTGCTCAACGATACGTCGGCGATAGGTTCACTCACAAACACCGTTGAAGTACTTTCGCCGGAAGCCGAAACCATCGCCCTCTTCAAAGGCACCAAAGAAGAAGTGGCCGACCGTCTGCTCGGGCTGATCGAAACCTCGATCGTTAAG
>CAIXQV010000530.1 GCA_903921605.1 uncultured Planctomycetaceae bacterium | reverse complement strand
GGTTCGCCGCCCGTCAAACGAACGCGATCAATCCCCAGCGTAGTGCCAATGCGGACAACTCGTTCAATCTCTTCGAAGGAAAGCAGATTTTCCTTCGGCATGAACTCCACATTGTCCGCCGGCATGCAATAGAAGCAGCGAATGTTGCATCGATCCGTGACACTGATCCGCAGATTGTTGTGAACTCGACCGAACGAATCGATCAGTCTTCGCGTTGAGACATCTCCGGAGTTCATGGTTTCGCGCCTTTGGTGTTGGTCGGTGGAGTCATTCCCGGATGCTGCCATTCTTCACGGCCGTCCGCAAAGTGTTCCTTCTTCCAGATGGGTACTCGTTCCTTCAACGTATCGATCAGCCATCGTCCCGCCTCAAACGCCTGATCACGATGCGGCGAGCTTACGGCAATGGCCACGCTGATTTCGCCCAGAGCCATCGTGCCCGTGCGATGAGAAATCGCGATCTTCGTCACTGTGAATTTTTGACAGGCCTCGGCTTCGAGTTCCGCCATCGAAGCCCGCGCCATGTCGGGGTAGGCTTCATACTCCAGCCATGATGTTTGCACGCCGCGAGTAAACTCCCGCACGGTCCCCAGAAACAACGTCACAGCACCGGCAGCATGATCCCGCACGAATTCCGTGAGCTGATTGTAGTCGATTGGTTCTGTTGTCAGTTCAATCATGATTCAGCCTCCGCTCACCGGAGGAAAGCAGGCGATCACATCAGAGGCATGCAGTACCTGATCACATCCGGCATATCGATTATTGACGGCCCACAGTAACGCCTGAGACCATCGTTCAAGTGGCGGGGTTCGCTGGATCATCAACTGCTGCAATTCACCTACGGTGCTGCCTTCGGGGACGTCGACCGTCACGGTGTCCGCCCCGACCGCATCACGAGCCGCTGCAAAAAAGAGAACATTAAGATTCATGAGCACAGGATTCTGTTCAGGATCATGACATGCTCAATCCGGAAGGTCGAGCTTTCAGTCGTTCTGCCAGCCGCGGCATCAGTCCGTACGATAGTGCCAGCAGCTTGATCGGGTGAATTGTAGGGATCCGGCTGGCTTGTTCCATCTGCATTCTGCAACTACTGCAGTCCGTAACGCCGGCGTCCGCGTCAATGGTCTTCATTTCGCTGATCAATTCCGATCCGATGCGAAGCGACTGTTCAAAGTTCTCTGCCGCCAACCCGAACGTTCCAGCCATCCCGGTGCAGCCTTTCTCAATCATCTGAACCTTAAGGCCGGGGATCAGTCTCAAAATCTCCAGCAGTGGCTGCCCACGTCGCATCGCCCGAGTATGACACGGTGTATGCCAGGCAACTCTCATCGCGAGGGGCGTAAAGTCCTTCTTGAGCTTTCCTCGCCGCTGCAGATCCAGCAGGAATGAGCCTGCATCAAGGGTTTGCTGAGCCACGACTTCGGCATCGTTGCTGGACAGAAGCATTGGGTACTCCTGAGTCAAACACACCGCGGCCGAGGGTTCTGTACAAACGATCGAATATCCTTCGCGAGCTGGCTCGGCCAGTTCACGGATGTTCTGTTCTGCCACCACTCGCGCGGCGGAAACATCGCCAACGGTCAACATGGTCATTCCGGATACGGTTTGTCCACGAGGAATGAATACTCGAAATCCATTGTGCTCCAGCACTCTCACGAACGCTTCGGCCAATTCCGGATCGTGGTTGTTGGCAAAGTAGTCCACAAAGTAAACGACCGTTGGCCGTGGGCTTCCCGGATTTCCCGAATTGTCCTCACGCTGGACTCGCAACGACGCCAGGAATGGAGTTCTTGCGAACTTCGGCAGACGTCGAGCAGACGCGATGCCCACGAATCGTTGCAGAAGTTTTCGAAACCATGTGTTCTTCAGCAGACGATTAGTCAGAAACGAAAAACGCGACGCAATGCGAGCATACGTGTGAACTCGCGAAAGCAACCATGCCGTTTTGCTCAGTCCATGTGCCTGCACATGTTGCGCGCGAGCTTCGAGCACCAGATGCGGGATGTTGACTTCCGACGGGCAGTCGAGCTGACACTGTTTGCAATTGAAGCAGCTATCCAGAATCGTCTTTGTGGAATCATCCGCCAGCAGTTCTTTGCCCGAGATTGAACAAATCGCCCGACGGAACAGATCCGCTTTTGCTCGCGGCGATAGCTCTTCGTTGCCGTCATCCTCAACGAACGGACACATCCTTGAAGGTTCGTTCTGCACGCGACAAGTGCCGCATCCATTGCAACGGCTGGCTGCATTGGCGGCTTCATGGGCATTCCACGCGAACTGCATGATCGGAAGCAGCGAGCCGCCAGTGGAACTCGTCCCGACCGTTTCGCGAGGTCGAATTCGGCGGAGATGTTTGACCGTCAGCTGAGGATCATTGCTGATGATCTTCTCCGGATTCATCAATTTCAGCGGATCGAAGATTTCCTTCAATTGCTGAAACGCACGATACAGCGGGCCGTACTGCGTTCTGATAAAGGCCGTGCGAGAAAGCCCGTCGCCATGTTCTCCGCTGATCGATCCGCCGACCTGAACAACCTGCCGATAGAGATCTCTGGCGATGGCTTCAATCTTTGTCTCTTCTCCGTTGTCAGGCACGGGAAGGATTGGACGAAAATGCAATTGCCCGGAAGCCGCATGTGAGTACAACGTCGCGGTGACTTCATGCTTCTGAAAAATTCGCTGGGCCGACACCAGAAACTCAGCCAGCTTCTCAGGAGGCACCGCGACATCTTCGACAAACGGCAATGGTCGCGACGAACCTTTCAAACTGGCCAGCAAAGAAACGACCTGCGAAGGCAGAGCCCAGAGCAGTTCTACATCTTCCAAAGTCGTGGCTTCTCGAGTAATCTGAAAGTCGATCTCGCGATCTTTCAGCAGCGTCTGAGCATCGCTGAGACGTTCTCGAATCTCTCGCTCACTGCCACCGGGGAATTCAATAATCAATCCCGCTTCAGCTTCCGGCAGAATCATGTCTCGAAAACGCAGATCTGATCCTCGTCCCAGGCTCAGAACTCGACGGTCCAGCAAATCGCAGGCACTGGGCTCCAGCGGCAGAAGAAGTTGCATTGCCAAAACCGCTTGTTCAAGCGTTTTGAACATCAGGCAGGCTGCAGCCCGAAATGAAGGCAGCGGCATCGTATACAGCGTCGCCTCGGTGAACAGTCCCAGCGTGCCTTCAGAACCCACCAGCATGCGAGCCAGATCAAGCTCCTGCATCTGGCGAATTCCACGCAGCATGTAGCCACAACAGTTTCGCAGCAAAGGCGGCTGATACTGCTTGATGACCGGCTCAAATTCCTGTAACAGCGAGCCGACTCGCTGAATAAGATCAGCGCGGCGAGTGGCCGGCGTCAGAGCTGACAACTTTAACGCATCTGATCTGACCGCCGTGCTAACCGTCGCACCAACAGAAGATCCACCGCCGGTAGTACCGCCGAGAGGTTCAAGATCGACCATGCGAGGATAAGCGGAAGGATCCAGTTGCAGCGGTTCACGCCCCAGCTCCATTCGCTGTCCACCGGACAGGACGCATTCGATACTTTCAACGTGGTCCCGAGTCGACCCGTAGCGAACAGCATGAGATCCCGCCGCATCAACACCCAGCATTCCCCCGATGGTTGTGATGCGACTGTTAGAAGGATCCGGTGCAAAGTAACGACCGTGCTTGCGAAGTTCGCGATTCAACTGTTCGCGCACAACACCCGGTTGAACTCGAACGCGATCTCCATCCACCCACAGCACACGGTTCATGTGGCGAGAAAAATCGATCACAATGCCGCGTCCAATCGCGCCACCCGCGAGCCCGGAACCAGCACCGCGAGCAATCAGCGGAATGTTGTTATCGGCCGAGTAGGCCGCGATCACTTCCACATCGCGGGCCTTACGCGGAAACACGACCGCGATCGGCTCGATCTCATACAGACTGGCGTCCGATGAAAACATAGCGACAGCCGCCGGATCGACTCGCAATTCGCCTTCGATCGTGTCGCTGAGATCCTCAACCAGTCTTCGACGCAGTTCTTCCACAGATGCTATTGTCCAAAGCGCTCCAACTACGGAGCGACAATCTTCGAAGCTCAACCCGGCTTAGACGCCTGTCGTTGCCGGAGATCCTGCTGACGATAACGTTCTGCGGTCTCCAGGTCGAACCTGGGATGCTCGTCCGCCATCGCCGTTTGTCGATGTCGCGCTCCACACCGGTAGCAAACCAGCATGTCGCCCATAAACGTGTAAAGTAACATATCAATCAACGCAGCCACCATCAGAATCGCCAGTGCCAGGAGCGGTTGATAATTTGCGTAGGCGATACAGCTAAGAATGGCTGCAGTCGCTACAAGTGCCAAACCCATCGCCGGCGGAAAATCTTTCTGACGCGATAAATCCTCGCATCCGCAGATCCGACAACGGCACAAATGGCCTTCCGAGAAATCGCCGACTCCTTCGTTTCGCCCCCACTGGCATTCGTCGCACTTGACCGGACCGTCAGCAGGTTTCGGACTCGTAACGCGTCTGTGCTGACAAGCTGGACATTGAAAGATGATGTGGGTGGCCATACCGGTGGATCTCGGCTTGAATCAATCAGGAATCACAACACACTTCGCCGGGAGATTGCGACAGGTTGTTGTTGTCACTATGACCATTCGCATCCCTGTAACAAACTGTTCCTGCGGGGATTCTCATTTGCAGACGACTCCCGGCATTAGAAAGGCGTTTGCCGAGAATCTGAACACGAGATTTGCCGAGCGGAGCCAATCACCATGTTCAGCTTTGTTTGCAGGGGGTTACAAGTGAGCTTAAGTAAACGCAGGCACAACCTACGGCTTTTTCGCGTGTTTCTCTGGCAAAGACATCCCGAGTTGCACCAGCGGCGTCACCTTGATCGCCGCCGCCGAGTTTCCTCCTGAGCAGCCGTTACACGATCCGCATCCGGAAGCCGATGACTTCAAAAACGTCTGCTGGAATCGACGCCAGAAAATCGCAATTGCGACAAAAACCAAGACCGAAGTTGCCAACGTCTGAGCATCCATGGGACTACATCCTGCTACCAATTTGATATGTCAGGAAAGCACCGATCCACGCCAGAGCCGTCATGTAAACAAAAGAAAACACCGGCCAGCGCCAGCTGTTGGTTTCGCGACGAATCACCATCAGCGTTGACACACACTGTGCGCAAAGTGCAAAGAAAACCATGATCGACAAGGCCACCGGAATGGAGAACACAGGAGATCCATCCGGCCAGGTCGCAGCCATCAGGGTTCCTCGCAGCCCTTCGTCCTCTTCACTCACGTCACCTCCGAGACTGTAAATTGTACCGAGTGTCGCGATCACAACTTCTCGTGCCGGAAACGACGCCAGAACGCCGACACCAATGCGCCAGTCCCAGCCCAGTGGCTTAAAGATCGGCTCGATGGACTGACCGATCCGCCCGAGCACACTGCCCCGCAGAAGATCGCCGTTCACCTGATTCAATTTTTCTGTCAGCCCGGTAATTTCTTCACTTTCGGGATCGGCTCCAGACGCTTCAAGGGCTTCAAGTTTGGCCGTCAATTCATATCGTTCGCGTTGATCACCAGGAAATGATCCACCGGCCCAGACCAGAACACTGGTTGCAAAAATCAAGGTGCCGGCACGAGCCACGAACGACTGACCGCTTTCCCAGACTCGTTCCAGCACCACGCGTACTGAAGGAACGCGATAATCCGGCAGTTCCAGAAGAAACGGAGAGGGTTCACCGCGAAACAACGTTCGTCGCAAAATTATGGCGACAGGAATTGCGACCACCAGCCCGAGTGTGCTCATGCCAAACAGGACCAATGCCTGCAGCGATAACCATCCGCCGAAAAATTGCGTGTCC
>CAIXQV010000529.1 GCA_903921605.1 uncultured Planctomycetaceae bacterium | reverse complement strand
CGTCTGGAGTCGGATGCCGAGGGACTTCTGAAGCACGCCATGGAAGAAATGGGCCTGTCAGCACGGGCACACGACAAGATTCTGCGAATTAGTCGTACGATCGCCGATCTGGCCGATAGTGAAGAGATTAGTTCGGTTCATTTAACCGAAGCGATCAACTACCGCACACTGGACCGGAATTACTGGCAGCAGTGACGACTTTCGATCTCGCACATCAGAAATGAGACCGCAGTTCGCTGAGCCCCGAGTTACTTCCGTTGTCGTTTTTCAACTCACGAAACGCTATTGAACTGCCCCCGTTGTTTCGCGTGTGCCTTGAGCAGTCTTCGTAGTGGCGAATGCCAGCGCGGCGCCAAGTCCGATGAGCAGAACAAGGACCAGGCTGATTCGCCAGAAATGGATTTGTAACTTCGAACCGAAATCAAGTTCAAGTTTCAGCGGGGCGTTTTCGGCGACCTGGACGCTGCGACCAAACGTGTATGTGTCGCCTTCTTCCGGCAGGCTGATAATGATCGCCTGTGGTGCGGGGTCAGTCGTGTGTTGATGCTGTACCAGTCGGGCGGCAATCTGCTGAAGAACCGCGTTGTCTTCCGTCGTGTTTCCTCGAAGTAACTGGCTTAGTTCCTGAGGCCGGAAGTTTAACTGATCCTGCTGCAGCACCGGGTTCTCGGCGGCGGCTTCACGAAGCTGTTTGTTGTCGATCTGGATGGAATCGTCACTACTGTTGTCCAGGTACAGTCGTTGACGACGCGTGTTGAGCCCGACAATCGCTTGCTGAGTCTGCAGATTCTCCAGTTGGACTCGAGCATCTTCATTCGAAGCGGCATCAAGTGCGTACTGATTGGCGACACTATTCAGCGCCCAGCGTGCTTTGCTTTGTTCGCCGGCCTGCAGAAGCTGATTGGCCTGCTCCAGAAGCTGAGTCGCCTGCTCGGCCTTAACCTGTCGCTTTCCACTCGCGGCAGACAAATAAGAATCACGATCGTAATCCTTCTGATTCGACTGGCGAATCAGTTCCAGATTGCCGTCATTGCTGGTCAGCTCGAAACCTTTCGGTGCAATCACATTCCACTGAATATTTTCCAGAGGCACATTCAATTGCGGACTACGGAGCTTCAAGTCGCTCAAGCGATCACCGGGAACAGAATAAACAAATCGCACCTGGGCCGTTCGATCGTCGATGCCGGGCAGAATGTAGAACTGCCAGGCATTCTCAGCACCGCTTTGCCGAATGGAATTCACACTTTCGCCGTTGACGAAGATGCTGAATAGCTCGCCACCTTCTGGCAGATTGACGCTCAGACTGCTTCGCTGGATCACTTCCATCACCACATCGACGGCCGTCAACTGGTCACCCGTTGGTGAAAGAACGGTCGTCAGTGATCCTTCCGCGACACGAAGTTTAAGCCCATCGGCCAGAGAGTGGCGTTTGGCCTGAACCTTCAGTGCGGCACCAGGATCGACGGCACGAAAAACGAGTGCCGGAGCGGTCCGATTGTCCGTTTCTCTCAGGGCCTGAGGGACGGTGTTCCAATCGACGCGCTGCCATCCCTGAGTCAGTTCGTCGTGTTCCAGTTCCAGTCGGCCGCCGGCTCGGACTGCGAAGAAGCTGGAGATTTGTCGAGCCTCCGGGAACAGAATCGGAGTCAGTGATTCTTCTTCGTTCACACGATCTCCGCGACGTTCATATTCGATCTGAAATTGAAGTTTCCCGACGACGCGACGCTTAAAGTGAACTTCCCAGACATTTGAATCCGGAGCTGTTCGGACCATATCACTGACGACAGTGCCACTGGCTCGCAGAGTCTTGATTTCGTCCTCATTTGTGATGGGCAGAGTCACTCGGATTGAAGCGATGGATGCGTTCTGCACATTGAACTGAGCGATCAATGTTGATCGAGTCTGCCCTTCTCGCAAAGTGATTTCGTGCAGGAGCTGACCTGTCACCCAGGGATCAAGTTTCTCGATGCCAAGCGAAAGATTCCAGTCGCGCTGCAGCAGTCGAAACGCCAGTGCTCCCTGGCCATCTCCTCCCAGTGCACGCGGGTCGGTTTCGGAAACGTTCTGACGAGTGACCGTACGAAGTCGAAGACCGGTTGTTGGGCGAACCACCAGCTCACCTGTTTGCCGAGCCGCCTCATTCAGTTCGAAACGAGGGATCTGCCATTCCGCCGCATCCGTCGGCGCTGTGCCGGACAATGCGACGGAGAATTCATGTGTGCCGATCGCTCGGCCATTCAGATGAAGAACAATCGTGCGTTGGCCTTCTTCGCTCCGTTCTGCCCAGTGGTGCAGCGCGGGGCCGGAGAGCGATTCCACTTCCAGGCCGGTGGGAAGAGGAAAGCTCAATTCGAATAACCCGGCTCGCGAAATTTCCACAGCGAAATTGCCCGCCAGTACGACTCGCTCATCTCCCAGCGACAAGACCTGCTTGCTGATGACTCGAACTTCGGATGCCACCGGAGCAACTCGCACGGCCAGTTCACCGCCATCCGTTCCGTAGCGATACACGCAATGCAGTATCGCCTGTGCATTCGTGATCAGACTGGCATCGAAGTCTCCCGGATTGACAATCGTCATAATCTTCGGTTCCACTTTCTCCGGACGAGCCTCCGGACCGAATGCAACGGCCACGAGCCCGACTTCACCGTTCGCTCCGACCACGTGCAATGGCGCAAGAGTCACGTCTACAGGCAGTGGATCCAGACCTCGCTGAGTTTCAATGAGAACATCAAACGGCTGAGACTGAGCCGGTTCAATGGCCAGCGTGAGTCCACCGGAGTCCGCATCGAACTGCCATGAACCAACGGGGCCCGTGACCGCGGTCACCGTGAGACCCCTGGGAACAAGCACGCTCAGCGAATTCACCTGGCCCTGAGACGTTCGGATGTTCAGTTTATGTCGTCCGTCAACGACGCCCGGCCCGGGCAGATACAAGTTGGAAGCTTCGACAAAGAACTGAGTCTTCTCCATCGTGACGTCGCGGGACTTCGGCTTCAGCACGAGACTGCCTGCGCCTGGCCCGAGCAGGACTTTGGCCTGAGTCATTTCACCGGCGGCTTCCAGCTGTTCGATACGAATCGCCGTGGGGCCTGCAACTTCCCATCCCGCTTCGTCGTAGCTCAAGCTAATCTCCTGCACAGCGGCGGTGCCTGTCAGAACGGCAAGTCCTTCTGTCGGCTTCACTGCTTCCAATTGATATTCGCAAGTAGCTTTGTATGTGACGGCTGATGGTGCCCCTTCCGGCAAGTCGGCCGGACTGCCCTGATTTGCAGCGGGTGTGATGTGAATGACGTAGGACAAGCCTTCCCCCGGAACGTCGCTTCGAGTGACTCGAAGACCATCGCCTTCAAATTGAGTCAGCACTGCAGGCGATTTGACGAGCAGGAAACGGTCGCCAGGCTTTCCAGTGACGGTGATCATGCCGGTGGCTTTCAGGCGAGAATCCTGGTGAGTAATTTGCCACTGCTGAACGAAGGAGTCTGCTGCTTCAAAGCCGTCCGGAATTCCCGCGAAACAAGCGGACGTTGATGAAAGAGAGACAGCAAGGAATGCGATGATGTTGGTAACGGAGAACGTATTGGTCATGGATTTGAACCTTCCGTCCTGGGACGTTGCCCCGGGCTGGTTTGTGTTTTTGCGTTTCGAGACTTGCGGCCCAATGGGCCAACAACATGTCAGCCCAGGGCAACGCCCTGGGTTTGCGATCCCGCGCGATGGTTGAGCCCTGAAAGGGCGGAACAAATTGTGGTTATGGTTTCATACGTCCGGATGTCGTGAATTTGTGCCGCCCCGTTGGGGCTCTGGATGTGATGTGAAACGTTTTCCTTTGGCGTTGCCCCAGGCTGTTATGTGGTTGCCCCGTTCGGGGCGGAATCGCCATTCTCTGACGCAGATTCTTCAATCGTTTTGTGCTTCTGAGCCGACTCACGCATCCATCTGCGAATGTCCCGGAAACAATCCGCAGCGGGTCGCACAAGAAGCAGCGTTAAAATCGCGAGTCCCAGCAGTCCAAAGAACCACCACGCGCTGTCGCCCTGAAGCAAAATTCCGGCGGCGATTAAAATGATTCCGCCAAAGCGAAACAGCATTCCGCCTTTCATCAGCTTTTTTCGAAATGACACAAGTGCCAGAACGGTGCCCGCGATCAATGCGCCAAGCCCGGGCCCGGAGAGATTCACGCGCCACAGCGGCACGTTATGGACAGACAGTTGCACGGATTCTTCGGCGGTCAGCACTGGAAGACTCAGCTGCAACGGTTGCGGAGAACCTGTCTCGGAATAGGCCGACTGAGTCGCTGCCACCGCGAAAATGATCGCCATGACCAAGCTCATCAGTCCTGCGATTCGCCAGGACTCTGACTTGCCAGTTGCCCCTATTCCCATGGCCGTCAGAACGCTAATCATGAACAGGGGAACGATGCCGCGATTTGCGATCCACGCGAATCCCGAAGGACGCTCGACCGGTACCGGTGGCGAGACGTTTCCACCCGCTGGAACCAGGACGTGCTTTTCGTCACCACTGATGTTCCACTGCGTCTTCAATACCGGCGCGAAGACGACTGGCAGCGCGAGTTCCGGATGAGCTTCGTCCACGGCTGGTTTGCCAAGTCGCAGACGAACTTCGACCGGAGTATTCGGATCTGTACCGCCTGGCAACGGAATCCGTGTCGCATCATCCGCCTGACGAGCCGTCACAGGAGCACCGTTCACCGACACGGCCCAGAGCTTGACCGGCTCTGGAGGCAGCTTAATCTTCATGGTGCGCTGTCCTCGAGATTTGACGTAGTACAGCACATCAGTCACCAACTCACCGTCCGGGGAAACTCGACTGTTCGCTTCAGAGAATTCCACAACCTGGTCGACGGTCGTCCCTGGCTCGAACCAACTGACTTTAAGGTTCAGCTCAAAGGGGCGACTTGTGTACTGCCACGTTCCCAGCGGCGGTGCGGTGCTGAGCAGACGAAACTCCGCAGGCAGTTCCAGCGGATCAAGTGTCAGCAGGTCTTCCGACACCGACACTGTTTCAATCTCCACCTGCATCGGACTGACGACCTGTACGTAACCACGTTCGCCCTGAACTCCGGTCGGCGAAACCTGGCCGGCCTGAAACGTACTGTTGGTCTTGTCCGGCTTTTCTTCAAACGTCACCAGCAGAGTGTAGGCGCCCATCACAGGCTGATGCAGAGTCACAATCAGCGAGTCCGCTTCTCGCCGCCATGTGCGAACGTTCTGGCCGTCGACCATCACGTTGCCCATCGTTTCCGGAACAGTGATCCGCCACTCCGATACAGGTGCTCCTGTTACAAAGTAGTTGATCAAAGCGCTGCCATAAACCGTTTCCTGACTGAGCGAATACAGGTGGAACACATCGGACTGAACGCTGCGATCGAGCAATTCGACCTGCATCGTGGCAGACCAGTTGGGTTCGCGAATTCGAAAGGCCTGCTGCAGATGAGGCGACGGCTTCGGGAAGAACGATAATGGCTTTTCAACCAGTAGATTGACCTGTCCCGCGGTGATTCGAAAACCTGGCGCACTGACGATTCCAATATCGCCACGAACAGATTTGACACCGGGATATTCAATACGATCCAGAACCCACGCACCGGCGACGGCGGCTTCGCTCTTCTCCAGCCGCAGAGTCACCAGATGCCGGCCCAGAACATCCTGGCCAAAGACAACTTTCAGATTGCGACGATTCTCCTCGACCGTTGTCGCTGCGACATAATCCGAAACACTGGCGCCGGTGACGGAAACGACGGAGTAATCAGTCGGAATGCTGAAGTTCCATTCTCGAATGGCCGCTTCTCGCACATCCAGCTCAATATCCGCACTAATGATGCGATCAGTTTCCGTCAGCACGTAGGCGACGACTTCAGAAACGCTGACTTCCGGCTCAATGCTGTCTGCGGTGACGGAGAACGCGTAATCGGCAGCCGGGAATCGATACACAAATGACTGTCGCGACTGAATCGCATCGCCGGGATACTGTTCGGGAGCCAGTTGCGAAAGTCCTTTCAGCTCTGTCGGCTGAAGACGCACAGATCCAATGTTGGACAGACGAAGGTGACCTGAGTGGCGAATGGAGCCGACCGGATTCAGACGAAGTCCCTGAACAGTCACCGGGAATGCTCCCAGCGGCGTCTGACTGCGCACCTTGATCTGGTTCATGCCTGTCACGGGCTGACTGAGCGTGACTTCCAGAATTCGATTGTCTCCCTGAGCCGTCACGGTCCAGCCGACGACGGTCGTGCCGCCCTGCACTTCCAGAATTTCTCCGGGCCCCTGCAGAAGGATCTGCATCGATTTCAGTTCGCCCTGAAGAACCTGATAGTCAACCAGATGATCCTGCCGCAAAAGTCCGGCTCCGACCTGAGATTCGATCTTTCCCGTGGTGGAAAAGAACAGCTTGCCTTCGCCGGCCTGGCGGGCGGTTTTCCATTGCACTTTGGCTCGACCCGTTGCCGGAAGAAATCCGATCCACGATTCGTTGTTGCGCAAAGGCGCCACCGACTCCTGATCGCGTTGGAATTCAAGATCCGCCCCAAGCCCGTTCAGAGTCAACGGAACAACGGCACTGGTCGCGACGGTGAAGTCGAAGTTTCGACTGTTGGCGGCGGGCTGGCCAAGAGTGGCCACGAACTCCAGCGAGATTGGAAACGTGCCAGCCTTTGGGAAAATCAGCTTGTAAACCGGGATGCCGTTCTCCGTCGCAAGACGCAGCCGATAGCTGGCTTCTGCCGGAACCGAACTGGGAGCCGCAATGCCGGAGAGAATTGTGATTTCTGCATTGTCGACCGTCACAACAGCAGTGCCGCGGTATTGAAAGAGCACCGAGTTTCCATTCGCATGCGACGTCCCGTTGAGGCTCGTCTCGGTCAGTTCGACAGGCCCCGGAGTTGTACCGGCTCGATTCACAACCAGCCTTAGCAGACCACCGGTTGATGATCGAAATCGTGTTGGCCTGGTTCCGGCAGCTTGCAACCCCTCATTCAGCGGAGCAAAGCCCGTGGCCTCGGTCACCGCCCCTTCAACTCCCGGTGAGTATTGAAGAACCAAATTCGAATCAAAGCCAACGGCACTACCGGGAGTCAGATGAGAAAGCTCAATGGTCTCCGGATTCTTCAGATCCAGCTTGCGCGAACGGATTTTGACCAGGATCTTCAACTCCGTGGTATTCGTGTTGACATTCAGATCAAGAAACCGAGCAGCCCCTTCTTGCCTCACGGACCATGACTTCAACTGTTCGCTCTGAACTTCGGTAACAACATCCTGCCCGGCCAGCCCAAGGCTCAGCGTAGTCGCTTCGCCCTGTACGACTTTCATCGCGACGTCTATCGTCTGCTCAATGAACTCCGCCCCCACCTGCGCCGTGGCATTGCTGGTTGCTGTGAAGAACAAGGGCGGCTTCGGCAATTGCCCGTGCGCTTCAACGACGATGGTACCGGTTCCGTCGCTGCCAATGGACGTGTTAACGCTGGTTGCGTTGCTGGGCTCCTGGGCATTAATCGATTGATTCAATAACGCAATGAGGAACATGTATTTGATGAGGTTCATTGGTTTATCTCGATTGAGTCACAGTGCCGCCCCGTTGGGGCTTGGGGCGTTTTTTTGATGTCTCTCCTGGGGCGTTGCCCCAGGCTCTTATGTGGTTGCCCCATTTGGGGCGGAATCGCATTGGGTGTTCGCGGCCCAACGGGTTTGTTCGACGGCAATGTGCGTTTCGGCCCAACGGGATTGTTCGACCGCAATGGGCGTTTGCGGCCCAACGGGCCATCAACATGTCAGCCCAGGGCAACGCCCTGGGTTAGAAATCCACCGTGATGTTTGAGCCCTGAAGGGGCGACACCATTGTGTGTTTTGATGTCATGCATGATCCACACCCGTGGCGAACGCATGTCATTGTTTCGACGACCATGGATCCCCGTTTTGATATGTCTTTGTGTCGCCCCGTTGGGGCTTGGAATGTATTGTGGATCGGTTCCCTGGGGCGTTGCCCCAGGCTGACTTGTGGTTGCCCCATTTGGGGCGAAATCGCAATGGGTGTTCACGAATACGACGCTACTTCGCACTCATCTGTCGGGCCTGTTCAATCATGAGCTTCAACTGCTGAACTCGCGTCTGACTTTGCATCTGTGACGGCAGGCTATCGATCAACTGTGACAACGTCTGCAGATCAACCGATTCTCCCAGAGCTTCACCCTTGAGCTTTGCGGCCAGCATCGCGGCGGTTGTCGCGATGCGGAGTGACGGCGTTGTCTGGTCCGGTCGAGCTGCCTCGGGTTCGTACGGAATTGGCCAGCGATGTTCGACCATTTCACCTGTTGACAGGTCTTTAAACCGCACAGACACCGAACCGACGTCGCCTTCACCATCCGGCTTCGCTTCGAACTGGTACATCGCAACGCCCGCTTCAGCTGCCGCCATTTCGGCTGCGTCAACAGCGTCGTTTCGGAAATCTTCCTGTTTAAGAAGGTGCTTTTCGAAGCCCAGAAGTTTGTACTGACCAACTCGCTTGGGATTGAATTGCACCTGCACCTTGACATTGCTGGCGGATGGACGCAAAGCCCCGGCGATCTGTTGAGCAAAGTTATCGTCAGCCGCTTCGCCAGAATCCATCAGGTAGTATCGTCCATCGCCTTTGCGAGTCAGGGCTTCCAGGACTTCATCATTCAAACCATCCGCGCTGATTCCTGCAGCGTCGAAGGCAATGCCGGCCGCTCGCATTGACTCCACCATTTGCGACAGGCTTTCGGGATTTGCATTGCCCAGGTTCACAGCTCCATCCGTCAGCAGCACGATGCGATTCTGAACACCCGGCGTCTGTTGAGCGGATGCCTTTTCGAAAGCCAGTTGCAGAGCTGCTTCGATGTTGGTGCCGCCTTCGCTCGGAAGTTGCTCCATTAACTCGACCAGTTTTCCGGAGTCCGTCCCGCTGACGTTTTCTGCCAGAAGTCGCGGCTGGCGAGAGAAGCTGATCAAAGTCACCTGGTCGATCGCCGTCAATTGCTTAGACAACAGCGTAAATGCACGACGCACGGTCTGTTGACGATCGATGCGTTCCATCGAACCGGAGTTATCCAGAACAAACGTCAAGCGCAGCGGTGTATTGGTCGCTCGCCCTTCTGCGGACGTTCGCATGGAAACTCGCAGCACGTTTCGCTGTTGCAGAAACGGATGAATCCCCTGTTCGACCGCGCACGCGACTTTCTCACCTTTGCCGGGCAACGGGTCGCCGTAATCCAAGGCGTTGACAAATTCTTCAATACGGACCTTTGCCGCCTCCGGCCATTCACCTCGAGCCAACGCGGCCGCGGCCAGTTTGAACGAAACATCACTGACATGCAGGGAAAACGTTGAAAACGCTTCGGCAGCGGCGTTGGTTTCGTTTAGGCCGGCAGAGGGAGTAACAGGTTTTGCTGCGGGCTTCTTCTCCAGTTCGGAACTGTCCGCGAGAGTTGAGCGGACCACTTCGCCTTGTCGAAAGAAGACACGGTTTCGGCCCTTGGCTTTGGACTCCGGTTCACTCGTCTGTTTTCTCCATTCTTCGGCCTGCTCCTTGCTCTCGTTCTTCTTGCGGAGTGCCACGATATCTTTTATGCCATTATCGTCAGTTTCGCTTTCTGGCTCAGCCGCCGCCTTCGCTTCAGATTCCGCCAGTGGTTGCAGGCCGTCCAACAGATCCAACTCATCAATGTGAAAATGATAACCGCGATGGTAATCCGGACTTTTTCCTTCTACGCGATTCTTTGCCTGAGCTTGCTCTTCGACTTGTTTGGCATTCTCTCCTGGCTTCTTTGAATCTGCTTCAGCCACAGATTCCGGAGCGACCAATTCGAGACTGGAAATCTCGTCCTTACTCTCGTGTATTTCACTTGATGACCGATACGTATTACCGCTTTGTCTTCCACGTCCACCACGAGCTGATTCAGGCTGGCTACCTGAGCCAACCTGTCCCGGAGCAACCGAGCCGCGAGCAACACCGGAGTCATCCGAGCGTTCGCTCAAACCTCTCGCCATCGTCCCAAAATCAGATGCGTCGCCACTTAGCCCGAGACCTTGATTCCTCTGCAACACTCTCCCCAATTGTTCACCGTCAGATTTGCCATCGGCGGCGTATCCAGACTTGTCTGTGCCTGCATAGCGGTCGGACTTGGCGTTATCTGCCGATGGCTGCTCGCCCAAACTGGCTTGCATGTCTTCCAGCTTCTTGTCCACGTCGGTCAAGGCAAAATCAAAATCGACTGAAACCTTGCCGTCAGCTTCTTCCGCCTGAATCATCAGCTTGGGAATGGATTCAGTAACCCCATCGCCCGCCGCATTTGGCTCTGGCGATGAAGGCATGTCTGTCGACCCTGCCAACACCGGTGCTCTATCAAACGCATCGGTGCGAACACCTGCACCTTCTGCGGTCGGTGCATTCTTACCTGCTCTGCCGTAGAGTGCGTAGAGTGAATTGTCTTCCCATGTTGTCGAAGGCTGCGGAATCGTGACGCCACCATTACTTGCAACCGGTGCTGACGCGTCGCCCAATTTCACTGCAGCACGGTCCTCGTTACCGAAACGTTCTTCGAGCGGTTTCGCAAACCACCCTTCGGGAACGGAAGAGGGCGGAACGGCTGCGATCGATGGAGGAGAATTCTTGTCATCCGTGCTGCTTGGCGACAGCAATCCATAAAAGAACAACTCGCGATCAACTCCTGATCCCGAAGCGACCTTATCGGTTTCATTCGCGGCCAAACCTCCGCCACTCAAAGTCTGCTGCAATGTCGAGAGGGCTTTGGACGAAGCCATTGCATCGACAGCCCCTGCGGAATCCAGTTGCGAGAGGACCTGTTCATTGACATCACCGCGTGCCACTTCCGGGCCGGAAGAAGCATCAGGCGGAACCTGAAAACTCAATATCGTTCTACCCGAGGCAGAGGTCCGCTCGCTGAAACTCTCTGTGAAGGCAACATCGTCTTCCAAATATCCCCAATGGTTGCTGCTATCAGCCAACCTCCATTCTTCCCGGAAAAACGATGGCACCGTCATCAACCCAATGAAGCCGGCCACACAAATCCCGGCCGCAATTTTCATCGGCGTCTTACGCATGCGGCGACGGACCGAAGAGGCAAACGGACCGAGTGAATCCGCCAGCATCGTTCTTAGACGACGCGTCAGTCTTGTACTTACTGGGTTCAGGCCCGAATCAACTGTTGATCCATCCCCCCCTGGGCCTGCCCCAGGGGCCTGCGGACTTTTGCACCACTGAATGGATGGCACGCCTGCTGGTGCAGAAGCGTTGTGAACCCCCGACGCAGGGTCGGGGGCGATTAAATCCGTCTCCCGTGACGACCCCGGCATTGGTTGTGTCAGGCTTTCAGCCCTGAACGCAACATTCCCAGTATCAACACTTGCCAGCGATGCTCCATGTTCATTCGCCATCGCTTCACCACGAATCACCGCCAGAACAGACTCACGACGTTCAGCCGATAACTTCCAGTTTGTATCCGGCGTTTCAAATTCGCCCGCTCCAATGGTCTGCATCAATCCATGAACCTGCAGCATCTCCTGATGAAACGCAGCCAGCTCCGGGCGCAATGCGATCAGGCGGTTGAGTTCTTCGGTTTCGAAGTCCGACGCCTCGCCCAGTACGAGAGCCACGATGCGGGCTTCGAGTTCCGGTTCGATCGTTGAGTTGTGAGTTTCTTCGTTCATGACTTTTCGTCGAATCCGAGCTTTCGCAGTCT
>CAIXQV010000528.1 GCA_903921605.1 uncultured Planctomycetaceae bacterium | reverse complement strand
GCGAAGGGTGTTACTGATTTCTCGCAGCAACTTTTGGACTTGCTGGATCTGCAGACAGAGCAGCCGGATGTGATCAGGATGTTGCTCGTCGCTGATGATGCAGGAGCACTGAAGCAACTGGCTCTTGCCTACTGGACGATTGCGGCCAACATGGGGGCTGCGGGAGATCTGTGGGTCTATGTTTCTACGGGCCTGAAACGCGAACCAATTCCTGACGAAGAATGGACTCTGGAGAAACTCAAATGGGACGAGATGCCGCGATCAAAAGACCCGAGCCAGCCTGAGACGTGGCAGTTGATTCAGCGACAATCTTTGTCGGACCGAACACCTCGCCCATGGTTGCTGAGGCAACGTCCGACGGATGCTCGAAAGTTTCTAAATGACAGTCTGGACGGAGTTCTGGGGCTGTATCTTGAGTTTCGAGGTTCGCGTGTCTTTCAGCGATTTACTCATGAGGATGGTTTGCATCGCTTCACGTATTCGCAGAGCAAGCAGGCGTGCGGTGTGTTTACGAGCTTGCCGGAGCCGGACACGTTTCTGCCAGCGTCCGGGATTGAACGCAAAGGAGCCATTCTGCCGACGACTCGTTGTCGAGATTACGACTATCCTCGAATGCGTATTGTGGATCCCCTGATTGCAGAGCCGCCTGTTTTGTATTAAGTGTCCCTAACGAGGTCGCTGGAAGCCGTGCTGTTGCGTCGTCATCTAGAGATGGCAGAGAGGATGATTGAGTGAGGATGTCTATGCATATCGTTGAGAAAACTCGTCGGCTAAAAAAGTATGAAGCATCGGAGGCGGTGGCGTTCAGTTCGGTGGACTCACCGGCCATGGATTTTCTGTCGCCGTTTGGTCCCTTGATTGGACGTACACGGATTTCTGTGGATCTGATTGATCATCTCAATTCGGTTTCGGACGCAGTGTTGACGCCGGGGCAAGGAGCCGAGTTCCAGTTGTCTGAAGCGGATTGTTCGTGGGGTGGCGAGGATTCGCTGCAAAGCTGTGTGGCTCGATCAATCCGAACTTATGTCGAAAGTGTCGAACATGAACCGTCGGGACTTGTCCAACTGGATAATTTCTGGGTTGTCAGCCAGTTCGCAGGAACTCCCAGCCCGGTACATTTTCATTCCGGAGACTTGTCCGGTGTGCTCTACCTGAAGGTTCCTGAAATTTCACCGGATGAGGAACAAAGAAACTACATCGCGGGTCGTCAGGCGGGATACATCAACTTTCTGATGGGCGGCAAGCAGAGATTTTCGCGGTCGCTGATTAGTTTCAAACCCGTGATCGGAGATCTTTACATCTTCCCCGGATGGTTGTTGCACGGTGCGGAGCCGTTTCGTGGGACCGGCGAGCGACGAAGTTTGGCGTTCAATGCGAGGGTGGAGTAACGGCCTGTTGAACTAATCCCCCCTGAGCCTGCCTGAGGGGCCTATGGGCTTCCTGCATCACTGACAATGATAGAATCGTACTGGTGAAAAGCCGTTAAACCACCGACGCAGGGCCGGTGGCGGGGCAATCAACAGGCAACGAGAACACCATGGAAATCAAGGTTCCGGTTTATGTGGAGACGGCTTCTTTGGTGGCGGGTAAGCCACCGGAGTATGTCGTTCGAACATTGTTCTTCGACGGGCCGGAAGCAAAATCGACGTTCCTGCAAAGTGCCCTGAATAAGCTGACGCACCGCCTGCGAGAGAATCTTGTGGAGCTGGGGAAGGTTCAGCGACACGATGCACTGGCTGCGTGGACTTATTGTCCGGAGTTGGAAACCAAACGGTGTGAGATTCGCCTGGAAGTGGCCAAGCCGTTTGCTCGTCTCAAACTGCTTCTGGTCATGATCCCAGAGTTTGATCGACGCATTGGCTTTACGCCGGCGTTCCCAGATGTCTGGTTCGAAATTACGGCCGACTAAAATCCCGAAGAACGACTGACCGAAGCGATCACCGAGCGTCTGCGGAAAGCAGCGCGGGAGTCTCACGGGGAGAGTTTGCCGGAGCTGGAAAGATTCTCGCTGAAAGGCAACGCCTGGGTCTCGGAGGCTGAGTTTCGTCTGAATCCGCCTCGAGTTCGTGAAAAGAAAAAGGATAGCCTGTTTGCATTTCTGGGCGCATCAGAAACTGTTGACGGCGAATCAGAACTTTATCGAGTCGGACGGTGCCTGAATCATCAGTATCCTCAGGACTTGAATCGAGTTGAACTGCGTGAGCGAGAAGTTGACGAGTTAACCAGACTGCTGCAGGCCGATGATCGTCGGCCGGTGCTGCTGTCGGGAGCTCGCCAGGTCGGGAAGACTTCGATTCTGCATGAGTATGTGTTCCGGCATGTGAAACGCATTGTCAATCCTCATCGCGACCAGCAGGCCGTGTGGTTGTTGTCACCGCAACGATTGATCTCCGGTATGTCGTATGTCGGCCAGTGGGAAACTCGCTTTCATGCGATTGTGAAGCACGCATCATTGCGAGATCTGGTGTTGTAATTCGATGATCTGCTGGGGCTGTTTCAGGCTGGGATGACAAGTCAGTCGACGCTCAGCGTGGCGGCATTGCTGAAGACGGTTCTTGAACGCCGGCATGTTCGCGTGATTGGCGAAATGACTCCCGAAGCATTTCGTGTACTGCGAGAGAAAGACCGTAGCTTTGCCGATGCGTTTCATGTGATCCGCATCAGTAAACTGTCGGCGGATGATAACCTTCGAGTATTGTTCAGTGAGCAGCGACGCCTCGAGACTCGGCATCGCTGTCGCTTTTCCATTGAATCGCTGCCCGCTGTCATTGATTTGCAGCGTCGCTATGCACGGGATGTGGCGTTTCCGGGTAAAGCGGCCAATTTTCTAAAGCGGCTGGCGGTCCGCATCGAAGGCGAGGCACAACCAGACGCCTCTTCCGACAAGGCGGGAACGCCTGCGGTGATTAGTCGTGAGCGTGTGCTGGATGCATTTCATCAGCAAACCGGTTTGCCTCGTTCCTTCCTCGATCAACAGCAGACATTGGCATCGGACCATGTCGCTCAAAAGCTTCGTGAACGATTTGTGGGGCAGCCTGATGCGGTGAAAGCGGCTGTTGAAATTATCGCGATCGCGAGAGCACGGCTAAATGATCCGACACGTCTGATCGCGTCGCTGTTGTTGCTTGGGCCAATCGGTGTTGGCAAGACGGAGTTCGCAAAATCTCTGGCCGCTTATCTGTTCGGACACGCAGATCGCTTGCTGCGTTTCGATATGAACGAGTATGTCTCGCCGAATGCGGTGCCTCAACTGGTTGGGACGTTTGCTCAGCCAGAAGGATTGCTGACGGCCGCTGTTCGTCGTCAGCCGTTTGCTATGATCTTGTTTGATGAAATCGAAAAGGGGCATCCGGACGTATTCGATCTGCTTTTACAGGTGCTGGGCGAGGGACAGCTCACGGATGCTCGTGGTCGGACAACGGATTTTTCGAACACGATCATTGTACTGACGTCCAACCTGGGAACTCAGCGTTCTGAAAGTGGCCTCGGATTTGGAAAGGCTTTGACGAAGGAGGGCGTCCTGCAGACATTTCTCCAGCGGACAGGATTGCCCGACCGCTTCCTACGCGATGATTGGCCGCTGTCTCGCGAGCAATTGATCAGTGAATTTGAATCACAGATCATGGGCCAGCCGCTGGCCTGTGAGACGGCCGCTGACGTTGTTGTGAAGTTCAAGGCGGGTATGAATGATCCCGGGCGGCCGTTAGGAGTTCTGTTGTTTTGTGGTCCTACAGGAGTTGGAAAGACCGAGCTTGCTCGAGCGGTCTCGCGATGTTTGTTTGGAGGTAAGTCAGGGAACGAAGATGGAGCGAATTCAGCGACGGAATCGAGTGAGAAGTCGGCGCGCATGATTCGGCTGGATATGAGTGAGTATTCTGGTCCATGGGCCGCGGATCGGTTATTGATGCAGTCGAATGGAGAACCGTCAGACTTCCTGCAGCAGATTCGACGCCAGCCATTTACGGTGTTGCTGCTCGACGAGATTGAGAAAGCTCATCCTTCGGTTTATGACGTCCTGATGAACGTATTTGACGAGGGACGGCTGACGGATCGATTTGGGCGGACAACGTGGTTTCGAAGCACTGTGATTTTGTTGACATCGAATCTGGGATCAGATTCTTCGGGGCAAGTCGGATTCGCAGACAGCGTCGCAACTCCCAATATGCGTCATGAGGCTGCCGTACGGGAGTTCTTCCGTCCCGAATTCTTCAATCGTCTGGATGGAGTTGTTACGTTCGATGCGTTGACTCGTGCAGCAATTCTCCAGATCACGGAGAAAGAGTTACAAGAAATCGCCGGACGTGAGGGGCTGAGAAAACTGGGGCTGAGGCTGCAATGGAACAAGGATGTTGTGGAACATCTCTCCAAGGCTGGCTTCGATCCTCGCTATGGTGCGCGCCCGGTACAGCGAACACTGGAGACACATGTCGTTGCGCCGCTTTCGCGATTTCTGACGGAGCGACATGACTTACGTTCGAAGTCTATTGAGCTGAAACTCTGTTCCGCTGGAGAGACAGAGTTTAAGATCCTGTAACCGACGCTCGGCGAAAGTTTCGTTCGCAAAGTTTTGAGGTAGTATTTTATTAATCGGCTTTGTTGGCGTCGAGGTATTGTCGACGTGCTTCAGTCAACACGGAGTAGTATTGCGTGAAGACATTGTCGTCTGCGCCGTGTTCAGCGTGACAGTCGAAACAATCTTTTCGATCGAAGGCACGTTCGGCGTGGGCTGTTTCTGGTTTTGCTTTCTCAGGTGCGTCGTGAAACATAAAATAAGCCCAGCCGTCAGAAAAGCGCTTCGTATCTTTCACGGCGACTTCAAGACCTGAGGTTGCCGACGCGACAAAGCCCTTTCTGGAGACAGACCCTTTTGTATTGGCCGGGCGTGACTTATTGTTGGTCACGATGAAGACTGTTTGCTCGGGGAACTCGCCGGTCTGAACATAATGGTCGAAAGCTTCGGGCTGAAGGTAAACGTTATGAAATGTGCCGGGATTTTGGGGATCGTTTTTGTCGCCGTCGGAATAACCAAGTCCGATTGATGTGCCAGCGACAACCCACTTCTCATAGCCGACAGGTTGAAGCAATCGACCTTCCTGATCATACAAGGGTTCCTGCATCTTGCTGGCGGTGGGGGCCTCTGGATTGGTCGCAACCTTATCGTCAGCAAACAAAGCCAGACCTGCCAGCAGAGAAAACGTGACGGCGGTGACTCGAATTGAAAATGGGATGCGCATAGGTGACCTTGTCGAAAGACTTATAACGATGCTTTGGAGCAGGTGAGAGTAAACATCGTAACCGAATCGATGACAAGTTTCTCAGCAGCAACTGAATCTGGTCCCTGGCGGGAACCTGAATTCTTGTTGAGCCGTAATTCGAGAAAATAATGATCTACGTATCGATGCTGTACGTTCTTTCGAATGTTGAACGAGTACTGGAATGTTGTCTTTTGCCTCTGAAATGACAAAAGCCCCAACGACCCTGATACCGACCTTTTGTGATTCGAGATGGTGAAGGCCCTATGAACGAGAACCCCTATCAGGCTCCGGAAAGCACGGACCGTGTCGTTCCTGGAAACACAGTCACGGTTCAGATCAGTGAGGTCTGGGTTCGTCGTCTGAATTCGCCATTGTTTGTCGTCGTCGGCGCATTGACCGGGGTGTCGATTTCATTTGCCCCGCTGGGCTTACTATGGTTGGGTATCTACAACAAATGGAACGTGTTGACTATCAGCGGGGCCGCTGCGTGCTTCCTGATGATCTATTTTGTGCCCTTGTTTTACATGCGGCTGGCTGGGCAGGTGATTAGGCAATTGGTCAGCAAGAAGCGGGTGACCTAATGTTGTTTCCAACCCTTGATGGCGCCTTTTATTGCATCGATCATACGGCTCAGGATCCTCTTGTCGGGCCAGGTTTGCCGGCCTAACGATCTGTCGACTTTTCGGGACAGGCAATGTTGCATTGCGGCAACATGCAAATTCGAACGTCTTCGTGAAGTGGAAATCTTCACCTGTAGTAACAGCATTCTCCTGATTCATGTCACCGCGACCATTACAGCAGGCATACTCGGAGCATCACGCGGTTTAGACGCTGTCGTGAAAACCATTAATCGAGGTCAGGAAATCACGATGGCTCCCACGATCGCTCCGTCCGGCAACTTCCAGAATCCCGTCGGACTTCTGTTTCGCATGCTGACGTCTGGTAAGCGAGCCGCCTACGCAGCACTGTTTCATGAAGCCCTGCGTTTGTTGGCAAAGCCCGCTGATGCGATGCTGAAAGGAAAAGAAGCTCGTACCCTGAACAAGGCTGCACCTTCTGATCTTCCAGTCGTGCTTGTGGTCGGAGCACCTCGAAGCGGGACGACACTGGTTTATCAGACGTTGGCCAGATACATGGATGTCAGCTACGTCACGAATCTGACATCAATGTTTCCGAAGTCGCCTGTCACCGGAAGTCGAATGTTGAATTGGCTACCCAAACGCGACTCGGCCGACTTCCACAATTTTTATGGGCAGACGGCCCGACTGCATGGCCCGAATGATGGCTTCAGCCTATGGAACAAATGGCTGGGTGATGATCGCTATGTTCCTCGCACAGACCTGAATGAATCTGAACAACACGAGATGCGGTCATTTTTCTCTGCATGGAGTCAGGCATTCGGAAAGCCATTCTTGAACAAGAATAATCGCAACACGGGATGTCTGGATCTGTTGTCAAAGGTTCTTCCTCAGGCCAGCTTTGTCGTCGTGCGGCGGAATCCTCTGTTGGTTGCTCAGTCCTTGATTAATGCTCGCGAACAGGTTCAGGGCGACAAGTCAGTTGGCTGGGGGTTGCATAGTCATTCATCGGACACGGCTCAGGATCCACTCCGATATGTAGACGATGTGTGTGATCAGATTCTGGAGATTGAGCAACAGTTGGATGATCAGTTAAAGCATATCCCGGCAGATCGTCTGATTGAGGTGACTTACGAAGGCTTCTGTGAAAATCCTTGCGAGTCTCTGCGATGGATCAGCGGACGCATTTCCGGCGTGGATCTTAAAGAAAACCTGATGGCGGCCGAACTGAAGCCATTCAAGGCATCTGCGAAGGTAACATTGACTGCCGCGGAACAGCAGCGGTTGTTGAGCCGACTTCAGGAGCGTCGCGCGACGGCTCAAATGGCCCAGCTGTAGGTCCTCGATTGCCCTGTCGGTGAAAGGTTGTCCTGCCGGGGGAAAACTGAGATCCTGCAGTCCGTCGAAACATCACAGTGCAATTGTTGTGCTGCGGGACGGATTGTGATGCAGGTGTTCTCATGTCAGATTTTTCTCCTCAGCCCACTGCTGCGATGATTGAGTTCTACGAACGTCGTACCTTCGCGCACATTGGACGAGTTCGGACTTGCCTGGCTGTAATGGCCGACATTACAGAGTATGGTGCAGAGCTGCTGATTCGTGGACAGGATCACGATGCGTCCAAGTTCGGACCGGAAGAGAGAATCCCGTACATCTGGCTGACTGAGTTTCATCGTTGTCGCAGAAACGGCGAGTTCTTTCATTATCCTGATGGCGTTGCTGAGCAGATCGAAGAGGCAGTTCGGCACCATATGTCGGTGAATCGTCACCATCCCGAATACCATCCGGATCCTGATGATATGTCAGACGTTGATCTGATTGAGATGGTATGTGACTGGACCGCGATGGCTCAGGAATTCGACCAGAATGGCGGCAGTGCTCGTGGATGGGCAGACAAAGTGATTGGCATCCGACTACACTTCGGCTCGCGTCATCGACAGTTTGTGTACTCGATGATTGAATTGCTGGATCAGCATTTTTCTCACTTCGGCTTCACGAGTGAAAAGTCGTCCTGAGAGTCGCGCGATTTGAAGTTGCTGCCGGCATTCATAATGCCACGGAAAGGCGGGTCGGTCACGATGTCGGACATATCGAGCAATTCTCAGGCCCGATTGGCGGCACTTGATCAGTTTCGCGGCTACACGATGGTTGGCATGTTGCTGGTCAACTTTCTGGGAAGCTATGAGGTCTGTCCGCGAATCCTGAAGCATAGTCACGACTATTGCAGTTACGCGGATACGATCATGCCGCAGTTTCTGTTCGCAGCAGGCTTTGCAATGCAGCTCAGCCTCGGGCGACGACTACAGCAGGGCGGTCAGATGCCATGGGCCAGAGCCATCCGGCGAATCCTGAGCCTCGCTGCCATCGCAATCGTCTGGTATTCGTTCTGCGACTTGTCCGCAATCGTGCAGAAGTTTCGGACAGAAGACACGACTGTTGTGTTGGGAACGCTGTTTAAGAGAAATCTGTTTCAAACCCTGTTACACATTGCAGTCACATCACTCTGGATTCTGCCAGTGATTGGAGCTTCGTCCAGAGTGCGCATGGGATACGCGGCGTTCTCCGGCATGCTGCATGTTGTTCTCTCTGGCCGGTTCAATTTCCAGTGGGTGAATTCTAATCCGATGGGGATCGATGGCGGCCCTTTGGGATTTCTTACGTGGTCGATTCCCGCGATTTGCGGAACCCTGGCCTGTGATCTGGTTCGATCGAAAGGAGCGTCCGCTGCGCGATCGCTCATTGGACCCGGAGTCGGCCTCATGTTTGTTGCGTGGTGCTGGTCGTGTGGTTCAACGTTATACGATGTCCCGGCTGAACTCGTGAATGAACAGAAAGCAGTGAAGCTTGCTGAGGACCCGGTCCTGCCATCCCTCAAACGCATTCAGCGATCGAGTGGCAGCATTACGGAGCCGCCATTTGTGCCGCCGCCGAACGCGGATTTCCGCAAGTGGAACTACTGGATGATGAGCCAGCGAGGAGGCACGATCTCCTACACGACATTCTCTGCCGGATTCTCCTTGGTGGTGTTTGCACTGTTTTTATGGGCCTGCGACTCATGCAAATGGCAGGCGGGAATTTTCAGAACGCTCGGAACCAATTCTCTGGCCGCTTATCTCCTGCACGATGTTGCTTCGTGGTGGATCTCGCCGTGGTTTCCGAGACACTCCGGACCATTCATGGTGACATTCGGATTTTTATGCTTCAGCGCGTTCGTCTATGGCGTCTGCTGGATGATGGAACGTCGAGGTTGGCTGATCAGGGTTTAGCTGAACATTGCCATACGTTCAGAAACATTGTGCTCTGGATCACTTCATCTCCAGCGACTTCACCAGGAATGCCAGTTCATCTGAAGCCTCTTCAATAATCTTGGCCGTCGGTTTTCCGGCACCATGGCCTGCGGAGGTTTCAATCCGGATCAACGTCGGAGCTGTCCCTGACTGACACGCCTGTATCTGGGCCGCAAACTTGAAGCTATGTCCCGGGACAACTCGGTCATCGGTATCGGCCGTCGTAATCAGTGTCGCCGGATAGCGAACTCCACCCTTAAGATTGTGATAAGGCGAGTACTTCAGCAGTGCGGGGAACTCTTCGGGAACTTCGGCACTTCCGAAATCATCCGTCCAGAATCGGCCTGCCGTGAACTTCTGGAATCGCAGCATATCCATGACTCCCACCCCGGGAAGACACGCGCCGTACAGATCTGGTCGCTGAGTCATACAGGCTCCCACAAGCAGGCCGCCGTTGCTGCGGCCCTGAATGGCCAGCTTCTTTGACGAGGTGTACTTGTTTTCAATCAGCCATTCCGCCGCCGCGATAAAGTCGTCGAAGACGTTTTGCTTGTTCAGTTTTGTGCCGGCCTTGTGCCAGCGTTCACCGTATTCACCGCCTCCACGCAGATTTGCGACTGCATAGACACCGCCCATTTCCATCCACGTCACGCGGCCAACGCTGAAGCTGGGAGTGATGGAGATATTGAAACCACCATAGCCATAGAGCAGAGTTGGGTTCGTGCCATCAAGCTTCAGGCCCTTCTTGTGAGTAATGAACATCGGCACTTTTGTGCCGTCTTTGCTGGTATAGAAGACCTGTTTCGTCTCGTAGTCGTCCTGATTAAATTTAACCTCGGCTTTACGATACAGAGTGCTCACACCCGTGATCATGTTGTAGCGGTAAGTGGTCGGCGGAGTTGCAAAGCTACTGAAGGAATAGAACACGTCGGTATCTTTGCGGCGGCCGTCAAAGCCTGCCGCTGTTCCGATCCCAGGGAACTCAACCTCGCGCACAAATGTCCCGTCCATTGCATGCAGTCGAACCTGCGTCTTTGCATCCTTCAGATAGTTACAGACGAACATATTGCCCACAATTCCGACACTGTCCATCGCGTTGTCGGATTGAGCGATGATCTCCTTCCAATACTCTTTCGCGGGCCTTTTGAGATCGATTGCGATCACACGCTTGTTGGCTGCGTCAAGGTTAGTCTTGAAGTACAGGACATGGCCATCATTTCCGACAAAGGAATATTCGTGGTCAAAGTTGCTGATCAGTTCGGTCGGCAAACCGTAAGGTTCGGTGAGATCTTTGACGACGATGCGATAACGGTCATCCGTTCCCAGCCACACTGTAATGATCAGATAGTGGCCGTCTTCTGAAACGCTAAGTTGAAAACCCCAGTCTGGTTGATCAGGACGCTCATAAACCAGAACGTCAGAGGACTGCGGTGTGCCAACTCGGTGATAATAAACCTTCATGTTGGCATTGAGTGATGTAAACGCGGCTCCTTCTTCAGGCTGCGGATAACGAGCGTAGAAGAATCCTTTGCTGTCAGGTGTCCATTCGGCTCCACTGAACTTGACCCACTTCAGTTCGTCTTCCAGCACTTTGCCTGATTCGATCTCCATAATCTTCCAGGTGTTCCAGTCCGAGCCAGCGTCCTGAATCCCGTAAGCGACATACCGTCCGTCGTCACTGAAAGCCGAGCCTGACAACGCAACAGTACCCTCTTTGGACCAGGTGTTCGGGTCCAGCAAGACCTTCGCTTCACCTTCGAGCGTTTCCTGCTGGTACAGCACGTTCTGATTTTGCAGACCGTCGTTGCGAGAGAAGTAGTATCGTCCACCTCGTTTAAAGGGGGCTCCGATCTTTTCGTAGTTCCAGAGTTCCGTCATTCGCTTCTGAATGGTCTCTCGCTGCGGAATCGATTTCAAAAAGCCGAAGGTCACTTTGTTCTGTTCTGTCACCCAGTCGGCCACTTCCTTCGAAGTGCGGACGTCGTCTTCCAGCCAGCGATAGGGGTCGGGAACCTTTGTTCCATGGAAATCGTCCGTCTGTTCCACAGTGCGAGTCGTCGGATACACGAGATTTGATTCCTGAGCGTTCAATGACGAACAAACGATAAAACCTGTGATGGTTCCGGAAACGATCAGAGTTGCTACACAAAGACGATGCATGAATTGATCCCCCAAGTCACTGGCTGAAAGATTTTGCAGAATCTTGCTGTGTTCTCCGCAGTTATTCAATTCAGCCGGAAGTTCCTCGCGGCGAGATACGTCGATTCTCGCCTCCAGTCTTCGTCGCTACTCAACATCCGTTAATGATCATCTGGCGCGACGCATGCTCATTCGCAAGGTTACCCGGGTATTTCTCCCCGAAATCCTGGGTGAGCAATACCTGAGCGTTCTACGGCAATGGCTCATCAGAGCACTCCTGCATTATCAGCAGAGTTGAGGTTTGATCGCGTGTGGTATCCACAGGCCGCCAGTCCTGAGAACAACGAGGAGGAAAGACACATGCGACAAAAGTAGTCATCACTCTTTGAGTGATGAATGCAATTCTGCATCACTAAGCGTCATCTCACAAACCATCGAATCCCATGCTGGCTCACGTGATCCGTAAAGTGCAACGTGTGTGGATCGCAGCGACGGTAGACCGTGTGGCCGTCGGTGCGGATCATTAGCCAGCCGAAGTCCCAGGCGTCGCTGGAGTATCGCATCGGGATAGCCGGACGAATGCGAACGACCGGATGAGTTCCGATCATGAACAGCTTCTGCTCCATGTAGTAATACGCTGATCCACCTTGAACGAAGACTTCGTGATCGATTGAGTCTTCTCCAGGATTCGTCAGCGAATCACATAGCCCTGCGATGCCAAGTTTGATTGAGCATCCGGCAGAGAACGCTTCAATCAGATCCCCCAGCGATCCTGACAGGACTGTGCCGTCAGACGAGTGATGCAGAACCTGTTGCCAGTCGTCGCGAACACAGAAACGGAATACGTCAAAGTCGTAGACAAAATTATGGCTCGGCGCATTGGTCTCGGCATCCCATGCGTTCTCCACATGATACTTTGGCATATCAGCGGGAGCTTCTGCGATCGCGGCTCCTCGTTGGCCAACTGCGGGGGTTCCATCAAGAAATGGACGAGCGATGCCCTGTGTTCCGTCCTGATTGTAGAGAAAGAACGACATCGAAGGACGTGGGCCAAATCCTGTTGGTAATTCAATCGGCTGTCGCAAACTCATCACCCCCGCGCTCCAGGAGTTCGTGATGCGATAGGTCACGCCAAACTCAGCGACTTCGCGAATGCGTTCTGAGCTGGATGATGTGATGTCGATGTGTTCGTTGTGAATGAACTCCGTGCCAATACGCAGGTCTGCGGCTCGACCGATGGCAGCACCGAACTTGTCGGGAGATCCCTTTAAGATCTGACGAGCAGAGTTCAGTTCCAACACACATTGCCATGAATGACGTGGACCAGCCATGAAGCTATTCCGGAAGAAGTCGGCGAGTATCTCTCTGTACGTTGAGGCCGCCGGTGATGGTTTCGGAAGTTGCTGATTTCTTCAAGTGAGCAAACGAAAAACGGGCCACGAAGATAAGACTTCGTGACCCGTTTTATTTTTCAAAAGAACCTGACACAGTGTTCAGGAACCTTCCATGCGTTGGACACAGCCAGAAATTTTGGCTCGGCTTTTCAGCCACACTTCCAAGCCGAAGGCATTAGGCCTTCTTGGCTGGAGACAGCTGTCGAATGCTGGCGCCACTGCGCTTGGAAACCAGTTCCTTGCTGCCGTCGGCATTGATCTTCACGCCAACGCGAGTCGGCTTGCCAGTTTCCGGGCAGATCAACTGAACGTTAGAAGCGTCAATTGCCAGCTCGATGTGCAGGCGTCCACCTTGTGGGCTCTTTGGGTGGCCTCGGCGAACGTGCTTGTAGACCTTATTGACTCCTTCAATAACCACTTTTCCGTTCTTGCGATCTACGGACAGCACGGTGCCACGACTACCGGAGTCGTCTCCAGAAACGACCTCAACAGTGTCACCTTTGCGAATGTGCATCTCTATCAACTCCGAAAACACTCAATTCAGGGCCAAAAACGGAGAAACTCGATTCCCTGCAATCGACATTACAGCCGAATTTCATCACGGAATTTGCAAAAACGCAGCCTTCGGCGACCATGAACCACTGTTCAGCGGCCCGGCGCAAGGTGTGCGCGGAAAATCGAAGCGGGGAAGGATGACAACTTTCGGTCTCCGAATCAAGGCTGCTGAATGCCGTTCAGGCTCGAATTGCGGAGTCTCTCGTGAACAGCAAGAAACGTTGGTCTTAGCGGCCAGAACTCTGATTTTCCCGAGATACCCGCTGAAACCTGTCGCGAATCTCATTTGCCGACCCGAGCGTAATCCAGACGTCGTACTCCCATTGAAAGCCGGGAACAATCGCCAATGTCTTGATCGGAGCAAAGTAAGAACAACTTCCCGGTGAATCCATGTCTTTGCCAAACCGGTAACAGGTCAGGTCATCGGCAACTGGCACGTAACACCCGATTCCATGGTCATTCTTGCCCACATAGGCGGCCCAGTGTTCCGCGATCTTCTTGTATTCGTTAGGAAAGGCCGGCTGAGTTCTCGCAAGCGCCGCACCTGACCAGGGAACTTCGCCATCGTACAGGACAAGAGTTGCCAAATGAGGGTCAACGAAGAATGCAGGCAACTCCTGGTGATGTGCAGGGTGGGTCTCCTCGCCCGCATACTGAAAACGAAAGCGAATATGCAGCATCTCGTCCTTGAGCGTCACGGTCTGCTCCATCGTGCATTCTGATAAAAGTTCGCCCGTGGCCCAGTGCAATGGCTGTGACTTTACCCACGATGTTGTCGGTTCATGCTTCTGTTCCAGAATGATGGCCGACTTTCCTCGCCAGTCACCACCCTGAACCGGATTCCATCGCCAAGGCGTTTTGTTCCACAGCGATCCATCTTCTTTACCGTACCATGATTGCTGAACCAATCGGCCACGATCAAAACTGTTGATCAGGCTGCGATCGGAACCAACGGCACTTATCCAGGCAATCGCGCCACCTGATGACGGGCTAAGTCCAACTTTGAGTTTTTCGTTCTTCAACCAGATAAGTTCTTCCTGAGCTTTCTCTGATGCCGCTACCCTGGACTCTGTTTGCAGCAACGCCGTAACATTCAGAATTTCACACAAGACACAGAACAGCACCGCGGAATGAAACGTCCTTTTACGCGACAACTTTGCTCGTAGCAATTTGTGCAGGCCATAAAGAGCAGACGGCATTTTTCGATGATCCTCAGCAGAAACTCGCTACAGCAGGCTGTTGACGGGTTTGGTTATGACTTTGGTGCATTTCGATAATCAAGCGGAGGCTTCTGATTGGGTTGCATCAATGACTCATATTGCTGATTGCCCAAACGTTTCTGAAACTCCTCTTTTGCCTGCTGCAGTAACTCCGGACTGCGAAACATATCAATCGCGGTTGCCGCCAGTACTCGAGCGGCAAGGTGCATTCCTTTTTCACCAATTGACGTTCCACCTGCAGCGACGGCCTGCCACGAATGCGCTGGCGTGCCCGGCACCCAGCAGGATGTGCTGAAGCCTGTCGTCGGCACAACCCACGAGATATCTCCCACATCCGTCGAACCCTTGCCGATCGTTCCATCAACGTCTTCGACTCGACTCACAGTTTCCAACGAAACGGGT
>CAIXQV010000527.1 GCA_903921605.1 uncultured Planctomycetaceae bacterium | reverse complement strand
CGCACTAACAGCCAGTTGCGGAGCCAGCACTTTCACGGCGACCAGTCGTTTCAATTCCGGCTGATACCCCTTGAGCACCACGCCCATACCGCCGTGGCCGATGACTTCCTGGACTTCAATGTCACCCAATCGGCCGATGTATTCCGACGAAGTTGATGGTTCGAGACACTCGACGGCAAAGTCGGCGGCAGAGTCGGCGGCAGAGTCTGCTTCAGCGACTCGGACAAACCCAATGCCAGACCGTTCGGCTTCTCCTGATTCGCACGCGGCCTTCAAAGTCGCGCCCACACGAGTCCACGCGGCTGGTCGACCGGCGAGTTTCTCCAGTTCCCGCTGACAGGCTTCGCACTCCGACAAATGTGCGGACAGCGATTCTTCTTCCGCCTCGGTGAGTCGGTCGTCGAGCGATTGTTGAAGGAGTGTGGGGTTGCAGTTCATGTGGGTTCAGGTTTTTTTGACCACAGAGGTCACAGAGGGGAATCGCAGAGATTGTCTTTTGCTGAGAGCAGGCAGAGAAGATTCAATCACAATTAAACTCTGCGATCCTCTGCGTTCAATTGCCTTCGCTTTCTCTCTGAAACTTGCCTCTGTGCTCTCTGTGACCTCTGTGGTGAAACTTAACGTCACCGCGATGAATCGCACTCGGAGGGTTGACACCCTGCCGCTCGCCGGGAAGTTTGTTTTCAATCTTCATCCAAAACCTCCTCAATCACCACGCGGATCCGAGCAAAGATCCGACTGCGAGACATGTAGACACTGCCAACACTCACGCGGAGCTCTGTCGCAACCTCAGCGATGGAACGGCCGACGACCTCTGTTTCCCAGAATGCTCGCCACGATGATTCACGGAACTCCAAACGCACTCGCTCGGCGGCCCATAGAGTCAGTTCCTGCTCGTACTGACGAATTAATTCCGCATCGGTCGATGGGTCGACGGTCGCTTCCAGGGCTGTCAAAAAATCAGATCCTCCCTGACCCGTGATTTGTTTTCTTTCTTTCACCATGAACTTGATGACGACGTTCCGAGCCACACAACCAAGCCATCGTCGAAATGAGGCTGACTTTCCGTCCGACTTCCAGCCGTCGACAGACTTCGCGATCGCGATCAACAGTTGCTGAGTGACATCCGCCACATGTCGTTCGGGTGTTCCCTGCTTACCAACAAGACGCGTCAGAAATGGTTCATAAGCGCAGACGAATTCTGTCCACGCGAGATCATTTCGCGAGTCCTTGAGTCGCACGATGAGACTATGACGAGTGTCGGGAGGACGCATCAGGCTTTTCAACAGGTTGACCAGTGACAGGAACATTGGTTCCTATTGTGGTAAGTCCTGGTTGATCGAGGGAACTCACAGGAAAAAGAATAATCCTCGATATTCGCGTGATTCCGATGCCTTTTCTGGACTTCGCGCCCGATCACCGAGGTTTTCGCTGCCACAACTCAGTCATCGTTTCTGGAGACTCTTCGAGTTGTGGGGGAAGATGGCCAAAGATCTCAGTGCCGATGGTTCCAAGCACTTCCAGTCGCACATGGGAAGGGATTTCGGAGGGGCTGAGAACCACAAGATCTTCAAATGTGGAGCGGCAATGGGTCCAGATTCGTTCGCGTTTTGAGCGTGTGACCACCAGGATCGGTGGCCGAGTCGAATCCAACGGCTTTTTCAGCTTGCGGATCTCGTCTAGAAAAATTGTCAGGAGGCTTGAGTCTGATGGCAGGAGTTCTGGCTGATCAGGAAACACCTCCTGAGCCACTTCGTTTTCAACGACAAACACGGGCAGGCGTCCGCTGTCGTCAAGATGCGGACCACAAATGATCAGCGGGATATCACTGCGGACACGTGAGATTAGCAGCGGCATTGATTCGCAGTGTTCAACATGTCGGCCGACAGATTCAAGGATCGGGAGAATATGTCGGATCACAACACCTTCCCCGACAAGTCCTCGCAGGACTTCGAACAAACTTCGCAGCGAAACCGGGTGAGGAATCAGATTCGCTAAGGTGATCGGATGGGATTCTCGCAATTCATCCACAGCCACCGAAACAGCTTCGTAGGTCAGCAGTTCTTTAGCATGTCGTTTGACGTGATATTCCAGCATTGTTGCGATGACGCTCATCGCATCAACGACTGTGGAACCCATGTCGACAGCCTGCTGATGTTGATCGGTTTCAAT
>CAIXQV010000526.1 GCA_903921605.1 uncultured Planctomycetaceae bacterium | reverse complement strand
CTATCGCGCCTTCATCAAGCATGCGCGGGCGGACAACGCGGCCCAAGTCCGCCCAGGCCATCCGGCGACTGCGCGAACTTCTTGGCAGCGATGATGCGTCAATGAGTTCCTGAGCAGACGCCATCTTAACCGCCAAGTATCTTGACCGTTGTCAGCAGTTGAATGTTGCCTTTTCGACCGGGCTCAGTTCAGGGATTCGCGACTGTGGCCTTCGTATAGTGCCGGGTAATAAAGTCGTTTTGGAGCCAGAGAAATTTGCTGAGTGCTCGGATGACTTCTCGTCGAGACTTGTCTTCGAGTGGCATGGTCAGCACGGCCTCCAGCAGAATGTCAGACAAGAATCCCATAAGAGCGTTCATCTGGACGAGCGGAACGTCGATTTCGTGATTTCCTGCCGCAGGCGTGTGGATTTTTCCGACCATATCGAGATACGGAACCAGCTTCTCATCGCACGTTCTTCCAAGCACTGTGTTGAGGTATCGCGCGAGATGTTCTTTGCGAAACTGAATCTGCGGGTGCCTGGCGGATAACGATTGCAGGTCCGGGGGAACCGCTCCCTCAAATCCCGCCTGTCGCGGCATAAAGTGACGAGCAGTGCAATCACGATCCAGCAGTTTCTGATACGTTCTGTCCACGATATCCGGAATCATCGGACCAAGAAACATCGCGGCCGACTGCAGCGCCGCAGCATCATCTTTTGTGAAGCCAATGAAGTCAGCGACGAATCGAAAACGATAGACCAGATCCGTCTCCAATCGTGGCTCATCGATTGATTGCATGATAAGTTGACTCCCCCGGGATCCTGATGAGATGCATGACAAAGCAAGGAAACAGGAACCAACTCAGCCGGAACGACTTGTTGGTTCCTGATGTCGACCAATTGCTCCATGAGCAGGAAAAACGACTACACGCTGAGCTGAACCAGTTCGGCAGGTGGTTCCGCTTCGATCAGCTTGAGATCAAATGTGTCCTGCAGGATCCTGAACACGTTCGGAGATACGAATGCGGGAGGAACAGGGCCGAGACGAATCCCCTTCACTCCCAACGCTAAAAGGCTGAGTAATACGGCGACAGCCTTCTGTTCGAACCAGGACAGAACAATTGATAGAGGCAAATCATTGACTCCGCAGTCAAAGGCCTTTGCAAGTCCCAATGCGACCTGCACTGCTCCATAGGCGTCGTTGCATTGCCCCATATCAAGCAGGCGAGGAAGTCCGGCGACAGAACCATAGTCGTGATTTCGAATGCGATATTTACCGCATCCGAGTGTCAGGATTACGGACTCGTCAGGAGTCTGCTGGGCCAGCTTGCTGTAGTAATTGCGGCCAAGTTCAGCGCCATCACATCCGCCGATCAGGTAGAAACGTTTGATGCTTCCCGACTTGACAGCATCGACAATCTTGTCAGCAATGCCCAGAATCACGCTGTGATGGAATCCGATTGTTGATTCCCGGACCTTTCTCTCGGGCAACGGAGACAACTGCTTCGCCATCTGAATCACTTCGGAGAAATCATTGGTCTTCAACCG
>CAIXQV010000525.1 GCA_903921605.1 uncultured Planctomycetaceae bacterium | reverse complement strand
GCCACATTCAGCTCAGACTCTCGCTGCTCCCCAACCCACGCCGCCCACTGCTCCGCCGAATAATGCTTTCCCACCTGCGACCCTCCCGCAAAAATCCAGAGGGTACCCATGCCCACAACATGCTCTTCGCCGGGCGCTTACTGCTTCTCGTTGCAGCTCAACACAGCCTCTTCAGGCGGTGCCACCCAGCGTGGCATACGGAACTGTTCCCTGAAAGTGTTTTTCAAAAGAAGCCATCTCCGATATTGCAAAATCTTCTGGGCATTCGTTGAAAACACGTTGAGTTGAGTTCACTCACGTGGAGGTCCCTGTCGGAGTGTCCCGCACAAGACTCTGCGCAAGATATCGTTCGCATTCGGACAGCAAGTCTTTCGTGCCTGCAATCTCGGTCATGGTTGCCGCGAACAGCTCCGTTTCGCCCTGCAGGTACTTCTGAACGGCGACGTAGAACTCAGCTTGCCGCCTCTGACGAATTTGAATGCGGGCGTGAGAACTCATTTCTGCTTCTGTCCTAAGGTGCTCAAGTGACTTCCTACCAAGGAGGTATTGAGCGATTGGTAGCGGCCAGCCGATACCAGTTTTTCGATCCCCCACGCGACTTCGCAGTACTTGGAGAATCTCACATTGATCGCGTTTGAGCCATGAATGACCAAACCATAGAAGTAGTGGAATCTGGACGTTTGCAGAATCGGCATAGTCGCAATTGAGTCCTTCCTTCCACTTTGCGAGCGCGTCGTCATGGTGTCCGCGAACCCACAGGGTGCATCCATAGACTTCAAACTCCCTGGAATGGCTGGTCGTGAGGGACGCAATTAGCTTGCGTTCAATCTCTTCGGCTCTTAAGTATTCTCCCAAGCACAGTTGGGAAATCACAAGATTTCGGTAGTAGGGCGCGGTTTGGTCGCCAATTTCAGGTCGCACCGCGATGCACTTTGAAAGGAGTTCAGCTCCCTCTGCATAATTACCTTCGCGAAGTTGAAGCCATGCTTCGTTGTTTAGCGTGCGTTGAAGCTCGTTCATGGCCAGAGCCCTGAGTCGAATCGAAAAATGTTGCCGAATTCGTCGTAGGTGAAAAGTGCAATATCGCTCAAACCCCAGTTTCCAAGTTGTCCCTGAAACGATGCCAAACCTGATGATGTAAATGGTTTAAGTTCTGCATGTGCGAACCCAGGATCGACTCCATCCAAAAATGAAGCATCAACGCCTGGTCGGTGCGGGTTTACGCGAATGTCAAAAACTGTATCCGGAAATTTCTCTTTGAGCCAACTTTCGAATGCTCCATGCATCAAATCGCCGTCGGCAATAGTTGGAGGCCAGTGCTTAGGCGCAACTTTCCAGGGACAATTGTCAAGTATTGGCAGTCCCGTCCCGTTATGCACCACTACACCACTCGTACCGACGTGATAGCCATGAGCGCCGTGGACTTCGATGTTGTAGACGGGTGTTGGGTTGAGGTCGGGATTCCAGGATTCCACGGTGGTCAGGCCGGTGGCGGTGCGGAGGGTTTCGTTGGGCTGCAGCGAGTCGGCTCGGACGAAGGTCTGGCGGTCTTCGCTCCAGAACGGATGGTTGCCGGTACATTCGATCGGTTCACCTTGACCGGCGATCGTGAGAGTGATCGTGCTGCGGGCCTGATGCAGAAATGTGCCCGTGACGACTCGGCCTGCGCCGGAAGGAATCTCGGGACAAGGATCAATAGCCAGAACCTGAGCGTTGCCATCAATGCCGCATTCGGGCACGGAAATGAACACCGTGCCGCCAAGTTCGCCGTGCTGCTCATTCAGCCACGTGAGCGGCCTCAGCAGCACAACCTCTGCCGTTGTGCAATCCCGCTTCGGAGCCCGCAGCGTCAGCTTCCGCCATTCGAACGGAATGATCTCTGAACCGAACGCGGTGTCTTCTTCGCCGGTCGGTGATTCGGCGAGAACTCGGTCACCCACCTGGATTTGTTCGATCGGTGTGAGCGTGGTTCGGCCACGGGGACGCGGGGCACTTGTGAGCCGCATGGCGCTAGACTGCGGGTTTAAGATTGTGCGTGAGCCGTCCACACCGGCGGCCAGCGCCGTGCCGCTCACAGTCCGGTCGTTGCTTGTTCCACCGCCGAGGGCTTTGTAGAAACCGAAACTGCCGAAGATGGTCGCAACGACGATCACCAGCAGCGTCGTGCGGTGGATGCCGAAGAAGTCATTCTTGTTGTTCATGAAAGTCCACACTCATCAAGCAACGTTCGGATCCAGGCAAGGATTTCAGAACCTCCATCTTGCGACAAGATTGACGGCAGTTCGTATTTTTTCCAACTGTGTAAGATCCCAGTAGCAAATGATGCAGCACCTAAATCACCCGCGTCACCGAGAAACTGATTCAGTGTCGATAACAGCGGATAGATGTCCCTGTGACGTATTCCGTTTTGTTTCCGAAATGCAAATCGTCCGACTAACACTGCGCTCAAGAAACGCAAAACGATTGGTGGAATAATCTCACTTGAGAACGTCTTCATCGCATTGGAATTTTCAAAGATCGTTTTACATCCTGGTTGCGCAGAACCGGCGATCAAGAGTTCGGCGGTCAAACGATTGATATCAATTCCGCACGTCTCTTTGTCGATCCGGCCCCAAGGGTCATCCTGTCTTTCACGCAACATGATTTCTTCACTAAAGCCGCAAAACTCCTGAATCTGCGTGACCAACGATTGTCGCTCGCGATGATGCACATCACGAAATGCTTTCATCTGAGCGTCAAAAGGTATGCGTACTTCAGTGGACTGTTCAATTGCCGAAAGTAGCTCGATGTCCCAAAGTAGGCGAAATACGTCCAAGGCCAGAAAGGACTGTGAGGACATCAGAAGCGTCCCTTTATCCAGAGTTGGAAAGCATCTAACGCGGGAAGCTCAGTGATAAACCTATTCATGAATTCAATGTCGTGTACATTGTCGGTAAAGAATTCGACCTGATTTCCCAGAGGACCTCCGAGTTGTCGCATTTGATCAGCCATTTCACGCGGTACGGTCACAGAACTGATCGTCCCATTGCGACCATATGCGCTAAATGCGCGATTAAAGTCGTCCGTCAAGTAGACGCCTGCTCTCGGCGTGCCTGGCCGAATGTTTGACGCAGCAGCACCAAGATTGAAAATGCCACCTTTCAGACCGGTGGCCGAACCGTGATAAAGTGTTACGTAATCATCTGGGATGAAATGTGGACAATCAAGAATACTCAGCCCACCTGGATTATGCACCACCGCGCCACTGGTCCCGACGTGGTACACGTGCGCACCGTGGACTTCGATGTTATAGACGGGGGTTGGGTTGAGATCAGGGGTCCAAAATTCGACAGTCGTCAAGCCCGTGGCGGTGCGGAGGGTTTCGTTGGGTTGCAGTGAGTCGGCTCGGACGAAGGTCTGGCGGTCTTCGCTCCAGAACGGATGGTTGCCCGTGCATTCAATGGGTTCGCTTTGACCAGCGATCGTGAGAGTGATCGTGCTGCGGGCCTGATGCAGGAACGTGCCTGTGACAACTCGGCCTGGGCCTGATGGAATCTCGGGACACGGATCAATGGCTAGAACCTCTGCGTTGCCGTCAATGCCGCATTCGGGCACGGAGATGAACACCGTGCCGCCGACTTCGCCGTGCTGCTCATTCAGCCACGTGAGCGGCCTCAGCAGTACGACCTCCGCCACTGTCCCATCCCGCTTCGGAGCCCGCAGTGTTAGCTTTCGCCAATCGGACGCGATGATCTCTGAACCAAACGCGGTGTCTTCTTCACCGGTCGGTGATTCGGCGAGAACTCGGTCGCCAACCTGGATTTGTTCGATCGGTGTAAGCGTGGTGTTGAGGGCGGGACGCGGTACATTCGTGAGCCGCTTGGCGCTGTCCAGCGGGTTTGTGTTTGCGACAGTGACGTACTCACCGGCGAGTAGCGCTGTCCCGCTCACTGGGGCAGTCACTGCCCGAACTTCGCTCCGCTCGGTCCGGCCTATTCCGAGGGCTTTGTAGACACTGAAACTGCCGAAGG
>CAIXQV010000524.1 GCA_903921605.1 uncultured Planctomycetaceae bacterium | reverse complement strand
TCCGAGGCTTTTTCGGCCAACAACTCCGGACCGCATAATCTGCACGAAGTTCCGCAGCATTTTCGGCGAGTCGATGACTCGATCAAAGATCTCGGCCAGCAAACCCGGAGAGCGAACCGAAAGCACAGCACAAAGAAGTGCGGGCATATCCTTCATGTAACCCTTCGCTCGTGCGAACAGGGCTACCTGAGCGATGTATTCCGGCTCATTCGCACCGCATAGCTCCAGAATCGTTGCGAGCTGGTCTTCGGCAGAAACATAGAATGTGTTGTTCAGGCATCCGGTTGCCGCGTACTGAGCCAATTTGTGCTTTGTGGAGAATTCGTAAGCCGTTCCACCCGCTTCGTTAACAGCATCAGCTTTTGGGGCTAACAATCCCACTAATGACTTGAAGAGCGACTTGCTGGCCATGATCCCATTCTCCTGTTTTTGATTCCATCTCGTTGTCGTGTCGTTTGATGAGATGTGACAAAGCAGGCTCTGTGCCAGTTAGAGAAATATTTCCCAAATAGCGACGCAAGTCTATATGCAGAATGGCTTTGAAGAATTGCGAGTCACAATGGGCGGAGTATTCGCCTGTCTCAAGGCCTGCTAAAATATCGCCCGAGAGATAGTGTAATATCCTTTGGGATACCATTCAGGGCTTATCGGCTTGCGGCGTGGAATCCACGGCCTCCGGATTCTCGGAGTGATACACAGACAAAGGGCTTTGCTCGGCACCTTCGAACTCAAGAGGAAACGGCATGGGCTGAGCTGCCGCAATCATGACGAGACCTCCCACTTCCGGTCTTGGCAGAAGTGCGGGCGTCACTGGCTTGGGCGCGATTACGAACCAGCGACGATCTTTCATCAGAATCTGAGCACGCAGGACGCGAGCGAACTCCGGGGTCACTCCGCCTTCGCGGCTGCCAAAAATTGTATCGCCAACAGCTCTGGCCGTTGTCTCAAAATTTGCCGTCGCCGCACTCATGGCATCCTGAACTTCTGCGCTGGCCCAGTAGTCTCGCATCGTGGTTCGGAGCGTTTGGTTATTGATCACGGATTCCTGCACAATGGCCCAGACAATTGTTTGCAGCTCCTTGTCGGTCGCAACCTTCTTCAGGTTTTCTCGAATCACCGAGCGGACTTTTTCATTGCGACTGATTCGCCCCAGGATTCGCTCGGTCACCTCCACGAACTCGTTCGAACGTGATTCCAGCGCGGGGGTGACTTCCTCTTTCATGAAGCGATCAAACTCCAGCTTCACAGCGTTCTTCTCCGGCAAAGGAGACACGTCGTAAAGATATCGCCACGTAAATGAGAACAGTGAGACTCGATTCCACAGGTCTTTCCCCAGTTCGGTGGCCAGAGGGCGAACTTCTTCCTGAACGATTGGCAGAATTTCAGTACGAACAAGCGGAACAATCTGATTGCGAATAATCTCGACCTGATAGCGATCAGCCAGCTTTCCAAAGTCGCCTCGATGAGCATTCAGGACCGTCGGCAATTCGGTCTCGATCGCCTCTACGCATTTCCCGATGCCGGTCTCGACAATCGGCTGCAGTTTCAGCATCACCTGTTCGCGGTGTTGCTCCCAGTCCTTCGCAATGATCTCGGCAATCTGCTGCTGCCGTTCCGAAGTGATGAGTGTGGTGGCAACCCAGTCCAATGCCGTGGGTGTGGTGTGATACTCAAGCTGATAGCCGAGCGGAAATGCTTTATCGACGGCCGAGTCATAAAGAACGACTGTCGCCTTCTGAGTATACGCTTCGTTATGAGGCAAAACCGGCTTGCTTGAATCAACAGGAGGTGGGGCGAAGTTGTTGCGAACACGCCCGACCTGGCGATAGCGTCCATCCTCAGTTTTCAGGAAAACGGGATCACCGGAAGCCAGCAACAGGTGCGTAGCGGACACCGCAGAGTATTCCTGCGGCGCTCCAGCCAGCCAGCCTGCAATCCCCGCGACGGTCTCTGACGCC
>CAIXQV010000523.1 GCA_903921605.1 uncultured Planctomycetaceae bacterium | reverse complement strand
GGCTGGGATGTTCCACCAGGCTTCAGCACGGCCGTGAATGTGGGCGAATTCCTGATCCACGCAGGGATCTGGCTGAGCGTTCCCTGTCCTGTAACAATCGTTGGCTTGTAATTGCCAAAGTTGATTCTGGTCAGTACGGCGCCTTCGGTTACGTTCAGAACTGGGTTCTTAGCATCGTGGAGCAGAGAAATGTCGCGATAATAGGGAATCCCGGGATCAGCCAGAAAGGTTCCTGAAAGCGGCGTTTTGGCAGTTACAGCCTTACCATCCCAGCGATAAAAATCTCCCGCTGGTGTGATGTAGAACCAGCCACTTGATCCTCTCATCCAGCGTTCATCCTGACCACCAAAATTCCGGCGATCAGAACCTGAAAGAGTCAGGCCAAGTTTCTGATCCAGTTGATAGGCCTCCATCGCTCCCGACGAAGTTCGTGATGCACTTTGCACCCAGCCCTCGGGAACGACTTCACGGACCGTATACTTGCCCGGCATCAGGTTATCAAAGCGATACCAGCCACGTTCGGCTTCCTGCTGAATCGCACCGTCCCCATTGCGATCGATATCCCGCGACGTCGCCGTGGCCACGACTTTCCCGGCCGAATTAACGAGTTCGAAAACGAAGCCATTCATCCACGGTTCCGGCGACTTCTGAGAAGACCCCAGCAAAGTCTGTGGAGTATGCCAGACCTGCGGATCAAGCTGATCCACAACAGTCCCCGTCAGCGATTTGGCTTTACCGCTCCACTTGACCAGATTGCCGTTCGGACTCAAAAAGTACCACGCCGTGTTAACTGCGGACTGGTACCAGTACTCTTTTCCGCCAAAGTTATTGTATCGCGACTCACCACTGGGGAATTGCAGATTCAAGCCCAGTGTCGCTTCTGACTCACGAATCCCATTCGCATTCTTGTCGTGCCACTTTCGGCCCTCGACAATCCCCGGAATGATGGGTTCTTCGTAGGTGATCTCGAGAGTGGGTCGCAGTGCGGCATTAGCCGAATTTCGGCTGACAAACGCTTTCATGTTCCCGGACGCTTCAGCCGACTTGATGAACCAGCCAAAATTCGAGTTAGGGCTATCCAGCCAATCCTGAACATCTGCGACCAGATTTCCGCCGGACCACTCATACGCCCCCAGTGCACCGGCTGCTACAGTCGCCGATGCGCTGGCGAAGTCACCACCGAGTTTCGCCCACGCTGTACCTCCAAACTGAGGAAACATCCACGTGGCATCAAGCCCATTGGTCACTGCACCTTCCATCTCTGTACCGGAAGCATCTGAAAAACCTTCGCCCCATAATCGCAGTGATCGATGCACTGCAACATTGGTCGAACCACCCGCTGTCTGGGCGAGATTCATCGTCAGCACGACGTCAAGAATTGTGGAGCCTTCCGGAATCCCGGCTGCGGCGACATCGAACGCGATCAAACCTCGACGCGCTGCCGCTGTACCACCAGCCCCACCGGCCACGATAAATTGGCCCTGACCATTCGCCTGGTCACCTGTGGGCACGCTGTAAATTGTGTTGTCGCGACTGGCGGCCAATTGCACGACCACCGCGCTAAGCAAGCTGCGAACCTCCAGAGACTCCGCCGCACAACAGGCAGCCCACGCGCTGGGGCGTCGTCGAGTCGAATTTCTGGAAAATAGCTTTGCAAACATCTTCAGTTGTCGCCTTGCACCTGAAAAATCTTCACCGGAGCAATCAATCCGCCAATTGTCGGATCGTCCTGACTCTTTTCAAGTCTCATCCACCCCGCCACTTCGGAAAAGTGACCGGCCTCAACGTTCCCGAAACCGCCTCGTAACTCTACTCAGAAGCAGTTTTCCGTCTGTTTCGTCTCTCAATGCACGACGCAAAATGAGACGACTGGACGAATTTGCTACACAATTCCAACACAGAACCTGAAGAGCATTCTGCAACTTTACGAGATTTTCACCCACTTACACCATCGGAAGAGCGGAAACCGCATCCCCCAGACTCACAACACCTTCCGAGACGACCACCGCCGTGATTCCGCCATGGGCCAACATTGACGCATAACCGCCCGGCCCCAGGTTCTCTTCCATCCTGGAACAAGGCGGACAATTGCCAGACCCTTCCAGCACCGCCGTCCCAATTCGAAACGTCTGATACTTCAATGCAGCAAGGTTGATGCCGGAAACCACAATATTTCGCCGCAGTAACGACGGGTCGATCTTTCCTCGCCCCAGAATCGCCTCCACAACCGGGATATGCTCAGCCTGAATCAACGTCACCTGCCGCTTCGACTTCCTCGTCGGGCGGCAATGATGATCGCCTTCCACGCCGCCCGTCACGATACGAACGGTGTCCTGCGCCTTAATCTCTGATCGTGGCCCCGACGAGATTCCAATCCAGTCGACTTTTCCCTGAAACGTATTCGTGGAGAGCAGTTCTTTAAGTATCTCCATGGTGACAGTCTTTCATCGTACTTGATAAAACCGGCCCAGCACCGCAGTCCAGCATGGTGCTCACCGAGCCATCTCCGAGCCGCACGGTCTTAAGCGGAAACCACCTTCACGGCTTCGCGCCTTCGACGATCTTCTTCTGCAACAACAGGAAACTGACAAGATCTCGCAACTGCACTTCGTTCAATGTCTCGCCCACATTCGATGGCATCGGTGAATTCGCAGACGCCCTACGCTCTTCGATGATGTCCGTCTGCAGAATCGTTTCTTTCGCCTGGCTGTCGACGATGCTGATCCGATTGCCTTCCAGTTCCTTCAGTAATCCGCTGTAGGCTTTGCCTTCGTCGGTCACCACGGTTGTCGTTCGAAACGCCACGTCAACATTTCGATTCGGGATCAACACATCTTCCAGAACCCGGTCCAGCCCGCGATTACCAATTCCGTCCAGATTCGGTCCGACTTGTTTTCCTTCCCCGGCAATCTGATGGCAGATCTGACAATTCTTTTTGAACAGCTCTTTGCCGTTTTGAATATCTCCTGCCGTTTGCTGAATGGCTTTTCGACGATTCGTGAGCAACTCTTCCACGATGCTGTCCTCCGTGGGGAGTTTCTCTGTGAGCACGATCACTCGCGATTTCAATTCCTCCGTGGCGATCGCGTTCAAACGCTGCTGAATCGCGGGCTTGAGCAGTAGTCGTGCGGACGCCTTGCCGGCTTCCATGAGTCTCAGCAGCTCTTCAGCGCCCGACAGATCTGCGGCCAGCGGTTGAGCAATCAGCAACTGCTCAGCGGCCGTCGACACCTGAAATGCGGCTTCCAGAGTCTTGCGAGCTTCCTCAGAGTTATCCTGCGCAATGGCATTCATCGCCGATTGGGCCAACGCATCCGAAGCGGCAGCAATTGTCGGAACAATTGAGACGGCAGTCAGCAGTGAATTGGGACGCAGTTTCAGAAGCGAATTCGCCATGGCGACCAACGAAGTGCGAGACACTCCACTCACTGTCGACAGTCGAACAATGGCCGGTCGCAGTTCCTGCAGTCCGAAATCTCCGATCAGTTCTGCGGCTGCGAGCTGTCGCTGCTGATCGTCGGATGGATTCAGTCGATCGTCCGAGAATCGCCCCACCGCAATCCAGGCATACGCCGACGCACTGTCGCCGTCGACAAGTTCCACGACAACCTTTCGTCCTCGCAGATCATCCGTTTTCCATTCGACCTTTTGGGCCACGTCATTCCGCAATGGAGACGCTTCCCGTAGCAACTCTTCCGACGCAGCATCGCGGATCCGCACAAAATTGGCCTTCTTCAATGGTGCGTCCGGAATTCCGTCATGACCCGCAATAAAAAACGACAGGCTGTCGCCGACCTCAATCGGTGCCGAACGATAAATCCCCGTCCGGCGTTCACCCTGCTCAAAGCTGCTGTACAACGCTGCTCCAGCTACGGCGTCGGCCGACATGCGAGACCGTGCAACACCCCAGCAATTATTTTTGTCAGACGCATCCGAGTGCGGCCGATAGTTCCAGCTCACTGCAGGCACGACGTCGAGTGCTGAAAGATCTTCGGGCGTTTTCATGTTCAGCAACTGCATCGCAACATCCATGGCCCAGGCTCGTACCGCAGCCGGTGGCTGTTGTCCTCGCTGAGCAAACCCCTGACGCATGGAATTCAACAACCCGCGTTGCAGCTCACGATCCCCGGAGAATCGCTCTCTCACTGCCACCACAACTCCCTCGGCTGCTTCCGGCGAAACATGAGCCGCCGCAAACTGCAAATACTCAGCCAGCCGCGTGGGCTGAGACACACCGAGAAACTGAATGTTGCCAGCCACGAACTCCGCTGACGCTGGTGTTTTGACGGCCAGGCTCAGATCTGCCAAAACCAGACGATCCATGCCGACTGTCACATCCGCAGCGACTGTTCGGAACCAGTCTTCATGCAGCAAATGATCCCGCAGCGCAATCCGGATAGAATGTCGCAAATGCACGTCAGCCAGATCGGTCGTATGAAACATGCGAAGCAGCGGCGCGATGAGTTCCTGCGACTGTTGTCGAGAAGCCGCGGCTACGGCCGAGCGTCGCACCATCGCCGATAAGTCGCCAAATCCCTTTTTCAGAAGCTGTGAGGCCGCTGTCTGATCGGCTTCCTGCAAAGTCACTTCTCGCAACGCGCGGAAAGCATGGACGCGGACAAGTTCATCATCGTCAGACGCCCCGGCGGAAATCGCTTCAATCACCGACGCATCTCGCAGCGCCAGTAGTCGCAGAGCGAAACGGCGTACTACAGAGTCGTTGTCGTGAAGATGCTTTTTGAGTGTCGCAGTCGTCTCGGCTGACAGATCATCCGCGATCACATCTCTGGCCAGTCGCTTTTGCATTTCGGGAGCTGTCCTGATCACTTCAAGCAATTGCTCGGTGGTTAGAGCTGTCAGGTCCTGTCCATATCCTTTAATGGCATTCGTCGCACCTTCAGTTCCTGCATAGCGAACTCGCCAAAGTCGTCCACGAAACCGATCGCGGCCCGGATGCTTCAGGTCAACTTCATAATGTCCGATGATTCGATTGTAAAAGTCCGCGACGTATAACGCGCCATCCGGACCAGCGACCAGATCCACCGGCCGAAACCAGGGATCACTGCTGCTGACCAGATCCGGTTGTTCAATCGCTCGAACGCTGGAACCTGTTCGCTTCAAAGTGTTCTGATTCACTCGCGAAGTCATCACATTTCCGTCAAATGTGCTGTTCGCATACTCCGCTGGAAATCGCAAATGTTCGCCCAGCGCCAATGCGGCAATCGCCGTTGAACCGTGCAGGTGCTCCATAACATTCGGGACATATCCCAAACCGTCGTGCGGGCGCCCGAAGCTGTCGTAGCAACCCTCCGGCAATAACAGCGTCACGGGCTTGGTGTGACAGTCGGCTGTGTAGATATCACCATATTGATCGATCGACATTCCGAACGGATTCACCTGGCCCTGAGTATACAGCTCAAGCCGAGAGCCGTCGGGACGAAAGCGAAATGTGTTCCCTGACGTGAGGACCACTTTATGGCCGTCCTTTCCGGCGACTTCTGAACGATTGTTGAATCCGTGGCAGGAATAAATCCAACCGTCATCGCCGCGCCGAAACGCATTGCACATCCCGTGAGTATCCCGAGTCGTATCGAATGGCCCATATAAGACTTCTCGCTTGTCGCAGCGGTCATCTCCGTCGGTATCTCGCAGGTACCAGATGTTCGGAATACTGAAACAGATCACCCCGTCACCGTAAGGAATCAGGCCGATTGGAATGTTCAATTCGTCGGCGAAGACCGTG
>CAIXQV010000522.1 GCA_903921605.1 uncultured Planctomycetaceae bacterium | reverse complement strand
TGGCCGAAGACGGCGTAGACGGCGTCTTTGACGAATGTGCTGCAGTGCCGTTTGAGTCGTCGGGAGGTTTCCACGACGGAAAGAATCACACTCATGTTCTGGCTGCCGGAGGCGGCTTCAGTACCAAAGCTCAGCTTGCGAAAGCTGACCGATTTCCACACTGTTCCGATTTCAGTGGACTGACCTTTGCGTTCGATCATCGCCTGAAAGTCGCGTAACAGATCAGCCCAGCAGAATAGGAGACGATGATCGTCCAGAGGGCTGAGCATCGTGATGGAGGATGCCACGGTCAGATCGATTGATCTCGTTGGCACTGCAAGGCCCTTCCACCGCGATTCGTTTTTCTCCCGTGCGGACACGGGATCTCATCAACCTGATGCTCAGTGACGATGAGTTTCCCTGTGGTCAGTTCGGTGACCTGATGGCGGATAGGACTGGCCTCTATGCCTCTGATTTCTACTTCGCTCGGGGTAGAGTGAGATGTTTCTTTGTAGCCGGATTCAAAAGAATTCGGTGCGATTCCGTGGAAGGCATCCGAATTCTCACGAATCCGGCTACTCTCAACACACACCACTCACAGTATCAGTGCCACAGTATTAGTCCCACAGCCAGGACAGGACAGGACAGGACAGATCAAAGCCTTATCGTGTTTCACGCTGTCGCATTGATCCGTCGGGATCAGCGGCCGAATGCGTATCACATTGACAGCAGTCGTTGCTGCTTCTCCAACCGTTCGACCAACATCACAAAACACGCTGGAGCCGCAGGACCATTCTGGTCCCACGACTCCTGCGGGATGCACTCTGGTTTGATGATCGCCCCGTCACTCATCTACGAAATTCGATCAATTCGTCATTCTTATCGAAGACCAGTCTGTGAACGGTTACGACACAACTTCCGCACCTCTGCATTAACCTGGGTTAGCCAGTGCCGCATTATTTTGACGGAGTATAGATCCCGCAGCCAAAGATGTGTTTTCCGTTACGCACGATCCATGTGAGCTTGTGCTCTAACTTCGATGTAACCGGGTCGATATAGCTATAGTCGATCCAAGCTCCCTGTTCGGTCGCCCGTTCCTGCACCCATTTTCCGATCGGATCGCCGTCTGGACTTTTTACATCCATGGCCAACGTGCCGACTGGGTTTTTGACAAGTTTGGACCCGCCATACGCTGTCACCTTTGCTTCGGGCCCAACTTCCATAGCGAATACATACAGATCTCGATCTCGCAGACCGTCTTTACCGGTACTTATCTTTTCAAAAGCCGATACACCTTCCTTATTGAACAACGCAATTGCTTTGGCAACCATCTGTTTGGCTTCTTCTGCAGTACCATGCGAAAACCCGACATTGGGAGTTTCCTGGTAGAAGATCTCCAGCCATTTCCCGTCGCGGGAAACATAGAGTGAGGACGATTCGATATCTGCGTAGGCTTCTTTCTGATTCTTATGAGTACCCTGATAAGACACACGGTACATAATCATCGCTGCGTTATCTGAGACGCGAAGGATTGAAGTCTCGCTCATCTTAAAGCTGTTCAATTTGAAGTCATCAAGGTTCATTAACACTTGATCACGGTCCACCACAGAACCATCGGCCAGAAACCACTTTGAATCGGCTGCCAAATATGTCCGAAAAAACTCTTTATCACCCTTAACAGCGGCTTCCCAACTCGCTTTTTCCAGTGCCGTCAATTCTACCAGAAGGTTTGCGTCACTAATTTTCTCCTGCGATTTCGCAATGGGCGAGGAAACAGTCAGGCAAAGGACGATTAAAAAACAAGTCAGCAAGCGCATCGGGTTTCTCAGTACTAAGGTGAAGTAGATTCAGGGTTAGGTTTTCAAAACCCTCAGGAAGCAGACAAGTAAAACTTGCGTGCGTTGTTCTCAAAGTGGATTTCGCTCAGTTCATCACAAAATCGCAATCGTTAAAAACATATGTGCATTTGCCACCACGCACACGCCCCAAGGGCTCAACAATCATCAACGGTCCACTCTTTGAACGATCGGAGTGTAACGCCTTGTCCAGTTGCAGCTAGTTGTCTCGCAGAATTTCGCATGGCTTTTTGCGCGTAAGGGGAC
>CAIXQV010000521.1 GCA_903921605.1 uncultured Planctomycetaceae bacterium | reverse complement strand
GTGTCGTCCTCCTTACAATGTTGCGGCCGTGGCAGAGCAATTTGGCGGCGGTGGCCATCGTCTGGCTTCCGGCGCAACACTTCCGGGGCCTCTCAAGCCGGCACTGGAAACCATGCGTCAGGCGTTTCTGAAGATGCTGCAGGAAAATACGGCAACGCCGGAAGCGGCTCAATGACCTGTTGATTCTGAACAACCGCCGGAGTACTTCTCATGGATCTGCGGGATCTTGAGGGCTTTACCATGCGTTGTCGCTTCCCGCCCCGAGTTAATCGTCGCGGATTCGCAGCCCGGTTCCGACGGATCGCACCGAACAGCTGCTGCCGCTCGGTGTCTCGACTTCTGGTACCCTGGATCTACTCAGTTATCGTACTGGCAGCCGTTTCCAGCCGTACAGTGGCAGAGCCGCACAATCTGTCGCAATCGACGGCAGAGAATGGCCTGATCGCAGAGTACCGAAGCGATCACCATACAGTGCGTCGTATCGACGGACGGCCGCTGCTGGACTGCCGCGGCGGAGTTCCAGATCAGCGAATGACGGCAGAGCTGCAGGATGTGCGCTGGAGCGGCATCATTCTGATCCGAGAAGCCGGAGGCTACCAGTTCCACTTCTCCGGTACGGGAAGTGTCGAGATCGTAATTAATCAACAGACGGTTCTGAGCATCTCATCCAACGAACTGAAGTTCATCAGCGGAAAAACCACCACGCTGGAAGCCGGCGAATATCCTGTTTCCATCGTATATCAGAGAAGTCAGCTGCAGCGAAGTCAATCGCCGGAACCAGCTGTTATGAATCTGTTCTGGTCGTCCGACAAGTTTACTCTGGAACCATTGCCTTCAGATATCTTTACGCCGCAAGCCAGTCACGACGACACCAGCAATGAGCCCACGGAGGCTGTGCACAAAGAGGTGGACTCGTTCAGGGAACTCGCGGCGGGCGAACAACTGGCCGATGCGTTGCGCTGTGCAGCCTGTCATCGTGAATCGTCATTGATGGATGTGCAGAAGGCCCCCACCCTGGATCGGGTTTCAATCAACAGCTCTGCCGAGGTTCTGGTGGCACGGCTGCTGGGTCCCGACCAGGTCGTCGCGAATTCGCGGATGCCGCATTTTGATTTTTCGACTGCGGAGGCTGAATCTGTCGCCGCTTTTTTGGGGAGCATTTCCTCTGAGGGAGGAGCCGTTGAGGGAGGAACTGAGAAGACCGCGGACGAGCCTGACACTGCCACGACTGAGACTACGGCACAGGATGCCGACGTTGCAGCGGGGCGGCAGTTGTTGAGAACGGCGGGTTGCATTGCGTGCCATACGTTGCCGAACGTTTCCGGGAATTCTCGTTCAGGGGATGCCGAGCCCGACACGGATGATGTGAATCCGGCAGCTTTGTCAGCCTATGCAGCGCCGGATCTCAACCGAATCGCCGCACGCCGCACTTCCACATGGCTGACGAACTGGCTGCAGGCCCCGAAAACGCTCAATCCGGATCACCGCATGCCGTTGTTTCGATTCTCAGACGACGAAATTCGTGGAATCGTCGCAGCACTCCTTCAGGATTCCTCGCAGTCGCCCGCAGCATCGACCAACCGGCTGCAGAATGGCGAGAGCACTGTTGCTATTGCCTCGGCTCCAGCTGATCGCATTGCTGCCGGACGGGAGCTCGTCATGTCAGCGGGTTGTGCTCACTGCCATCGGATTCCCGGGATTTCAGATCTGAACCAATGGCCCCATGATGTCGGATCGCTTTTTGGACTAAGCCAGAGCCAGTTCGAAATGCCGACTGGTTGTCTGCGGAAAAACGACCCGGTGCGTGTTGCTGTGGACTCGGCGCGTCAGCCCGAACAGGCTGCAGATTCGGTTCCGTCTGAGACGACACCACGGCGGCGGTTTGTTCC
>CAIXQV010000520.1 GCA_903921605.1 uncultured Planctomycetaceae bacterium | reverse complement strand
ATCGCGTTGCCGATCGACCGGATCGCTGCGAACCGCGTGCAAGAAAAAGAAATCCCACAAGAGCAACCATGCTTATGAAGCCACGACATGAGGCCAGGCGTGAACTGCTCAAACGAAGAGGCGATAACTAAGTGCCATTCGAGGCATCCACTGTAACCGGCGTCAGTTTAGGCAGTCAGCGCCCGGACTTCCGCATGATCAGCGCCACTGGCAACGGGGGAACCGGGATCAGCATCACCTACGAGATCACAAACGGCGATATCGCACCGGTTAATATCGAAATCTTTCAGTCCAGTGATGCATTGCTGGATGTTGGCGACACTCTCATCAGCACGTTCTTCCCGGAACCGGCCGATCTCACTGTGGGAATCCACACGGTCAATTTTGTGCTCGGGGTTGACATTTTCCTGCCCGGGGCTGGCATCGCTGATCTGAATACCGATTATCGTCTGCTGTTTTCTGCGGACAGCAGCAACTTCGTCGACGAGCCGGATATTGATCCGTCGAATGAAGACAACACCGTCGCGTTTACGGGAGTTTATCATCAGACCGGTGGGCCTGTGATGGCGTTCGGATTCAATACCGCGGATACGGTGACCGTCGCACGCAATGGACTTAACGTCGAATTCGACTTCGACAATGCCAGTATGACTAACCCCCTCCAGACCTCTTACCCGGTCGCTGACGTCACACAGTTCCGTCTGCGAGGTGCCGGTGGCGACGACAATTTCTCGTCGGGAGCCAATAATGACACGATGAGCATTCCGCTGGCGATCTGGGGTGGTGCCGGACTGGACACAATCCAGGGCGGTGACGGCAACGATATGCTTTCAGGCGGTGCTGATAACGATCTGTACGTTTTCTTCCCGTCTGAGAACGTCGAATCCGATACCGTTGAAGAAGCTCCTGGTGTCGGTCGCGACACCGTCGACTTCAGTCAGTTGTCCACCGCCGTCACGCTGAATCTTGGATTGACAACACCTCAGGCTGTCAACGCGAACAGAACCCTGACGCTGACCTCGGCCACAGGACTCGAAGACGCGACCGGCGGTTCTGCCGCCGACACTCTGACCGGAAATTCGAACACGAATCAACTCTTCGGCTTCGGCGCTGGTGATACGCTGAATGGCGGTGGTGGGAGTGATACTCTGCTCGGCGGGCAGGGGGACGACATCTATGTCTTCGGGACTGCCTCGAGTTCCGAAGCCGATCAGGTGACGGAACTCACCAACGAAGGCGTGGATACCCTGAGCTTCGCAGCGCTGACAACAGACTTGGTGGTGAATCTCGCGTCGACTTCGATTCAGCCGGTGCATACGAATCGTACCTTGAGGCTGAACTCCGCGAGTGTGCTTGAGAACATCGTTGGCGGTAGCGGTGCTGACAGATTGTTCGGCAACAGTCTGGAGAATAATCTGACTGGTGGTGCCGGGAACGACCAACTTATTGGAGCCGGAGGCAGCGATTTGCTGCTCGGCGGAGCCAACAACGACCGTTATGATTTCTTCCCGACCACTGTGGTCGAAGCCGATCAAGTGACGGAGAATGCTAACGAGGGCATCGACACAGTGAACTTCGCCTTTTTGACGACAGACGTGGTGGTGAATCTCGCGTCGACGTCGATTCAGCCGGTGCATACAAATCGCACGTTGAAGCTGAATTCCGCGACTGTGCTGGAGAACATCGTCGGCGGTAGCGGTGCTGATAGGCTGTTCGGCAACAGCCTGGATAATTCTATAACCGGCAATGCCGGGAACGACACACTCATCGGAGCCGGTGGTAACGACTTGATGCTCGGCGGGGCCGACAATGACACTTATGTTTTTGTTCCTGCGACCGTCGCTGAAGCTGATACGGTGAGCGAGAATCTGAACCAGGGCACGGATACGCTGAGCTTCGCCTTTCTGACGACCAACGTCATTGTGAATCTCGGCTCAACGTCAGTTCAGACGGGGCATACGAATCGCACGTTGAAACTGAATTCTGCTGTTGTGTTTGAGAACATTCTCGGTGGTAGCGGTGCAGACACACTGTTCGGAAATACTCTGGACAATACTCTGACTGGCAATGCCGGAGACGACAAACTTCTTGGGTCATCAGGCAGCGATGTACTGCTCGGCGGGGCCAACAACGACATTTACATGTTTGTTCCAAGCAACGCCGCCGAAGCCGATACAGTGACGGAGAATGCGAACGAAGGCATCGACACGCTGAACTTCGCCTATCTGACAACCAGCGTTGTCGTGAATCTGGGATCGACATCGATTCAGACGGTGAATACGAATCGTACGCTGAAGCTGAATTCTGTCAGTACCTTTGAGAATGCAGTCGGCGGCACTGGCAGCGATACGCTGCTGGGGAATGCTGTCGCGAACCGACTGACCGGTGGCCTTGGCGATAACATTCTGATCGGCCTGGAGGGCGGCGATATTCTGGAAGCGGGCAGTGGCCGGGACATCCTGATCGGCGGTCTGGGACTGGATATTCTGAAGGGCGACGCCGGCGACGACATCCTGATCGCGGGACGCACAACGAGCGATACCAGTCTGAGCAATCTCAGCACGCTTCGAACACAGTGGATTTCTGGCAACGCGTATACAACACGCGTCACCAATCTGCGAGCTGGCGTCGGCAGTCCGCTAGTTTCATTGAAAGCGAAAATCAATGTGCTGAACGACGCGGGCGAGGATGATGTGTTATTCGGAGGCACGGACACAGACTGGTTCTTCCGAGCGGTCGACGATGCCATCACCGATCTGTTCCCCGGTGAAACCATCGACGTGCTTTGAGATGTTTCTGAAACTCGGATGCTGCTCCAATATCGGAGGACTTACGTTCTTCCGCTCGCCGGGGCGGCGCCAGTGGCGAGCGGAGCGACGTGAGTCGCCCGATCCGTGCAGGAACGGCCCGTCCGCGATTCAACCGCACGGTGCCGTAGCGAATGACTGCGTTCAACTGCGGGTGCATGGACCATGGGAGATTTGCACACGCATCACGTCCGCTCTAACATCGGAGGACTTACGTCCTGCCGCTCGCCAGGACCGGGCGAACGGAGCGACGTCAGTCGCCCGATCCGTGCTTTCCCCCCGGCGAGCGGCAGGGCAATGTGGGAATTTTGGATTTTGGATTGCAGGTCTGCGTTCAATCAAAAATCGGCAATCGAAAATCCAAAATCGTAACTCGCCGTTGTTGTTTCCGGTCCAGTAGCATTGCACTGCCGGAAATACGCTTTCCTCGACTCCAAACAGCACCAGAACAATGTTATGTTGGCGTCTATGAGCACTGCCGCCATCCGTATAATGACCGAGAATGATCTGTCCGCCGCATTGATGCTGAGCACATCAGTGGGCTGGAATCAGATCGCGGCCGACTGGAAGCGAATGCTGCTGCTGGAACCTGGCGGATGTTTTGTTGCGGGGCTGAACGGCGAAGTTGTCGGTACAGCGCTGTGCTGTACATTCGGATGTGTCGCATGGTTAGCCATGGTGATCGTCCGCGAAGATCAACGCGGCTGCGGATTGGGTCGAGAACTCGTGCGGACCGGCTTGGAGTATGCTCAACAGCAAGGCGTCAAAACAGTTCGCCTCGATGCGACTCCTTTGGGAGAAGCGGTGTATTCGAAACTTGGATTTGTTCCTCAGTTT
>CAIXQV010000519.1 GCA_903921605.1 uncultured Planctomycetaceae bacterium | reverse complement strand
GATTCTGGTCAACACCCGCTTTGGCCGACGGAACGCTGTTTATCCGCTCGAGTAAAACTCTCTACGCGATCGGAAGCAAGTGATCGCATCCTCAGTATGAGGAAGCTGCTAAGCAGAATGAATACATTGCGGAGATAGTTTGCGTGAAATAAACCCGATTGTCTTACGGCAGATTCATTACGAATTACGTTATTCTTCCCAGCTCTGGGCGGGAAGTGCGTCAGTCTGACCGCGGCGTCTTGAAGCTCTACAGCAGATCAAAGCCTGCAAAGAACCTCAGAACACCGGGCGATCAATCGATTACAAATGATTCCGGTTTATCCAATTCCTGCCGAAAAGACCGAGTGCCCTACAACGGGGGAACATTCAGCGATTCGAAAACAATCGCTCAGCGCTCGCAAGACCGATCTCGTGAATGGATCAGCATGAATGTTAATTTTGACTGCACATCATGCAGAATCCGGGAGGAACATAGCTTACCGAAAAACGCTCCAATCGTCTTTAGACCAATGACTTAGATGTCTCCAGAGCAAGCGACGTTCGAGACGGTGACCACGCTACTTCTTCGGCTTTGGTGGCGTGGCTAGTTCCAGCCTTCGCGGGTCATCCATAGGATTGCCCGACTTCCACCACTGCACGTCATCCGCGACGGCTGCGACGAAATCGGCTGACGAGGTTTTATTCAGGTCGGTCAGACGAGCGAACTTCGTGCCTCGTAGTCGATCATTGAGAGACTTGTAGGGCACGAATTCCAGGGTTTTAAGGTCGGCATAGACACGCATCGAGATGGCATCGAGCGAGGGAAGCAATTTCGGCTCTTCGATGTCGATTTCCACATCCCATTTCAATCCATGAGTCACACCGCCATTATCCGTGAAATTCGCTTTGCCAAACTCACCTTTAGGCTGAACGGATGCGGAGATCTTCACCTTGCCTGGACCAGCATTGAAGGGGAACTCTGATCCCTCGAAAGGCAGAATGACCCACCAGCACACATGCACCCCCTGCTGATTCATCTCAGCCAAATCGACGGTGATGCAGTTGAGATGCTGCTGGCTCGACGGATAGGTATAAGCCGGGCCATCGACCAGCGTGACTCCATTGGCCCAATGCCGTTTCATGAACGGGTATTTGTGATTGGTGGCGTCGGTTCCTCGCACTGAAGTCACGAGGTAAACGCCACCATTGTCAAGACGCTCGGCACGATGGACCGCGTAGATCAAGCCGCTACGCTCCTCCTGATGAACAGCTTTGGAGAGGCTGGCGAATTCATCGAAGGCCGAGTCTACATCCACGACGCGGACATCGTCGCCGAATCGGGGCTCGAACTTTGCCGGGTCGATCGGTTGGTCGAACTTGAAGTCGGTCGTTCCCAGCGATGTCCACTGCTTGTTGGTTTGGACCTCCCAGATGACTCGCGCGATTCGAGATTTGCTGTCCAGAAGCAGGATCTCTCTCCGTTTGCCGGTCGGCCCTTTCTCGGACTGTCGTTCGGATTCGTGCATGCGTTCTAAAACTGGGGACGTCACCACGTGGGCTTGGCAGGCCTGGCCGTCGATGATCTGGTCACGCTCGGCCAAACGCTCATGTTTGGCATCCTTCAGGAATTGGGCATCGATCAGCAAGGCACGGTCGATCAGGACATCGAGATCCTCGCCACGGGCCTGAATCGCCAGTTGCGTGCCTTTCTGATGCCGCCATGTCCCTTGTGGATTGCTAATAAGAATGTCAGTCGAGGATTCCTCACGAAATCCGACATCCCGCACATACCACAGCCCATGGAAGAATCGCTCTGGCTTGGTGATGTTTTCCGGGTATGTCGCCGAAAGCTGGAACGTGTGGGCCTCGCGAATGGCGTTAAGGACCTGAGCATACAACGAACGCTCAGATTGCATCAGCACTCCGATCAGTACCGCAGCTGCACCAGCCGTGGTCCAAGCGCCCACACGAGACAGCCAGCGTCGACGCGTGGTTCGAGTCTCCGATTTTTGAACACTCCGGAGAAAACGCTGAGCCACATCAATGCTTGGCATCGGCTCGTCCAGAATTGCCTGAACAGCCCTGCGATAGACGGCCGGAAGATCATCGTGGTGCGGGAGGTTTTCCGATGGCGGTGATTGTGTCATTTCGTGTCTCCTTGCGAAGAGTTTGAGAGAGAGGACTCCAGTTTTGAGCGGACCTTGTATACAGCAGCCGCGACGGCTGCTGTGCTGATTCCGAGCAGTTCGGCAATCTGTGGATTCGTCAGCTGTTCGAAGTACCGAAGTGAGAAAACGGCTCCTTCTCGTTCCGGCAATGATGCGATGATCCTTCGTAAATGCTCTGCCGACTCACGTCGAACGGCCTCGTCAAGTGGAGAACCCCCTGCATCGGTACAGGCTTCCGACGACAAGGGCTCGACGTCTCGTCGCTGCCTCCTGCGATCAAGGGCTCGAAAGACAGCCAGCTTGCGGAGATAAGCCCCCCACTTGCGAACGTCCGTCGGCGTGCGGGAGTAAGCCTCCATGAGCACTTCCTGAACCACGTCTTCCGCATCGGCAGGGTGTCCCAGGATCCGCATTGCGGTTTGGAGAACCATCTGTCCATGTTCAACAACAATGCGTTCCCAATCAATGGGCACGTGGCGACCTCCACAGAACTGAGAACGTGTTTGCCGAACCAATGTCCGACTTCAACCTAATGACGAAACTCGCGCTCACAAATGACTTCGAATGTGATTGTATTTCCGATTTTTGTGCCGCGTGCCCACTTCGGCCCGTTCACTCGGGAAATTGCGTGTTTGAACCGCGGGGTGGCACAGCCTCCAGTCCATC
>CAIXQV010000518.1 GCA_903921605.1 uncultured Planctomycetaceae bacterium | reverse complement strand
GGCAGTCTTCTGATCCGCCCAACGTCTGGCAAAGTGTTGAATAAGGACAAACTGAGAATACACGTTCAGCTTTAGAGTTCTGTCGAACGTCGCAAAATCCATCTCCAGAAACGGAGCATCGATGAATGTTCCGGCGTTACAAACCAAAGTGTCGATCCCGGGATTCAGCTTCAGAGCCTGCTCGGCCAGGGTCAGTGGAGCTTCCGGCATTGGTTCTGCCAGGTCACCCACAACCACATGCGCCGGACCAGTTGTCGTGCGACATTTCTCTGCAGCTTTCGCGGCTGCTTCGTGCATCCTTGTCCCGTGCAGAATGACGGAAGCTCCGGCCTCTTTCAGGGCGAATGCGATTTCGAGGCCGATCCCCTGAGTGCTTCCGGTGATAAACGCATGACGGCCAGACAACATGTTCATGATGGACTCCGGATCGAAAGCTGTTTTGTGAGTGCGGAATGCTACCAAAACCGAGGGCTCTGCCCGAGCGTCCTGCAGAAAGTCTCATAGTTTGACAGCGATCTGGCCGGGCGTTCGGTCGCTCTCCCGCGGCAGGAAGGTGACGAAAGCGGCCTTCCACTGCGGATCGACTGTCAGAAGCGGTGCCGCACCCCGGAATATTCTATCTGATCGTTCCGCCGGGCAACTGTTTGCCATTGAACGAGTGGTATTCTCACGGGAGTTTTGCAGATCCGCTGACTACACTTCACTCAATCCCACGCAACCAAAACCGTATGATTTGGCTTTATCGCTGCCCATGGCGGAGCGGATTGAGCCTTGTCGATTATGATTTCACGGTTCATTCGACTCGCGTTGTCGATGCGTGGAGCGTTCAATTCAGAAAGACGGCGCAGACGTAATTCATGGGCACAGCAGGTTCCGAAAAACAACAACAACCTCAGCCGCGCAGGCGACGCAGAATGGTCGCGCGACGCTGGCTTACGTGGTTGATCGTGCTGGGATGTGTTCTCGTCGGAACAGGCCTGCTGACGTTTCAGGTTTCTCTGTGGCGAGCGAGAGTTGCGATTGAAGACCGTCGCCATTCGGCAGCAGAGCGATGGCTGAGTGTTGCTCGTTGCTGTTGGCCTGCGAATGGCGAGTGGCATTTTCTCTCCGTGATTGTCAGTCGCAGGGCTGGAGAATTCGAACGCACGAAAAGAGAATTGAAGAATGCCTTTGACCTGGGATGGCCCAGTCGTGAACTGGATCGCCAGCAATTGCTCGCTTACGCTCAGACGGGTCAGTTTACGCAGGTGGGACAGCGCTGGAGTCAGTTGTTTCAGGACGCAGGATCGGACGGTCCGGAACTGTGTCGAGCTTACATCGATTTTCTGATGACTCGATTTCAACTTCATGAAGTCGCGGGAATCATTGATGGTTGGCGCAGTGACTTTCCTGATGACCCTGGCCCTTGGGTGATTGAGGGAATGATTTCTGCAAATCAGCTTCTGTGGTCTGCTGCAGAGTCCGGGTTTCAGAAGGCCGTGGAGCTGGATCCGTCACTCGATGACGCAAGGTTCCGGCTTGCAGAGACGCAGATTCGCCAGTTGAAGTTTTCTGAAGCGGAGAGCAATCTGCGGCAACTGGCCAAACAGACGCCGGAAGTGATTGCCTCACTGGCCCATTGCATGTCGCAGCAGGGCCGGCTCACCGAAGCGCTGATATCGCTGCAGGCGGCCGCGAAAACTCACCCAAAGAATATTCAGGTTCTGGCAGAACTGGGACGTCTGCAGTTAATGGAGGGCGACTACGCCAGCGCTCTTTCCGCGATGGAGGAGGCGTTGAAAATTCAGCCGGAAAACACTGAGTTTCGCTATGCCTATGCCCAGGCACTGCGGAACTCGGGGCGAGAACAGGAAGCCGTTGAACATTTTGAGCGAGTCAATGAAGCGACTAAAGCTCTCAGGGATCTGGCTCGCCTCACAAGGCAGGTGGTGTCCCATCCGGACGACATCGAAGCTCGTTTCAAAGTGGCTGAGATCACCTGGAAATGGAAGTCTCGACAGGATGGTCTGGCATGGCTTTTGAGCATACTTGATTATGAGCCGACTCATCGAGCGACGCATGCTCTGCTGGCGACACACTACTCCGAAGTCGGGGACAAAGATAAGGCAGAGGCTCATGCCAGGATGAGTCATGGAGAATAGGGCACGTGCAGCTCATTAATCAGCAACCAATGCGAAGAGATTCTCAACATGCCGTCTGCGAAAGCGACGACGCAATGGAGGAGCATTCAGGCCTTCAGCATTGCAACCACGACTATCGCCGCATCACGGGGAGGATTTGTCTGTACTCCGGAGTCCTGCTTTTTTTCGTCGCTATCGGATGTGCGGATTCTTCAGAAAAAATCTCGGACGATGCGGAGACTTCGGTGCAGACTGCACCTCCGTCGCAGAAAGTCGAAAACGCGGGCACGAAAATTCGTTTAACAGAAATCACACCGGACTGCGGACTGAATTTTGTGGCTCGGACCGGACAGGAAGACGGCCGATTTACGATACTGGAGAGTCTCGGCACTGGCGTCGCGATCGTTGACCTGGACCGGGATCAGATGCTGGATGTCATCGCTGTCGGGGGAGGCACGTTTGATCGCAACGGCATTCCTCAGGGCCGGCCGCATGGAATCTTCCGTCAGCGTGCAACTCTGCGGTTTGATGATATGAGTAGTAACTCAGGACTCTGCAACGATGCTGCCTACTCTCATGGCGTCTCAATTGGCGACTGGGACAATGACGGATTTGAAGATGTACTGATCACTGGGTTTCAGTCAATACGTCTGTTTCGGAACAATGGAGACGGGACATTTGAGGACGTGAGTTCTGCAGTCAGCTTTCCGAACAATGCGTGGTCAACCAGTTCTGCTTTTCTGGATGCCGATGGTGACGGAGATCTTGAGTTCTACATCGTAAACTACGTGAACTGGACTCCCGACAATAATCCTGAGTGTCAGGTGAATGGACATCGCGATGTTTGCCCGCCCGGCAGTTTTGAGGCGATTTCGGACCTGCTGTACAACAACAACGGAGATGGCAGTTTTCAGCGTATTTCTGAAACTTCGGGGCTCAATGAGGGTGGCAAGGGACTGGCTGTGATCTCGGGGGATGTTGATCTGGATGGCGATTCAGATCTTTATGTGGCCAACGACACGAATGCAAATTTCCTCTACATCAATAATGGCCACGGTGAGTTCACAGATAATGCGCTGGTCGCTGGCTGTGCGTTGGGGCCCACGATGGATGCGGAAGGCAGCATGGGAGTGGAATTTGCGGACTTCAACAAGGATCGCCTGCCCGACATTTGGGTGTCAAACTATGAGAACCAAAGCTTTGCGATGTATGAGAGTCGCGCTCCTGGCGTCTTTCAGCATGTCAGTGCCATCAGAGGCATTACGGCTGTTGGGAGGTTGTTTGTTGGGTTTGGCACGGGCGCTTTTGACGCCGACCTTGACGGAGATCTGGATATCTATGCCGCCAACGGGCATGTGATGTACGGTGAGCAATCGAAGCCGGCTCTGCAATTGCCTCTCGTCTATGAAAATCTTGATGGTGCGATGTTTCGCAATGTCGCGCAGCAGACAGGAGACTATGGAACGCAAGTTCACATGGGTCGTGGTGTCGCGTTTGGAGATCTGGATCGTGACGGCCGAACGGATCTTGCTATTGCACATTCCAATGAACCGGTTTCCATCCTTCACAACACATCATCTACGGATTCAGGCTGGGTTGCCGTGGAACTCGTCGGGAGGCTTGGGAATCGATCGGCTATAGGTGTACACGCGGTAGTCAATGACTCAGTGAGGTTGGTCACTGGTGGCGGCAGTTATCTCTCAGACTCCTCCAGCCAACTCATCTGGGCCGTCCCCTCGGGAACTAAAACGTCCACGATTGAGGTGATTTGGCCGTCTGGAGTCCGCCAGGTTCAGGACATCTCCACAAACACCGTCAATATTGTTTGGGAAAGAGTTGAGCAAAAGATTCTTACTCGCTAGTATTTTTTGCTTTCCTTCCTCAAAAATTGACAATACCTATGAAACAACTAAACGCCTGCGCCCTGCTGTTTATGTGGATTCTCGGAGTTTCTGGCTGTGGTGGTGAAGCATCTGATGCTCCGGCCGTGGCTGAAGTCTCGGGGACGGTTATGGTCGACGGCAAGCCTCAGGGCGGCCTAACCGTGGAGTTTCATCCAGACTCAGCGTCGGGGACGAAAGGTCCGATGTCAACAGGCCTGACGGCAGACGATGGTAGCTTTATCCTCTCAACGTCGACCGGACGAGCTGGTGCTGTGATTGGGAATCATAAGGTTCTTGTGAAGTGCCCATGGAGCTTGACGGGCCGTGCCGGCGATGGTCCCGCTCCTGTTACCGCAGATGGCTTCGGGTCAGACGCTTCCGGGAAAGCTCCAGCTGCACCACCTGCTCCTAAGAGCGATTGCAATGTCAACATTAAATTTGAGGATGCCGGAACTACGCCACTGAAGGCTGTCGTCCCTGCGGAAGGAGTCTCTGATCTCCTGTTTCAGGCGACTGCAGGGTAGTGCTTCTTCCAGTACTGCGATTTTAGCGGAGGGGAAGAAGAGACTGAATGGATAGCAAATGACGACCGATGGTCCGTGATTAGCCCTCGCAGGATTCGGTAGCCCATCTTTTCGCACGAACGTTTGATTAATTGTCATGATCGCATTTCCACAGGTGTGTTTTGGCTACTGTTGATGTAGTCAGGGTCATCTGTCAGTTGTTGTCTCGATCTGTTTGTTTTTCATTCCTCAAGGAGACGTCCCATGAACACCCGTCCTGGCTGGATCCGCCGTGGATTCACACTCATTGAACTTTTGGTCGTAATTGCGATTATCGCAATTCTGATCGCATTGCTGCTGCCTGCGGTTCAGCAGGCTCGAGAGTCCGCACGCCGAACGCAGTGCAAGAATAATCTGAAGCAGATTGGTCTTGCGATGCACAACTATCATGACACCTATGGACGGTTTCCGCCCGCAGAAGTGCACAAGGTTGCATTTCTGAATGGATCGAACAGCGTCTGGGATGACCAGACAAGCAACTGGGCCGTTTATTTGTTGCCCTATATCGAGCAGGCGAATGTGTATAGCCGAATCGACTTCAGCTACACATACAACGCGACTACCGGTGCGGGTGGAGCGGCCATCGGAAACCGCGCTGCTCTTGGAAATGTGTATCCAGCGTACCTTTGCCCGTCCAATCCGGTCGGAGCCAACCAAAAGAACTCAGGCCTCTACCAAATCATGCACTACTTCATTGTTGGCTGGGGTGCACAGGAACCACCGGGTGGTCGAGCTCGCCATCAGTGGGCGATTGGCCAGACTGGAAATCTTCAGCATCGTGGCGTGTCTTACTACAACTCAGCCACCGGCATCCGTGATATCACTGATGGCACAACCAATCAGATCATGGTTGGCGAAGTTCGTGGGTTCCGGCCGACTTGCAAGAACTCTATGACCAGCATTCGTGACTGGCGAGGTATGCGGTGGGAAATTTCCACTGGAACGAACATGCCAATCAATGGTGTGCATTTCGATGGTGGTCAGACGCCTGGCGATTGTCCGAACGTCGCCGACCAGGGAACCTGTACAAACTGCCGATGGGAAAACATGGCGAGTTTCCACACCGGTGGGACTCAGGCTGTACTCGCTGACGGATCGACTCGCTTCCTGAGCGAAAACATTGACACTGCACTGTTCCGACGACTTGGATCCATCAGTGACGGTGCCGTTATTGGTGAATTCTGATCCGGTCTACTGACGCACTGGTGTTTGATCCAAAGGGCGACTTCATCAAATTGAAGTCGCCCTTTTTTGTTTTAGTATCTACACCTGCCCCGTCACTTTGCATCCAATTTGTTGCTCGCTTCTTCGATCGCCCTCGCCCGCCGGATCAACTCTGAATCATCCGGACGCCGCTTCAGGGCTTGCTGCAGAAGTTCTAATGCCTCGTCCCGGCGATTTAACTGCTCCAGCACATAAGCAAGGTCGCTGCGACCTTCAACACTTTCCGGATGATGGATCAGCAGCTTCCTGAGCCACTCCTCAGCGTCTGGCCAGTTCGATTCAAGAATCGACAACGCACCCAACTCACCGAGGAATCGCAAGTTCCCGGGATCGATCGCTATGCCGTCCAGCAATACTCTTCTGGCTTCGTTTACATCTCCTAATTCCTGCAAAACGATCGCCAGCAGAAGTCGGTTCTCAACGAGGTCAGGATGCTTCGCCACGAGCTGAGTCAACGTGAGCAAACCCTGCTGATCACCGGCGTTCGCTCGCTCGGCTGCTAGTCGACCTCGCCAAAAAGGATCTCGACGATAATTCGCGACGGCCGCCAGATCCTTGTCTTCAATCTCAACGTCTGTGCTGGGCAGGTCAGAGGTCAGGGATGAGTGCTGCGTTCTGTCTGCTGAAACTTCAGCCAGGATGCGTTGCTCCAGAGCAGTGGTTTCCAGATAACGGCCATGAATCGTTCGCAGAATGTCCAGAGCGTTTTGCTTCTTTCCTGCCTCAAAACACAGGCGAGCCCTTCGCCAGAGAACCGCCGGATGCTGGGGAAATTTTTTCTCGGCCAGCTTCAGCAGTCGCTCATGTTCATCACCACGCTGCAACTCCGCCAGCAAATCGGTATATCGAATCAGCGCGGCCAATGAGGGGCGTTCCGATTGAGTCACCTGCATCAGAAGTTCAGCCGCTTTTTCTGGTTCCTGCTCCTGAAATCTTAGGGACAGCAAATACTTCCAACGCATACGCTCGGGAGCCAATCGGATCGCGAATTCATAGCAGGCGATCGCCTCGCTGTGATACTCATGGGCATCCAGCGCCATGGCATAGTGACCCCATGCGTCAGCCGACTTAGGCTTTGATCTGACATCCGTCAGCCGCTCCTGCAGAAACTCGGCCACTTCTGGATAGGCCTGTGACAGGTCGGGCTGAGGCGGTTCAGGGAGACGGGACGTCTCGCTGCAACCAGCCAGCAGGCAGGCAATCGTAGCGGTCAGCCAGAAATTCAACGCCCTGAACACAGGCCTGCACCCTTAATTTGAAAGAGATCCCTGACCACGCTCAAAGACTATAACACCAGAATCGGCCGGGGTCATGAGAAACTCCTCGGCTCTCAGGTCGCCGTGCGGCCATTTGACACTCAACTTGAGTGTCGTTTCACCCCGGGGCATGGCCATGTAGAACTCATCAGCATGACTACTCATGTAACTTTGGCAGGGCTGAAATGTCTGATTGAAATGAACACCGGAAGCACTCAGCACAGAGAAGGCGACACCCGGGCAACTTCGCTTGCCGAGTTTCGGGTCAACGAATCGCAATGTGATTCCACGTTGCACGGCAACGAAATCATTTCGCAACACGATGACGGGTTCTCCTGTCGTAGAAATTACCGCATCCGGATCGCCGTCGCGGTCAAGATCACCGATTGCAAGTCCGCGGGCGACGTGAGTTTTGCCGCCAGCAACTTCAAGTGCTTCCCACTTGCCTCCGGGAGTCGTTGCCTTGAGCAATTGAATCTCCTGTTGATATGGCCTCCAGAAATCACTCGGCGACTGCGGCTTTCCGTCCTCTCGTTTGACTCGACCATTGACGGTCAGTAAGTCAGTGACTCCATCCAGATCAAAATCCGTCGCTGCGAGTCCGAATCCCGTCAACGGACGAGTGGCCGCCAGAATCCCGGTTTCTCGACAGCGATCGATACAGAACCCATGGTCGTCTCTGCAATAGACCGCATGAGATTCACCGTCCAGATTTGAAACAACGAGGTCCTCAATTCCATCATCATTGAAATGTCCCAGCGCCAAACCCATTGATCCCTGGGCGCGCCCCTGGAAATCAAGGTCGCAACCGTGAATGCCGGCTTCTTCCCGGAACGACCCCTGTTGATTAATCCACAGCAGATTTGGATGCTGATCACTGGCCACATAAATATCTATCCATTGATCGCCATTCCAGTCCAGTGCTGTAACACCAAGACCAGCGGATAGCTTTTGTGAGATTCCTGTGTCTGCCGAAACATCCTGAAAGGTTGGCTGACCAGTTGAGGATTCCCCTGCTAAATTTCGAAACAACTTATCGGACGTGGGCGGGAATAGCCCCGGAGTACAAAAGTCCGCATCCCCACCTCCCAGACGCGTGCATTCGCGATGCTGGTAGTCGACATAATTCGTCACAAACAAATCCAGCCAGCCGTCACGATCATAGTCCAGCCAGCAGGCCGATGTGCCCCAGTCTGAACTTGTGAGCCCACTTGACGAGGTGACATTCTTGAATTCAATCCCTGACTGATTGAGCCAAAGAGAATTTGCTCGGCGAGATGTCACGTACAAATCAGGCCAGCCGTCGTTATTCACGTCGCCGACGGTGACTCCAGCGCCGGCGAGTTCCTGCAGCCCCCTGGCCTCGTAGCACTCCCGAAACTGCCCCGCGCTTTCCTGGCTGAACAGGCCAACTTTTGTGATCTCGGAGTCTTCTGCAACAAACAACACGTCCAATAAGCCATTGCGATCAAAATCCAGGACTGCACAGCCACAACCGATGATCGCTGACAATTCATAGCCAGCCGCACCGCGCGGTCGATCCTCGAAACGGATCGCCCATGCTTCTGCCACGCTTGTCAGTGCTGCGGCCGGGCGTGTCACAAGGTTGATCCGTTTCTGAGGCGTCTCAAAAGCACCGCCACATCCCACCAGTGACAGGATCAACCCGGAAAGGGAAACCACGCACAAGGATTTCCTATTCATCTGAGCCCCCAAAAAACACGTCGGTCGCGAACCCATTCTCAAAGTTAGCCTTTGTAATCGTACCTGCGTGAACGTGTGATTTTCTTCGGGCGGCATGAATATCAGGCCGGGTGTTCGGGGGAGATTTCATTCAGATCATTACGTGAATCATGGACGCGCATAGAGCAGATCTGTGCGGAATCCAGCTAACACCTTGAGTTCTAGCAGAATGAGATGGGTGAACCAGTGGGGCACTACAGATTCTGGACGCAAACTCGAGTCAAGTCCTGGTGAACGGAGGCCATCACCGGCAAAGTCCCCGTAGAAGCCACCGAGCTCGAGAAGATCCGTCATGACCGATCTTTCTTCCTTTGCGACTTCGCGTCTTTGCGTGAAATGAAAATGTTTCACGCAAAGGCGCAAAGGCGCTAAGAAAACAAGGGCTATGCACGACTTGCTTGCCGGCAAAGTCTTCATTGAAGCCACTGAGCTCGATGAGATCTCGTCATGACCGATCTTTCTTCCTTTGCGTCTTAGCGTCTTTG
>CAIXQV010000517.1 GCA_903921605.1 uncultured Planctomycetaceae bacterium | reverse complement strand
GCCCGTCCCCAAATCCTTGCCCGGCCAGCAGGATCGTCCGGGCCAGGAATCACCGACCGCACAAATGCCTGAAAACACTCGGTTCAAGGCGATCAACGCACCTGAACCGCCTTGCCAGTGTTCCTGCGGAAAGACAAAGCAAACAGAAGGTGAAGATATGCTGCTGAAATCCTCTGGCGGCCAGTACGAATCTGACCTGCTCTACTTTCGTGCTCCGTTGTCCGTGATGCCAAGGGTTCGGGAGTGGCAGAGAGTCGTTGCCAACTCCTTCCCGGTCAAAACCACGGTCGACATGATCCACGTCTCCGTAGCCTACCCCGTGCTGGACGTAGCAAGTAACGCCCCGCTGATCGCGGAAGCGGTCGGGGACCAACCTCAGTTCTCGGTGGTGCTGGGACGCGTGAAGGTGTTCCGCAATGCTGATGCTGACGTGATCGTCATCGCTGTGGAGTCAAACGATCTGGGTGAGGTACGGAATTCACTGCTCACCCGGATCCGTGTCGGAATCTCCGGCCACCTCAATTATCAACCTCACCTCACCCTGGCGTATTGCCGACCTGGATCAGTCCCAAGGGCGATGGACGATACAGAACTCGACGGACTCTCAGGCGTGGAGTTTGACGTCACTGAACTGATGCTGACCGACTCGGGAACCGAACACGTCCTGTCTCTCGGAACAGGAAGGGCAGTCCCGTTCTGGAGCCCAGGTGCCGGTGCCGTGTTAAAAGCTGCCGGGACCGAAACCCGTGATGCACATGGTCGATGGTCAACCACAGAGGGGCGCACAAACACAAAGCGGCAGGGTTTCAAATCCCGATTGTCGCGCCAAAGCCGAGACCGAATGACGGTCGAGGGTGATGACGCCATGGAAGGCACATCTCACCTCCGAAACGTGGTCCGGGAACATGCTGCTGCCCATGGAATGGCAACCACCACCGAAGGACAGACTGAGACTCACGTAGATCAACAGGGCGGCAGAATTGTCACCTCGAAACGTGGCAACAAGCACGTGGCTCAGTTCACGCCTGCTCCCCAGGTCACCACAGGACCGGTTGATCATTTCCAACTGTTCACCACTCCCCGAAGGTTCAAGTCTTTGTCGCTCCTGGGTGAACGTGATAGCAACGGAAACATCGTCAAGGATATGGAACCGGCCCGACAAGCGTTTGGGCTCACTGGGACTGACGAGGAAGTGGCTCACCAGCTGGGACACATTGCGGGTGCGTCGAACGGGTCTGACGTGGTCGTGACGGCGAAGGAAAATGGTTACTACAAGGTGAGGTACACGAACGCCCATGAAGGCGTAGCAGCCAACAGGTCAATCAACACGGTCACCAGGAAGATTTACAACGACAGCTTCTTCCTTGCAGACAACAAGCAGGGACGCGGCACTGGCACAAAGATGCTGGCGACTGAAATCGCCATGGCTGACAAGCACGGTATCACTCGAGTTCACACGTATGCCTGCCGCAGCGATGGCTCCATGAACGGCTACTACAGCTGGCCAGCTTTGGGCTACGACGCTCCGATCAGTTCGTTGTATCTCTCCCAGACACGGAAAGAAGAAGTTACCCAACTCTTCCCACAAGCCACAAAGGTCCAGGACCTTATGGCGACCGCACAGGGTAGAAGGTGGTGGAAGGAACACGGTCAAAGTTTCGATGCCGAATTCGACATGAAACCGGGCTCATTTTCACGTCAGGTGCTCGCAGAATCAGTACAAAAGCAACTGGACCGACATGGGCCACAATGGCTCGAAGAAGGATTCGTCCCAGCCAGCCAAACTCCACGACCAGCACCGCCAACAGTACCGCATCAGTTTGATCAGGATAGCCCTGCACCTGACTCTGATCTCCTGAGAGCAGCCGGAGCAGGGCATTGGGTCACTGTGCGCGGCACGCCAGTCTTTATCGACGGCGACGGGAATCCGACAAAGGGTCCGGCATGGACTGGCTCCAAGAAGCAAAGGTTCCACGCCTCACGGCCAAACTCCAGCGCCAGCCGTATGAACCCGACATCACCAATCGAGATGCAGGGGACTTCTCACCTTCGTAACGCCGTCCGAGAGCACGCTGCCGCCCATGGGATGACAACCACCACACAAGGCACGACCGAAACCCACACATCCCCAGATGGCTCCAGGATCGTGGTGACCAAACGGGATAATAAGTTCCACGCCACATTCCACGTCGGGGCTGCGCCGCCGAATCAGACATCCGCTGCCACGAAAGCAAAGAATGTTCTGGAACCGTTTTTGGAAAAACAAGAATACCAACGATTGGACATTTCTCGTGACGCTAAGCCAAGAATCCAGCAACTCCGATCCGTGTACAACCTCAGTAACGATGAGCAAGAGGCTGCTCACCAGATTGCACAAATGGCGGGAGCTCATTCCGGATCCGCAGTCACCATTGGTGCGTCGTGGAATGGTGGAGTCACTGTGAGTTGGAACAACGCGTCTGATCACTGTTCGGCTCAAAGAACAATCGATCCGCACGGACGTCAACATAATGACTCATTCTTCATCTCTGAACGTGGACAAGGCAGGGGAACCGGTACGAGAATGGTTGCTCGAGTGGTGGCAAATGGACTTGAACGCGGGCTGAAGATGCTGGACACGCAAGCCTGCCGGTCAAACACGATGAACGGGTATTACACCTGGGCAACGCTCGGGTTCGATGGTAAACTCAGCGGCATCCGAACAAGAGACCCAGCATCGCTACTGGCCAGGTTTCCAAATGCGACACGCGTTTCTGACCTCATGCTAACCACAGAAGGCCGAGCGTGGTGGAAAGAAAACGGCGTTACGTTCGAGGCAGAGTTCGATCTCAAAGAAGGTTCGATTTCAAGACAAATTCTTGAAGAGAAAGTGAAGCGGGAAAATGAAAGACAACAAGCCACAAGAACAAGGAATGCGGCCTCCGATGCCGCCACCGCGACCGCAAGAGCAGTCTCCGCGACCATTACCCGCGACTCTTCAGGAAGCGGAGGAACCTGGGATGACTCCGGAGGAATTGGCGGACGCAGAGGACGCCTGCGAGGCAGTTGGACGTCGGATAGCGGCCGAGAAGGCAGCCAGGTCCTGACGGATCAGCAGGACGACACGGATGCGAGTCCCCAGACCAGCAAGGCGGCCGGGCTGACAACCACTTCCGGAGAAGCGGGAGGATTTGCTGTAACCCAGAACAGATACGCCCGGGAAGATGATCAGTGGATGGCCAAGTCCATGGAACTCGCTAACGTGTTCGACGAACTCTACGGAGACATGTGATGCCGTGGTCAGTGCTCAGGGACATCAACCCACGGGAACGGGTCACAGTCGCTGAATTTGAACGCAGGATCCAAAAACTGTCACGCCGCCACCGGGGCATGATCCGTCAGGCGATGGGAACACCGCCGGACCCAGGCAACGTGCCCGAAACGCTGTGGAAACAGATTGAACGGGAGCACAAAGCCGCCCTGATGATTCTGCTGTTCGGTGCAGCCTTGCCCACGTTCTTCGTCGCCCTCGGCAAACTCGCCCGTTCGGGACAGAATGTGGATCTGCCGGACGATCTCCGCCAGACACTCGAAGAAATCGCGGCCCAGAGGGCAAACTGGGTGGCTGAGTCGATCACAAACACCAGCCGCAATCGTCTCGATGGCTGGCGCGAAGGAGACATGGAACAAATCCTCCGCGATGTCTTCGGCGAAGATCGCTGGAGAAGCATCGCCAGAAATGAATCGGTGGCCGCCCAGTCCATCGGAGGTGCAGCACTCGCTGCATCCGTCAGGCAACAGGGAGGCATAGTCACCGAAATCTGGTTCCTCGGAAAGTGCGAACACTGCACACTGTGTCCCATGCTCCACGGGACGTCACGAGACTTCTGGGGAATCTGGACCGACGGACCGCCGTTGCATCCAAATTGCTGCTGCAATCTGCAGGTGTTCTTCGAACCGATCAACGTTCTGCGCGACAGAAATCTGCTCGTAAGACGCAATCCGAACTACGCCATCGTGAATCAAAAGATGCAGAAAGTCATACGAAGGTCTCCGGTGCGTCTTGCGTAGTGGTTATTTAACAGATAACGTTTTGGCTGATGTTCTCACCAACGCCGCGCATGGTCGTTCAATATGAATCAACTCGCTCAACAGCCTGAGTCAAATGCTTCACTGAACGACCGAGTTCGGCTGTTCGGCACAGTCGCAGGCGGCGAGTTCATCATCGATGAACGCAACATGTACATCCACCCTCTGCCGATCACCAGCGGGGCCGAGGATCGCTCGGGCGAAAAGATCGATCCGAATGGCATCATCACCGCTTCCTACGAGCAAAACCCTGTCGTTTTCTTCGCCCATAGCCACAAGTTCATGCCACTGGTGCCGCCAGTTGGGCAAGCGATAAATCCTGACGGACAATTCGATTGCTTCCGTGAAGGCGATATCTGGAAATCGGGCTGCCTGTTCTCTCAGGCCACCAGGTTCGCAGGCCAGCTGTTCGCTCTTGTGGCTGAGGGCACGATCCGCGGCAGATCTATCGGAGCCACTGCCCACGGATTCGCTCCCTACAAGCCCACATTGCCGGGGATGGTCTTCCATCAGGGAGAAATTCGGCCCACAAAAACACGGTCCGTGGTCTGTACGAAGGCGGAATTGTTCGAATGGTCCTGGACTCCGTTGCCTCAGAACCGGGATATGGTCATCGCCCTCAAAAGCATGATGTCACATGGTCGAGTTGACGGTCAGACCCTCGATCCGGTCCTCGGCGAGATCCTCAAGTCAATGGACCTGTTCGAACCCATTCAATCTCACGGATACGGCCCGGGCTTCGGATTCACGAAAGGGAACGATCCGAATGGTGGTCGCTGGGTGACCATGCGTGGCACGCCCGTCTTCATCGATGGCAAAGGAAATGCCGCTAAGGGCCCAGCTGGTCTCGGAGACGTGGGCGGAAAATCCAGTGGCGGCGGATCCAGTGCAAAGAAGTCGCACAAGGACCACCGGGATGACTTCCACGGCAAGCTCAACGACCACAGCAAGGGGAGGGTGACTGCGGAGGGTGACAATGAGGTGCATGGCTCGTCTCACGTTCGGAACGTGGTGCGGGCTCACTCTGAACTGCACGGCATGAAGGTCACCAAACACGAAGGCGGGGAGACTCACGAAGACAAGCACGGCAACAAGATCGTGCTGTCCAAACGGGGCAACAAGCACGTGGCTACATTCCATGCTGCCGAAGGGAAAGCCACGCCGGCCGCAGACGCAGACGCTCCCAAGGCTTCGCCTCGCCCGCTGTCTGAACCAAAGGAATCGACTGACGCGACTACGCCTGCCGACAAAGGCGCTCGCCCGCTCAACGAAGCACATGGCGAAGGCGACACCAACACGAAACGTTCCTCACGTCCGATTGCTCAAAACGCCGCGGCTGCTGCTGCTCTGGAGGACCGGATCGACCACCATCGCCGCAGGCTGACGCGAATGCGTTCAAATGGCTTGCATACGGAGGCGGATGCTGAATTCAGGAAGATTCAGGATCTAAGAAGGCAAGTCACGGCACTGAACACCCCCCGTGCTCCTGGCGAAGGGGTTCGACCACTCAAGGATAAAGAATCAGCCAAGCCAGCACCGGCTGCAAAACAGACCGAGGCTGCACCCAAGCCCGCTGAACCTGAGGCTCCAGCTCCTGCCCCTGTCGCTCAGCAGGATGAGCATGCGACTCTGGCACATCATGAACGCATGGCCGCTGAGATGCGGGCAAACGGACGACGAGAAGCTGCTGCCCAGCATAGAATTCAGGCTGCATTGGCTCGCCGAAGAATTGCCGGGGAGCAATCAATGTTCCCTGCTCCTGAGCCAGCCAACTCTGACAAGCCTGCTGTCACGGGGGCTGCCGTCGTTGGTGCCACCGTGGACGCTCTTGATGGGGCTGCATCGGTGGTGGCTGAAAACGAATCCGCATCCGATAATGCTGGAAAGAAGTCCACAACGCCATCAACTCGCGCTGAATACCTGGCGGAACCAGTCACTCCACAGCAGGCGCTCAATCGCCGAATGGAACCTCTGAGGGAAGCTAGTGCAAAAATCGCTGCTGATACCAACCGTTTGACGCGAAACGCCAGAACAAGAACAGCTGAAGAAGCAACGCTCCACGCTGCGGAGGCGGATGATTACGCATTCGATAATAAACCACGTGCAGCGGCCGAATCACACCGCCGCGCTGCAGCCGCATTGAGGACGGAAGCGGCTGGGCTTGATGGACCAGCTGCCGAAAAGCATGACAGGTTGGCGGAAAGACACATC
>CAIXQV010000516.1 GCA_903921605.1 uncultured Planctomycetaceae bacterium | reverse complement strand
GTTCGCGCATTTGCTGGCTGATATGATGAGCGTTGATGGCGCGCTGGTGCTGACGAAACGATTTGAACTGGTTGGTTTTGGGGGCGAAGTGCTCGGAGAAAAGCCGGTCACCCGTGTCTTTCGAGCTCTGGATCTCGAAGGAGTTTCGTCGACCCCGGAGATGGCCGACAGTTCCGGCACCAGACATCGATCAGCCTATCGGTTTGCCTCTGAGGTGCCTGAGAGCCTTCTGATCGTGATCTCGCAGGATGGAGCTGTGCGATTCGTGGCGGCGCGAAATGGGCAGATTATGTACTGGCCTTATCTGCCTTGACGACTCGCGGCGATTGATGCGACGAGAACCTGGTTCGAGAAAGCAAATCTCATGCGGTGTCCAGGGCCTTATGTGCGTGCCGATTTCTTTATAACGCGACGGGGCAGGGAGGGATTTACAGAAACACTGTTGCGATTCCGCCCCGAACGGGGCAACCACATGAAAGCCTGGGGCAACGCCCCAGGAAAACGTTTCACGTCAAATCCAAAGCCCCAACGGGGCGGCACAACGTCACGACATTCGGACGTATAAAATCACAACCACAATTTGTTCCGCCCTGTAAGGGCTTAACCATCACGCGGATTTGCAAACCCAGGGCGTTGCCCTGGGCTGACATGTTGATGGCCCGTTGGGCCGAAGCACAAAGGTTTCGTGCTGGAACTGCGCATCCATGCGGCCCGCCAATTCTTACGGACTTTTCGCGAACGACATCAGTTCCGGGAACTCGGAGTTTCTGACTTGGCACTTCATACCGCACAGAACCTGAGAGAGTACACATCACGGTCAAGGGTGCGGAAGTCCGCAGCGGTGCCAAACACCCCGCTTGCAGACGAATTCCGCCGTCAGTCGCTGCGATGAATGGCGAATCACACCTTCGGCATCGGACAACGCAAACCGTCCGTCTTCAAGTTTCAAAAGCGTGATATCAGCCTGTTTGCCGGTTTGAATCGAACCCAGTCGATCATCGACTCGCATGGCCTTTGCGGCGTTCAATGTGACCGCTCGAACAATGTCTTTCACGGGCATCCCGAGGAACAGGAACTTACTCATCGTGGTCGGCAAATCAACGACCGGGCCACGCAGATTGAAGTGATGCAGGTCGGTGCTGATCGTATCGGGCCAGAAGCCAAACTTCTCACAAGCCGGCTCCGCAACTCGCCACACGAACGCTCCAACACCATGCCCCACGTCGAAGATGACTCCGCGTTGGCGAGCTTCCAGAAGCTCATCAATAGGTATCCCGTCGTCCGCAAAAGCATGATCCGCGTGAGGATGATACAGGTGAGTATACATGTCGCCGCTGCGCAGAGCTTTCAGTACTGTCGTGGTCGGGATTCTTGAGGCCGCATGATGAATCATCAGCGGAGTCCCCATCTGGTCGGCGGCTTCGAAGACGCCATCGAATCCCGCCAGTTCATTTCTCTCGTCATAGTTGGCCAGAGCCGACGTCAGTCGAACCTTCATCCCGACCAGATTCTTCGGATACTTTCGAGCACACTCGACGGCAGAAGCCACGTGAGCATGTCGGCCGTCATTCAGGTCGCCCATAAACGGCGGAAAATCCGGATGCCCCTGAATGGCTCCAATCATGGAAATATTGAGCAGCGTAAAGACATCTTCCTCGGCGGCCGGAAGAATGAACCGTGACATGTTGGGATAAGTCAGCGCGCCCGCCGTGCCGGTATCCAGCATTGACGTCACGCCTGTCCTTAAACCCGCTTCGACAGGATCGACCGAATAGAGCCCAATTCCGCTGAAAACATGCACGTGCAGATCGATCAGGCCGGGACAAACCAGCAGTCCCGTTGCGTCAACGATCGTCTCGCCTTGTGACGGCAGATCAGGCCCGATCTCCTGAATCACGCCGTTCCGGATTCGGACATCGACCCGTTGAGCCTCCGCGCCGGTGCCGTCGTAGACCCGCCCGTTCCGAATCAGAGTCGCATCGGCACTCATGAATTTGCTCCCTGCTGATGAGCCAAAACAACCTGGCGAATCGATCGCACAATTTCCTGTACGTCACCATCCTGCAG
>CAIXQV010000515.1 GCA_903921605.1 uncultured Planctomycetaceae bacterium | reverse complement strand
TCCGGTGGTTCTCGCTGCATCATGACGCTGGAGGATCCGATTGAAGTCGCGGTTGACGGGGCGACTCAGTCCCAGGTGCGTCCATCGGCCGGTTTTGATCTGGCGACCGGATTGCGATCACTGATGCGACAGGATCCCGACGTGATTCTGGTGGGGGAGATTCGAGATCCTCAAACAGCGGAAGCGGCGTTTCAGGCGGCCCTGACTGGGCATCTGGTGCTGACCACATTTCATGCCGGCAGCGCGGCCGAAGCGTTGACTCGATTGCTGGACATGCAGATTGAACCGTATCTGCTGCGAAGTGGTTTGCGGAGCGTGATCTGCCAAAGATTGTTGCGTCGCCGTTGTGAGTATTGTGGGTCTCCGACTCGATCTGAACCAGGACTGAATGAAAAATGTGAGAAAGTTGCGGAAGGGGCAGACAAATTCAGACTGGCGGAGACTCCTGGCAGCACCTGCGGTCACTGTGGCTCGACGGGATATTCGGGCCGGATGGTTCTGGCGGAAATGCTGGATCCGGATCTTCCTGAAATCGCACGAGGGATTCTGCAGAGAACCGATGCTCGGCAGTTGGCCACGCTGGCGGAATCCGCGGGAATGGAGACACTGCAGCAGGCGGCGGTCAAGGCCATCGCGGCAGGTTTGACCAGTCACGAAGAGGTGTTGAGAGTGTTAGGATCGCTTAAATGACGGCTGCTTTAACACTGGAAGATATTCAGCATCTCTCGGAGGAGGTTCGACATCTTGTCCGCGCGGGGATGCCGCTGGAGGAAACTCTGGCTGATGCTGGTCGAGGCCGTGGACGGCGACTGCAACAGTTGACTCAGGCGATTTCTGATGGTCTGAATCAGGGGCAGTCCCTGGAAGAGCTTGTCCAGAAGGAATCGGCTGGCGCGGGGCGAATGCTTGCCTCGGCGGTTGGAGCCGGGGTTCGTTCCGGAGATCTGGGGCTGACGGTCGAGATGATGGGAGACTTCGCCACGGATGTCGTCAGTCTTCGCGGTCGACTTCTGCAGGCCGCCGCTTATCCGCTCACCATTGTCGCGATGGCCTGCGTGCTGGTCGTTGTCATTCTTCAACATACGCTGCAGATGTTTCTGGACACATTCGTTTACTGGGACGTTAAGACTCATTGGCTGCTCTGGAAACTGCTGGAGTGGAATCGTGATATGCCGTGGTGGACTCTGTTGATTCCTCTGGCGGGAATGGTGCTGCTGTTGATTTGGTCCGCATCCGGGCGAGCGGCTGCGATGGCGTTTAAAGGGCCGGAACGACTGCTCTTGTTGTTGCCCGGCGTGTATGCACTCGTGCGTGACTTGCAGAGCTATACGTTGTCGAGAATGCTGTCGCTGCTGACTGAACGCGGACTGCCATTGCCGGATTCTCTGAAACTGGCCGGTGGAGCGACCGGAAATTATCGACTTGAGATGGCTTGTCGAGACATCGCGAAGAAGATTGAAGCGGGTGGCTCGATGAGTCAGGAGGCGACTGTGTTGCAGACGTCTCGATATCGCCTGCCGTCTCTGTTGAGTGTGTGTTTACAGCAGGTGGAGCATGATGAAGCGCGGATGGTGCATCGACTCAGATCGGTTGCAGAGTTCTATAGAACTCGTCTGGATCGAAATCTGGCCTGGCTGAAGCTGTTGATGCCGGTGATGCTGTTTGTTGTGATTGGCGGAGGCTGTGTACTGACTTACGCGATCATGGTGTTTTGGCCGGTGACCGAGCTTTATCGCAACATCGGAATGTGATCTGTATGCCAACGTTTAAATATCAAGCCGTGTTGCCGACAGGCGTTTCGATTTTCGGTGTCTTTGACGCCGAAGATCAGAACATATTGCAGAGCTATCTGCAGTCGCGGAATATGACGCTGGTGAATGCGACCGAGCTTTCCATCAGTTCTGTTCTCTCGGGGCAAAATCAGGAATTGCCCCGGATGCTGCAGTTGCGGATTGGCGACCGATTGCGAGAAGCATTGTTGACAGACATGCCGGCTCACGTGGCGGTGCGAGCGATCGCGGCAGAACCAATTGAGCACCCCGTGCTGATGTCTATGCCGTGGCTGATGGTCTCCGGCCTGTTTGCCAGCGTTGTGATGATGTTGTTGTCGATCCTGATTCCGGACGGTCGCCTTGGGCTGGTGATCAGTGCGGGGCTGTTGCCGATGCTGGTGGTCGAGCTTTGGGCGGCGGCGTGGTTCTGGTTTGTCTATCGACCTCGCCGCATGCTGCTTCGGATGGCAGACCAGCTTGAACGAGGTGAGCATGGATCGTTCACCGGACTGGGACTATTGCCGGGTGAATTGAGCACCATTATGAACTCACAATTGAGTTCGCAGACGAAGGCAACTGCTGTTGCGGAGCTGGTTCCGACGCTCAGTGGGATGCGGCTGAAATCTCATCATTTTGCGGCGATGTTTCTTAGTCCTTTGATTGCATTGACGCTGCTGATGATGGGCATGCATGTCATGCTGATTTCGATTGTGGTGCAGTTTAAGGAAATCTTCCTTGGGTTCGGCGTGGAGCTGCCCGTTATCACGATGCTGTTTATCAATTTGAGTGACATCGCCAGCAGTTTGGGGCTGCCGGGTCTGTTCGCCTCGGCAACGTTCATGATTGCCGCACTTGTGCTGCTGCATATTCTGTTGGTGCTGCCTAAGACCGCTGAGTTGTGGGAGAGTGTTCCCGGTCTGGGTCTTTCCGTTCGCTGGTTGATGCAGGCTCGAGTGGCTCGCATTCTGGGAGTTTTGGTCCGTAACCGAGTTGGCCCGGCAGATGCGATTGTCATTGCCGCGAAAGCCAGCGGTTTCAGTTCCGTCGCAGAAAGCGGCAAGAGAATCGCGGAAGTCATTGAATCAGGAACGCCTGAGTTGGCTTATACTCGACAGCTTTCCGGGCTGCCTCTTTCGCTGCTGTTTCGTGTTTCGGGAAGCAAAAACTCCGAGGCCGCTCGCCAGGAGACGGCTCAGGCTTTTCAAAGTTACGCGTCGGCTCTTGAGCAGGCCGCGTCTGGTAACGGATCCTTTATCGCTGTCTTGTTTCAGATGCTGATCGTAGTCAGTGCCGGGCTGCTCGTGGGCTTTATGGTGATCGCGTTGTTTATGCCACTGATCAAGTTGCTGAATGATCTTTCTATGATTGTGTGGTGGCTGCCATGAACCATATTCAAATGTGGCTCTTCATGACTCACCAGTCTGAGCCTTTGCGGCAGACATCGCTGCTGATGTTGCTGGCCGGTGGAATCGGGCATGGTGAAACACTGCTGCACAGCCTACGAGCTCATGAGGCAGAAAGTAGCGGAGAGTGGGGCAGCAAGATTGGACAATTGCGACTGCTGATGGAGCAGGGGCATTCTCTTGCGGCGTCGCTGACGATGGTGCGAGATTTACTTCCCGACCAGACTATTTCTGCCATTCGGACCGCCGAGAGTACAGGAACGTTGGCGGATGTGCTCGTTGATGAAGCGAAGCGGATCAGTCAGTCGGTGCAGACCGCGAGCGGTGGTGCGGTCACGATGGAGACTTTGCTGCTGATGACATTCAGCATCGGCACGGTGATGTTTTCCGTTGTGTCATTCCTGATGCTGTTCATCATTCCGAAGTTCAAAGAAATCTTTATTGGCTTCGGAGTTGGATTTCCGCCAATCACGATGGCTTTGATCTACTTAACGGATGTGGTTCTTTCTTACTGGTACATTTTTCTGTTGCCGATGACCAGTTGTGTCTTCATCGGCCTATGGTGGACATACACATCAAGTCGCAGCAAATTGATTCACGGGTATCACCGGCTGATGGAGCATTGGCCGAGGTACTGGGTGCCCGGTTTGCTTCGGCAGTTGAGTCTTTCAGCGGCGACCGGGCAGCCGCTAAGTGCGGCACTCGATTCCGCGATGATCGACATGCCCCCGGGGCGAGCCTCAGAGCGTGTCAGTGGGCTGCGGCATCGAGTCATGAATGGCGAAGGTACGATCGAGGCATTGCGGGCCACACGGCTGCTGCGAGCTCGCGAAGCCGCGTTCTTGCATTCGGCCCTGAAGACTCGGCATCTGGACTGGGGCCTGCGACATCTGGCCGAAGCGATCGAAGCTCGCCGGATGAGATTCTGGCGACGAGTCCCTACGATCCTTGCCCCGATGATGATACTCGTGCTGGGATTAACGGTGATGTTCGTCTGTGTCGCTTTCTTTGCCCCGCTGGTCAAGCTGTTAAATGATTTGAGCTGAAAACGACGCTCCGGATTTATAACTCATGCAGAAGATTCACTTATCGTTACTCAGGCAACGGTCCAGGCGCGGGGTGCTCGTCGTCGAAGCGATTGTCGGAGCCATCATTCTGGGAGCGGCCATCGCGATGCTCGTCCCGGCCATGACCGCCGTGCGCCGACAACGGATGGCTCAACGGTTTGAAACTCTGGCGATGGTTGAACTGAATAACATCGAAGAACTCCTGCCGGAAACCATTGATCCTGCGGCCCTGCCGAAGCTTACACCGTGGTTTCAGGAGCGATATGAACAAGCGGTGCTGGAGGCCGAACTGCTGCCCGTTTCGGAGGACGCGAAATCGCTTCAACCGCTGAGATTGACGATTCGCAGACCCTTGGTGGAGTCAATCCCGGAGCAAAAAATTTCTGTCGTGATCTGGCGAAAAGCGGCGGAGGCAAGGCCATGAAACGTCAAGACCTTGTGGAGAACTCTTCGCGAAACCAAACTCGCAGCCTGCCCCAAACCCCACGGCGCGGGTCGCTGTTTCATATGACCATCATTTACATGACGATGGCGTCGGCGTTGTTGACGTTGGCGGGGACGGTGTTGCATACCATCCTGAAGGCGGACACTTCCGATCGACGTGAATCGCTGTTCCTGATGTCGTTGCTGCGGGCTGAACAGCAATTGCGCAACGATGCCGAAGCCGGAAGTCTGAAAGCTGAGTCAGCCGAGATTCTGACCGCGACCGGACCAGATCAGACGATCGTCACGTGGAGCACGGATCGAGGCATTCTGAATCGAGTCGCTCTGCAGGGCGAAACAAAGACCGCGACCGATCGATTTATTTTCCCGGCGGGTAGTCAGGTGGTGTTCGAACAGGACGAAGCCGGAACTGTTCGAATTCGAATTGTGGAGCCATCGGCCTTCGTGAAGTATTCGGCGGCGGGACATGGCGGTTCGAATCTGCAGAAGCCTGTGGAAGTTACTCATCCGCCAGTCAGTCCAGCGATCGCAGCGCCGAGTTTCGTGGAGATTGTTCTCAAGGGAGCCGTACCATGAAGCGAATCTCCCCCCAACAAAGTTTCCACGAGCAAACGCAGCATTCAGCGACACCACGTCGGCGTGGAGCCGTTACGATTGTCGCCTTGGTCGTGCTCATGATTTTGGCTGGGCTGATTGCCCAGCAGGTCAGTCGTGCGTTAAGTGATCGCCGGCATTCGCGTCAGCAAGTGCTTCATTTGCAGACAGAGAAGCTGGCCGATGCTGGACTCGCGCTGGCTGCGACTTCATATGCAGCGGATCTCGCCTGGACAGGAACAACGTGGAAAGTTCCGGCGGGCCATATTCATCAAACAAATTCGGCTGAGGTAACGATCCGAGTACAGGATGGAATCTGCACGGTGGTTTCACGTTATCCAGCCAATACCGAAATTCCTTTTCAGGTCACACGAACCAGGAAATTGACACCATGATTATTGATACCCCGCAGGACTACGGTCCGGAAACATCATCTATCACTTTGCACGGTCCTTCATTCGCGGCAAAGTCAAAAAGCGACCGCCAGTTGCGCTTTCGACGCGGATTCACGTTAATTGAACTGTTGGTCGTCATCGCCATCATCGCGATTCTGATCGCGTTGTTGTTGCCGGCCGTTCAGCAGGCTCGCGAGGCAGCTCGACGGACGCAGTGCAAGAACAATCTGATGCAGATTGGTATTGCGATGCACACGTATGAAATGTCATTTGAAATGATGCCGCCCGGAACGGTGAATCTGACGGGGCCAATTCGCAATATTGAAGAAGGATACCATATGAGCTGGCTGGTGCAGATTCTTCCGGCGATCGAACAGGCTGGACTCTTTGGAATGATCAACTTCAATGAAAGCGTTTATGCTCCATTGAATACTGCTCCACGAGCAACGGTGATCATTTCCTTTCTATGTCCATCTGACAATCGTCAGTCCGGTGGAGTTTCCAGCTATGCAGGTTGCTTCAGTGGCGATGATGTGGCGATCGACATGAATAATAACGGCCTGCTATTTTTGAATAGCGGAGTGGGGTATCAGGAAATTCGTGACGGAGCTTCCAACACAATTTTGGCCGGCGAAAAGATTGTTGCCGCAGGCTTCAAAGATTTGGGCTGGATGTCCGGCACGATGGCGACTCTCAGAAACACCGAGGTTCCGATCAATGCCGGCTGGGATATTGGCGGCTCGAGGACAACCCGGAATGGTTCTATGGCTCCGCTGCCAGCACCGTCTGATACGGCAACAAGTGGCTTCAGCAGTCAACACACGGGAGGTGCCCAGTTTGTGTTTGCGGATGGCTCCGTACGTTTTCTGAGCGAGAATATTGACCTGAAAACATACTCTCATCTGGGCAATCGCGAAGATCTTTCGGCAATGCAGGAGTTTTAGTGATGCTCGTTCGACGAGGTCTCAGTTATCGACAGCGTGGGTTTACACTGCTGGAACTTCTGGTGGTGATTGCGATCATTGCGATCCTGATTGCACTGCTGTTGCCATCGGTGCAGCAGGCTCGGGAGGCGGCCAGAAAGACACAGTGCCTGAATAATCTGATGCAGATTGGTGTCGCATTTCGCAACTACCAGAATCAGCACTCAGTCCTGCCGCCAGGCTGCATTAACTCTGTTGGTCCGATCCGCAGTCTTGAGTCAAAGATTGACGAACAAGCTCCTGTCGCGGCTGATCCGGGCTATCGCGTCGGTTGGATTCCACAACTACTGCCGTTTCTTGGGCAGGAAGGGGTTTATCAGCAAATCGACTTCAATATTCCGCAATTATCGTTCAGCGAACCACAGGTTCGAGCAGACTATTTGCAGCATCTTCAGAAATGGAATGAGTATCTGCAGTCACTTGCGACGGTTCCTGAAGCGACATCACCGGAGGCAGAAGTTCTCTCTGAAGCCGTCCCTGAAGAGTCTGCCGATGGTGCCATGGGGATGTCAGTCATGGGCGATCCGCTTCAGTATGACCCAAAGCAGGGGCCTCCCGCATTGCCGACTCTGTCGCCACTCTCAGTCCCCAGGGTTCCGGGGTTGTTGTGTCCGTCGGATCCTACTTCAACTACCGGGAAAAGCAGCTATGCCGGAGTTCATCACAGCGTAGAAAAGCCGATCGACACCGACGGCAACGGATTGCTGTATCTGAATAGCTCGGAATCGCTGGATACGATTCCTGATGGTGCCGCGACAACTCTGCTGGCCGGAGAACTGAAGCTTTCTGGCGATAGTCAAGTCTGGTTCCATGGGGATCGCGGCACATTGAGAAATGGAAATCAACTGGGGAGTTCAGGTCGCCAGAATGTTCAGGAATTCGGCCTCGTCGGAGCTTATGCCAATATGTCCGATGAAGAACGCCTTCAGCAAATGCTGGAGCAGCAGTTGAGAGTTGGAACGTTCAGCAGCTTTCACTCCTACCATGTCTCTTTTGTCTACGCCGACGGCAGCGCAAAGTCTATGAGTCGGCAGATCGCACCCGTCGTTCTTGAGCAGCTGATGAATCGCCACGATGTGCTCGATGGGAAACCAGGCGAGTTCTGAGGCATGTCGCGCGAGTAGGTTGGCCATTCTTGTCCCACTGGATTTCGACGGGCAACGATACGGGCCCTATCCGAGAATCAAGTCCCCAGACAGCGTTAGTTCGTGTGCCAATTTCAGTCGGCATCGGTACGGCGATCAAAAATTGAATGTCGGCTGAAGCCAGTACTACAGCCCGGACCGCGACAAAGGTACAGTGCCGAAACAGATCCCTTTTTATCCCAACGCGACGCGTCAGCAAAGCATCAAAGTCTTGTGCCTAGTCCCTCAATAACGGTTTGGGGTTGGGCTTTTAGGCCACGGAAACATTGTGAGGTTGATTTGAGACCGTGCCTATATTAACAAATCGCCGAGCGCCCCAGGCTCAAGTCAATTTGGGACCGGTGAATATGAGGCTGAAATAAAACGAGCCGGGACATGCCCGGCTCGAGATTGAATCAGATTGTTTTTCACCCCGCCTGCGTCATTACGCTGCGGCTGAGTCTCCTCGGTGGATAACTTTTCGATCGCCTTTCACAATTTCTTCGGTGATCACAAACTTCTGACCGCGTTCCAGTTCAGGCAGTTCGAACATCAGTTCAAACATCACCTGTTCCAGAATGCTGCGAAGACCGCGAGCACCCGTTTGTCTTGACCGAGCCAGCTTCGCGATTTCTCGCAAGGCGCCTTCGGTGAATTCGAGACTGCATTCTTCCATCTCGAACATCTTCTTGTACTGACGAACCAGAGCATTGCGAGGCTCGGTCAGAACCTGAACCAGAGCTTCTTCGTGCAGAGGAGCCAATGTCCCGATGACAGGAAGTCTTCCGAGCAGTTCCGGGATCAGTCCGAATTCCATCACGTCTTCTACCGTAGCATTGCTCAGCAGTTCTTCACGGGCTCGCTCTTCGCTAGTTTCGCTGTTGTTGCCGAAGCCGATAACCTTCTTGCCCATACGGCGAGCCACGATGTCTTCGAGCCCAACGAATGTTCCACCGCAGATAAACAGAATGTTGGTTGTGTCGATCTGGATATACTGCTGCTCCGGATGCTTGCGTCCGCCTTGCGGAGGAACGTTGGCCACGGTGCCTTCGAGCATCTTCAACAAAGCCTGCTGCACACCTTCTCCAGAGACGTCACGAGTAATACTGACGTTCTGACTGGTCTTGCCAATCTTGTCAATTTCGTCGATGAAGATGATGCCTCGCTGAGCGGCTTCGATGTCGAAGTCAGCCGCATGCAACAACTTGAGCAGCAGGTTTTCCACGTCTTC
>CAIXQV010000514.1 GCA_903921605.1 uncultured Planctomycetaceae bacterium | reverse complement strand
TGAGGTCTCCACTTGTGACCTCCTCGGCATTGTCCAACCACTACAAAACCGATAATAAACCTTCAAACCATCCACGCACAAACAACCTCTCTAAGTGCAATTCTCCACCTCTCAAAATCTGAGTTAAACCACAAAACTGCCACCCAATTCCGCGAAAAACCACTCTTCGGGCCATTCTCGGCGACGCCTGTTGGTTGACGTGCACACGGATCACGGCAAGACGCGAAGTCCGGCCCAGCAGGCGGGCAGGAGCTATCGAAATCGGCTGCCAAACCTCTTGAGCCGCACGCTCGCAAAGTCGCTGGTTGTTCTTCGATTGGAGTGTCTACAATACAGGCGGCCGGCGGCGACTTCTCGGATGAATTTCGCCGCTTCCTGAACATCTGGATGAGGTTTGCATGCGTCGATTGTTTTTAAGCATTTTGATTCTCTGCCATCTGACCATTGCCGGATCAGCGGTTCGCGCTGATGAACAAAAAACAGTTGACGAATCCGTCCGCAAGGACGGCGCCACCCCAGATCTGAGCTTCCAACTGCCGACGTTGGATGGCCAACTGGTCTCGATCGACAAAGCTCCGGATGTAAAAGCGACCGTAGTCTGTTTTCTGGGCGCGGAATGCCCAATGGTAAAAATCTATAGTCCTCGACTGATTGCGTTCGCGAACAAATTCAGCGCGCAAGGTGTTCGATTTGTCGCGGTAAACAGCAATCGCCAGGACACACTGGACGATATTCGCAGTTATCTCAATCAACACCCCTTGCCGTTTCCATATGTTCGAGATGAAGGCAATGTGGTGGCCGATCAATTTGGTGCCACGCGAACTCCCGAAGTCTTTGTGCTCAACTCAGAATTGCAAATCGTTTACCACGGTCGCATCGACGATCAGTATGAACCCGGAATTAATCGTCCTGCAGCAACTCACAATGATCTGCGAAACGCGATCGAGCAAACTCTGGCCGGACAACCTGTGGCCGTGGCAAAGACACCTCCAGTCGGCTGCATGATTGGAAAAATTCGGCGTCCAGTGACACCATCACCCGAAGCCACTGTACAGGTGACGTATTGCGATCAGGTTGCTCGAGTGCTTCAGAAGCATTGCGTCGAATGTCATCGCGCGGGGGAGATTGGCCCGTTTGCTTTGGACTCGTACGAAGAAGCTGTCGGCTGGGCGGACACGTCTCTGGAGGTCATCGACAATGGTCGGATGCCTCCGTGGCATGCGTCTTCTGAACACGGCACGTTTGCGAATGCTCGGGATATGCCAGCGGCCGACAAGGAGATCATTCGGCAGTGGATCGCGGCTGGGATGCCAAAAGGCGATGAATCAAAAATGCCGGAACCTGCAAACTTCGCAAGTCTCTGGGCCGATGGTCAAAAGCCTGATCTCGAAATTGCGATGCGCGCCGAACCTTACAGAATCCCTGCCGAGGGCACTGTTGAATACCAATATTTTGTGATCGATCCCGGCTTTACTGAAGAGAAATGGGTCAAGGCGGCGCAAGTGATTCCCGGCAATCGTTCGGTTGTCCATCACGCGATCGTGTTTATCAGACCGCCCGACGATCAGCCGTTTCGAGGCGTGGGCTGGCTGACGGCTTATGTTCCCGGACAGCGAATGATCCCGATGCCGCCGGGCCATGCGCGGCGAGTTCCCGCGGGATCGCGTCTGGTCTTTCAGATGCATTACACAACCAACGGGACTGAGCAGGAAGATCTGTCAAAAGTGGGCGTGATTTACGCCGACCCAGCAGAAGTCACAGAAGAAGTCATCACGCTGATCGGGATTGATCAGGAATTCGAGATCCCGCCACAGGCTGAAAATCATGAAGTCAAAGGCCGAGTCCGCTGGATGCCTAAAGACGGCAAACTGCTGGCCATCGCTCCGCATATGCATGTTCGCGGCAAGTCGTTTGAGATGTCGGCCGAGAAGCCGGATGGCTCAACGACTCTTCTGAATGTTCCTCAATACGACTTCAACTGGCAACATTCGTATGTCCTTTCGGAGCCTGTGCCGCTGTCCGAAATTACCAACCTGAACTTCACGGCGACCTTCGATAATTCTGAAAAGAATCCATTCAACCCGGACCCGACGCAATGGGTCAACTGGGGTGATCAGACGTGGGAAGAAATGGCTGTTGTGTTCCTGGAGGTTTCGGACCCGCTGAAGAAGTCGGAAGAGAAATCCGGCGACAATCTGCAGACTCGCATGAATCGTCGACAAGCACGCAACGATTCGACACCCGTCGAAGATGTGCTGTCGGAAGCCGATCGCCGGGCTCGCATTGAAGAGCAGGTACAAAAGTTCGTGAACGACTTCTTCGATCGGCTCGACACAAATCATGATGGAGTACTCATGCGTTCCGAAGCCCCGGTTGCCCTGCGGACTCGGTTTGGCCAGTACGATCACAATAACGATCAGGCGGCTGACCGCTCAGAACTTGAAGCCATTGCACGCCGCAGGTTCGATCGTTAGTGCCGCGGTGGCAAGCAGGCCATCGCTTCAATCGTGGCCGCGTCCAGAAACAATCAACAACCCGCAAGGATTGCTACTCTTGCTCTCCACAATGAGCAAGGCGGGCAGGAAAGTTCGTGAATAACAGAAACGTCTGGTCCGCTGGCAACGACGGGACCACACTTCAGGAGTTCTGCAAATTCCAGACGCAAGCTGTTCGATCAAAAGAAGCGGACGCGAGTTGAGTTGCATCAGCGGACCACGCCAGGCCGTAAATTGTGTTCCGGTGTCCCTTTAATATGTGGACCACGTTTCCTGTGGAGAGTTCTCGAACGATGATCGATGTATCGTTGCTCCCGGACGCCAGCCAGCGACCATCCGGCGAATAGGCAACGCACTTGACGGCCGCTTTATGTTCATCAAACGTCCGGACCGTTTTGCCGCTCGCGATATCCCACACGCGAATAATCGGCGATTCATCAGCGGCTGCCAGAGTTGTTCCGTCCGGAGCATACGCCACACTTTGCACTGGTTTGGGATGAGGCCCCAACTGCTGAGTCTGAGTCCGCGTGGCCACATCCCACAGCCGTACCAGAAAATCGTGGCTACCCGAGGCAATGAATCGTCCGTCCGGTGAGCAGGCCACGGTGTTCACGATGTCCGTGTGACCTTGCAAAGTGGCCAGCGGAGCAGATGCCGCCAGGTCCCACAGAATCACATCCTTATCATATGAGCCGGAAACGGCCGTCGCTCCATCCGGCAGAGCAGCCATGCAGGTCAGGTAGGCCGAGTGTCCCGACATGGTTGACTGCATCTTCCCGGTCGAAAGATTCCAGGTTCGCAGCGTGCGATCAAGTCCAGCCGACAACAGCGATTGATTAGCGTTCTGAAATACGACGGTGCAAATCGCTTCGCCGTGGCCTTTCATCTGAAACTTCATGGCTCCC
>CAIXQV010000513.1 GCA_903921605.1 uncultured Planctomycetaceae bacterium | reverse complement strand
GTGCGGCCCGGAACTGATCGACGTTTCGATCACATTCGTTTTCCATGGGACTGATTATTCTTCCCCGTCCTTTTTGACCATTTCCTTGTATCGCTTCTGGAACTTGGCCACCTTGGGCCCCACTACAGCTGCGCAGTAAGGATTGTCAGGGTTCTGAGCAAAGTAGTCCTGATGATAATCCTCAGCGGGATAGAACTTCTTCATCTCTTCGATCGTCGTGACAATCGGGTCGTCGAAGTCTCCTGACTTGTCGAGTTCAGCGATGACCTTTTTTGTTGCCTCCTTCTGGTCTTCATCGTGGAAGAAGACGGAGGAGCGATACTGAGTTCCTACGTCGGCACCCTGGCGGTTCTTCGTTGTAGGATCATGAGTATGGAAGAAGACGTCCAGCAATTGCTCGAAAGTCACTTTGGATGGATCGAATTCAATCTGAATCACTTCCGCGTGGCCGGTCAGCCCGGTGCAGATGTCTTTGTAGGTTGGATTTGGCTTCACGCCACCCGTGTACCCGCTGACAACCTTCAGAACTCCGCGACATTTCAAAAACACAGCTTCCGTACACCAGAAACAGCCGCCGCCAAAAGTCGCCAATTGAGTCTTTGGCTTTTCTGTCTTCTTCTCATCAGTACCAGTCATGGCGTTTCCTTCCTGTCTTTGCCGAAGTGAGTACGGGCCAAACGATGAACAGGCCCATCATTGTTTCTCAGTGCGATGTTTGTCCATCGCTGAGAGTGATTCTGCAAGTCACAACACCGGGGCAGGACGATGATCTCGTTCCGCCGGCCACTGAGCGATCCATTTCGTGAATGCTAACCGACTTCTCGCCTCATGGAAACGAGTCCGAGATTCCGGACCTATGGTTAACCCGGGTTGCTCGTGATTTCGGCAAATATCGCCGCATCAAAATCAGTGTTCTGGCCGTTCCTGGTGAAGAACGTTCATCAGTTCTCGCTTCGTCAACTTCAGGTAAAACGTGGAGTCAACGCGTTTCAATCACCGCAAATGATGCCCCGCAGCGTGAATCTGCATTTCCCGCCAACGGCGAAGTCTGCCGAAGTTTCAAGCTCCACACTCACTCACCGCAGAACTCACAATCGGAAGAAGCGTAAAGTTTGCGCCAAACAGGCGTCGATCAGATCGATACTGCAGAGTTTTTTGATTCGGACTCAGGGATCAATGATCTGCAACATCGGTGTCGGGCATCAACTCCTTTGACGCATCCTGTTCTTGTGGCGATCAGCACGGAGGGCTGAACTATGACTGACATTCTTGGCCAGGCTCTTCAAAGAATAACAACGCCGCAGACTTCGATACCGGACGAACAACCGCCAGCCTTAACGTTGGTTGCCGCCTCAGATATGGTCGCTTCTTCAAATGTTGCATTGCCTGAGCAGGGAATCGTTGAAGAATCTCCTCAGAATACATCAGCCTCGACTCCTGAACTGACAACTGTGATTGCTTCGGCAGCGACACGTCCAAACGCTCTGGAGTATATGCTGAGTCATCGGCGTCAGACGGCTGCGGTCATCGTCGCGGTGTGTGTTGCGGTGTTCTGGTTCGATGGCGGCTCCTCTTCTGATGGAGTCAACTCTGCTGACAGTGATGCTGCGCAAGCCGACGCGGCTGACGAAGAGCTGATGCTGGACGAGTTCGATGCCATAGAGGTCTCTCCTCTCAGAGAGCCAGCGGAGCCATCGGACATGGCAGCCGCGGATCCGTTTCCGCTGACCATTCCGCAGATGGAATCTGACGCGCCACAGATGCAGGTTTCAAGTCGGGGCTCCGAGCATCCTCTGCTCAATGAACGTATCGGTGATGTTCGCAATCAGTCTGCGGTGCAGTCAGAGTCAAATGGCAGTCTTGAATTTCCTGCTCAGCCATCTTCGGATAACTCACCACCGGCCAATCCTCGCTCTGTAAGGTTCACTGGCCGCATTCAGCCTCTCAACTAGATCTGCAGATAAGTCTCATGTACGAATCGTTCTGGAAGCTGAGTAGCAAGCCGTTTTCTCACCGGTCTGAGTCAGCTCAGTTGTATCGCAGTAAGTCGCATCATG
>CAIXQV010000512.1 GCA_903921605.1 uncultured Planctomycetaceae bacterium | reverse complement strand
GACGCTGCGCCCGGCTGCCAGCATGAGTATGAAGGGCACGAACGCCTTGAGTGAGTGCCGAATCCGCATTGATCCATCCTTGGAGAAGCTGCAGTAAATCACTGCCTTCGCTGATGTTCTCCCGATTCCTGATGTTCAGCTTCTGCGCGGTGGCACCGACAGAATCTGCGCATCAGGACGGTCATAGCGGAAGTATCGGTCAGGCAATTTGTGAAACTGTAGGGTTTGTTCCGGATGTGCCGGGTTTTCGCTTTATGCCTGCCATAACGCTGCCTGTGCGTCTCACAAATCGCCATTCTTCCGGACTTCCAGACCCGCAGAATCTGCCGCAAGCGGGCGGCTCACAACCCGTAAACCTCATAAGGTGCTTCACACGGATTGCCCCGTGCAATATGCATCTCTCCGGATTCAACGGACATAATCACAGAAAATACAGTCTTCCAGTAGCCGTGGCCCGGATCGTCATTTGCGTGACGACAGACGGATCGCGGGAACTCCGTATGGTCCTGTAACGCGGACTTCAGACTTTCCATGTTCGCGCAGGAAACGCCGGTCTTCAATAGCTGGCTCATCCGTTCCAGTCGAGGCCGGGACTGAATCAGCTCCGGAAACTGACTATTCATGGAAGCGAGATCCGGATGCAGACAATGATTTGTGTGGAGCAATACGTCCTCTGCCTCTGGTCTGAGCACTTTCACGTCATCAATCGTGACTTCCAGGTTCGCGGGGCCATCGGGAGTGCTGAGCATTATGTTGGCTGGGATTGCTCTTGTTGCGTCCGAGATAACGCTGACGGCATGCTTCAGTGATTGCCCTTCAAAAACTCGCCGCAGCGTAAAGTAGTGCGGAACGCCCACAGCGCGCGCCGGGGCTGGCAGAGAATTCAGGCAGGCAGCCATCCCGGCTTCACTCATTCCGATGTACGCGATCAGTCCGGCCTGTGTTACAGTCATAAAGGCCGGTTTGTTGCTGGGTCTTCTGGTCAGCACGACTGTAAACGGATCGAGCGCGGGATCGTTGTCCCAGTTTTGGCCGATCAGCGAAATCTGCTGCTGTTCTTTTCTAAGAGAGAATGACGTGCAGCCGCTGTCCATGTCCGCTGTGAGCTGATTTCTGATCTGGAGAAACATCAGATCATCAAAAGATAGGCCTGAACTTTGAGAAGCTCCTGAAAGCTCATCGAGCAGGTCAGGAGCCCAGTTCCTTACAAATTGAGTACTTTGGTGAATGACAGATAAGACGGTTTCGCGGCGCAGCTTCAGAGTCTGAGCGATGCGATCCAATGAGGTTTCCACAAAACCTCTCAGCTCTTCCTTCAGGGATTCCCCGATCTGCTGACCAATCTCGAAGTGGCTGCCGGAAACTTCAATATGTCGATAACGATTGGCAATCATCGGGATTGTTCCTCGTCGTCCCGGGATCCTCGGACGGCGTTGATTGAGTCATTTGTATTCGTAAGCTGTGTTCGATGCCTGCTGTTTTGTGACTGACGGACCAGTCGTTCGTGCGGTTTCAGGTTTTCAGGCCTGATTCTGGAGCAAACGTTCCGTTCTGTATAGACTGTGGACACCAGTTACTTCGGGTGACAAGCGTGGGACTACAATTCTCGAGCCATTCAGAGAGTAAAAGCGATGGAAAACAGTGATGCCGACCTCACAGCAGCCGAAGATCTGGCTCAGCAGTTTGCCCTGACAGAAGATGGCCTGCTGAAAGTCTATAGTGCCGGAGAAGTCACGGTCCTTGGTTTTGGTGGCAGTGACGTTCCCTCAGAGTTTAATGCGGCTCATTATCGAGCGGCGATTTCAGACCTCGTGAAGGCCCATCACTCAACGATTGTCGCCTTTGATGTGACGGGGGTTCGATTGGTTCCCAGCGGCATGCTGGGACTGCTGGTCTCGTTGACCCGCATCCCGGGTCTGCCGCTGAAGGTTCAGGTCTTTAACCCCAGTCGTGATGTGCGCGAAGTTCTTTCCATCACGAAGCTGAATCGCATGATTGAAGTTCATGAGATTGATGTGACGGAGAAGTAAGGAGACATCTGTGAGCGGGAATTCAGAGCATGTGGAGACAGTGGACGGCGTCAGAGTTCACATGTTCGATCTTAGGCCCGGTGGCAGTGAAACACTGCTGATGCTTCACGGTGTCGGCCGTGCTGGCCGGACCTTTTCATCCTATGCGACGCTGTTCCCGAATCGCTTTAGTATCCGCGCCATCGATTTTCGTGGGCACGGACAGTCGGGGCGAGCAGGCAATCGCTATCGAGTCGTCGACTACGTTGAAGATGCGATTGCCGCGGCTGAAGCCATCGGCAAACCATTTGTGGTCTATGGGCACTCTCTGGGAGCGTTAGTCAGCATCGCTCTGGCTGCGAGTCGACCGAAGTTAGTTTCAGCCGTCATTCTGGAAGATCCTCCTTCTCCGGGATACTGGCACCAGTTGCAGACGACGAATTATTTTCCCACATTTCAGGCGATGCATCGTTGGGCCGGCCGCAAAGATTTGTCTGTGGCTGATATTTCGGCTGAGTTCGGTAATGAACCGCTGAAGACATTTTCTGACGGTCGAATTTTGAAAATCTCCGACGTCCGTGATGGTGTCTCCTTGAGGTTTACGGCTCGCTGCCTGCACGATCTGGATCCTGCGGTGATGGAAGCCATCCTCGAAGGACATTGGCCTGAACGATACGATATTGAAGCTTGCCTGCGGGATATTCAGTGTCCCCTGCTGATTCTTCGTGGCGATGTTGCGAAAGGCGGAATGTTGTCGGATACTGATGCGGCGGGTCTCCTGAAGCAGGTCAAGGATGGCATCTGCATCGATTTCCCCACAGCCGGACATTTATTGCACTGGCAGGTGCAGGCAGAGGCATCAATGCAGGTCAGCGCATTTCTTGAGTCATTGTCCTGAGTCGCATCGACGATTCCCTTTGGAAACCTCGCCGGAATGTCTCGTCGTCTGCTGATTGGAACGGATGAAGCTGGCTACGGTCCGAATCTCGGACCACTCACCGTGACAGCGACTGCCTGGGAGATTCCTGAAGGTGTCGAACCAGCCTCACTCTGGGAAGAGTTCAGCAAAGTTGTGACGAACGCGCCGACTCGAGGTGATCAGAGGCTGTTCGTTGCCGATTCGAAACAAGTCTATTCTTCCGGTGATGGGCTTGAAGATCTGGAGGTTGCGGTCCTCGCATTTCTTCGCACTCTGGATTGTCCTGTGTCGACAATTGACGAGTTATGTCAGGGGATCTCCGGAGCCAATTTCACGACTCTCTATCAGGAAGAAGCGTGGAATTCGACTCCGGGAAAGTCTCTGCCCTGTGATGCCAGTGAAGATCATATTCTTGAATGGCAGCAGACACTGGCTGACGTGATGCTTCAGAAGCAGATTCGTCTGCTGGGAATTCGCAGTCGAATCATGTTTCCCAAAGAGTTCAATCAGCGGGTTGCCGAATCGGATTCCAAAGGCGTGGTTCTTTCAAATGCGACCATGGAACTTGTGCGTGAGCTTGTCGATCAATTTACTGACGATGACGCGTCAGTTTTCGTGGTTTGTGATAAGCATGGTGGTCGGAACCGATACGATGAATTAATTGCCTCTCACTTCGATGATCAGTTTGTTTTCCGGATGGAAGAGGGGCGTGAACGATCGCGTTATCGGATGGGGCGGATTGAGTTTTGCTTCAGGACTCGGGCCGAAGAACTGCTGCCGGTGGCCCTGTCGTCGATGGTCTCGAAGTACCTTCGAGAAGTCTTGATGCATCAATTCAATGAATTCTGGGCGACGCATGTCCCGGGCCTGAAACCGACTCAGGGATATCCCGTCGATGCGAAGCGATTTCGTGATGACATCGCAGAGGCGATTCGGGTGCTCGAGGTGGATGATTCCCATCTATGGCGAAACCGCTGAGATTCTCTGACTGGAATGGTTGCTGTCTTCGATACAACCGGGATGACCGGCCATTTTTCGGGGGACTCCCCGCATCGCAGCGGCGGAGGGAAAAAAAATCAGGATTCAGCTCTTCTTGATCCGGAAGATGCTCTGGTTGAACAGACCCATCCCCAGGGAGGTGCCCATGAAAGACCCAGTTTCTGAAGGACTTTTTTCGCTCGCTGTTGGCCTGCGTCCCTACGTAGTGTCACGGGTGAATTGCGTCTATCGTGACGGAGATTTGGCTGCTGAGATTCTGAACTGGGATGCTCAGTCCCTGATGGTTTTCATGTGGGATCGATGGAATGATTTGTTTCGCAACGAGCTATCATTTGTTGAACGCAGCCTGATCAGCGAGCTGCGCGATTTTCGCAATCGTTGGGCGCACCAGGACTATCTTGAAGAGTCAGACGTCTATCGCGTCCTTGACGATATCGAACGACTCCTGAAAGCCGTGAACAGCTCGGAAAGTCTGGTTGTACGCTACTTGAGAATCGAGTGCCTGAATCGCTTGTGGTTAGAAGAACTGGGCGATGACGCGCGGCATCGAAGATACCGGCTGCTCTGGCCTTACCTGCTGTGCGGGGCCAGTTCTTTTGCGATCACTTGTGCTCTTGTCTACTTCATGAGTGCTCCGTGGTCGTGGATTCTGAGTACGCTTGTTGCTTTGGGCCTGATGCGTATTGCCTTCCTCCAGGCGACGCGAGAATCCCGCCGTGGTCCTGGTCCACATGAATGTTCCCATTGTGGCCGAATCGTTTACACGGTCGAATGCCCTTATTGTCGCCCACAGCATCTGGAACGCACTGTCAGCGATTCAGACGGATCGGGATTCCGACTCAGCGGAACTTCAAGCGGTTTTCGTATCGCCAAAGAGACTCAGTCCGCTCGCAAAAGCGGAACGGCGAACAGTGCAAATTTGGTCCCTGGGATCATTGAAAACGGAACTGCTGGCGTCAATCAGAACTGATCGATCAGACGAGTCGCATTGTCCGGTGTAACGAAGACTGCAGAGGACAGCAACTGCTGAACGTAGCCGTCAGCATGCTTCAGTCTGAGTGATGGTGGGCGACTTTCGGGATTTCAACCGCTGAGATTTTTCTTCAGGCGGTCTCCGCGCGCCGAACCTCGGACAGATTGTTGTCGTTGTCGGGTTCTCCGGAATGCTCACCGGGCAAGGCGGCCAGATCCGCAGCAGCTTCAAGGGCAATCCACTTGCGAAGGCAACTGCGGCATTGGCAGAGATGATCCAGCAGAGCCGAAGGCAATTCTTCATTCGGCTCCACTGGCCAGCGCAGAAATAAGGCGTTGAGCACCTGATGACAATCATCAGGTGCTTTGGATGAGATGAGAATGTCTGGGATTTTATTCATAGTTATTCACCCAGAATCTGTCGCAGTCGTTCCAGGGCTCTCTGTTTCCGTCGCGTCACAGCCTGAGGCGAAAGCTTCAGTTGTGTCGCGATTTCTGATCCGTCGTAACCTGACCTGAGCATTTCAATCACCAACCGTTCATCGGAAGGAAGTGATTCAATTTGCTGTTTCAGATCCAGAACTAACCCGTGATCCGGAACACACTCCGCCGGTTCGTATTCCATCTGCACTTCTGCAGCAGAACCTCTCTGGCTTCGTTTTCGCAGTTTCCCAAAAGCTCGCTCGGCCGCTCGGCCAACCGCCTGTCGAAGAACCTGTTCCTGTGTTAACGGAGTCACTTCCGGACAATCACACTCCGGCTGCGAATCATTTAAATCTATCCACGCGTCCTGAAACAGATCCTCAACATCATGTGTGTTGGTGAGATGTCTGTTTCGCTGATAGTGATAACGAATAAGACTCCGCATTCGTGCGTCGTCAAAATGGTGAGACATGCATCGGCTCCATGGTGAAAAATGGGAGCCGGGATTTGCCCTGGTCGAATGCGACAGAATGGCCTCTGAAATCAGATGGCCAGATCAGTCGACACTTTTTCAGGGCTCATACTCGGCCCCGAAGAGAACGTAAAATCGGGTGACTGTGTCTCCACAGTCGCCAGCGATGGTCCTCTCGGGGCAATGCTGTATCTCAATCTCTCCAGCAAATCTGCCGGAGCATCCACTTCCAACAACGGAACATCGGCGTCTCGGCCATAGACTGGCGGACCACGTGGATTTGCAACGTATTTCAGTTCTCTGGGGATACTCGTCGATCGTGGAACTCTCGACGAATCATGTTCATACAACGCAATGCAAATCGCGCCGTTCAACCCGCCGGCATGGCGATGCTGCTCACGGTATTTTCTAATCTGAGCCTGGGGACTATAGGCCCCTCGCACGTCTCGCGAAGAACCAACCGAATCGGAAAATACAGGCACCTGACCAGGGGTAAGCTCACCGTGGTGAATGCTGTTGTCGTTGCCGATACCATTCTGCTGGTTCGTTTTTGACGAATGTCTGAGTAGCCAGGATAGCCACTCAACTCCCTCAGCCGGAGAATTCTGCGAGATGGGCTTTGTTTCCGGGCGAATCGCCAGTTCGGCTACGACCCCGACAATGAACTCCGAAGCCACTGAGTCGCTTACCAGTCTCGCCGCTGGAAGCCGTCCCGGTCGCAACCAGCTGAGTCCACGGCGAACGAGGCGGACTAACCCGGATTGTGCGTTGGATTCAGCGGTTGTTGACGGAGCCGATTCCTGATCATGCCGAAGCTCTACAGACCGAACAGAGATCTCTTCGTGTTGACGGAGAATTGTCGGTGATGAATCTGCCTGCGGCCATGCCAGATTTTGCTGTAGTCTGGAGATGCCGGACTTAACAAGGATGGAGGTTTCCAACGCCAAATCGGATACGGAAAAGACCTCATCGATCAGCGATGAGTCGATTGACGTTTCGTCTGAGGAAACCTTTGCACCAGAGTCCTGTCCCCGCGAATTCGAAAGTGGCCCTTGAACATCGGCCCCGGTTTCTGAAACCCCAGTTGACAGTCCTGTCCCGGGAACAGTGTGAAGTCTGTCACCGATCGACGTTCCCGGAAAAGTTGGGATCCGATCTCGACCGCCGAGCGTGCTGGACGGAAACAGAATCTGTACCGGGCGAGTTGGTTGGACTCGCTGCAGGACTTCCATCGCATTCTGAAAAAGAACCTGAGCCGTGTATTCAGCCCCGGAAGCTTCATAAATCGTGCCAGCCAGCCCGGAGACTTTGATCTGCAAGCTCGTGCTGGAGATGCTCTCAACAGTGACTTCCTGAGGTCCGTCGCTGTATTCAAGCACAATGCTGAGATTGAGCTGATCACTGGGTGTCGAAAAGAACGGATCCGACATGCCGGTACTTATCATCTCCGGGGAGGAGACTTCAATACCGTTGATGAGTGCATTGCCACTCAGGACTTCGTCACCAGGTTGTCCACGATTGGTGCTCGACTTGTCTGGAATCTGCACGATCCACTCTGGAATCGACATTTCCGGGTTCAGGTTCGACTGAGACAGGCTCTTCGAAAGCTGCTCACGAACCATCTGAACGACATGACCGTCGGGCAGAAGATTAGAAGGAACAGCATTTGTCGGGAGTAGAGTGTCTGCTTGATCGACGGCAACCAGCCCTTGGTTCACGGAGTCGTCGTCGATGAAGGATTCTTCGACAGCAATGAGTGGGGCGAGGTTATCAACGGGCGATACGGCGCTCAGGACCTGACGAACTTCGAGGGACTCTGGGCGATCCAGAGCCTGCACACCGCTATTTCGACGCGTCCGTGACCCTTGGCTGATCATCTGCTTCAGCGCGCGAAGCAGTGAAATCGGACGAAGACCAGATTGGCCTTCCCGTTCCTCCTGCAACATCTGAAGTAAACGACTCAGATCCACACGCCAGCTCCCTGCGACCGAGAGGCGCAGTCCAGAACAGGCTCAGAAGCTATCAGGCCAGGTGTTCGCTTTTTGGTGCTGGATGCTTCCAAACAAACGAAGACGAAGGTCCAAACGAAAACCAGCCGAAGAATAGGCTGTTTTGAGGGCTTCTGCAGCACTCCAACCCTGACGGGGGACAATCCCGACACCGGATTCCGCCAGCTTCTGAGAAAATCGACGATACAACCAGATCATTTTGCCCCAAAGTCGGCCCAACACTCAAAATCCTGCTCAAATGTCGCCCAACCGTACAACATCGCGGCGCTTCCGGATGGTCCTCGTTATGCTATCAGGGCATTCGCCTCCCTGAACGAATTGCCACATTTCGGTAGAACCCGCGCAGCTGGAAGCAAAACATCGTGTGGCACACCGGTCAACCGATCCCCACCAATATCATTACCGGCTTCCTGGGGACCGGGAAGACTACGGCTATTCTGGAGCTGCTGAAATGCCGCCCTGCCGGAGAGCGATGGTCTGTCTTCGTCAATGAATACGGAATGGTGTCGATTGATGATGTTCTGATGGAGAGTAAATCTCAGGACGTCCAGATTCAGGAACTGGCTGGCGGATGTTTTTGCTGCACAACATCGGCGATGATGGACACGGTCCTGATGCAGTTTATTCGTAGGACCAAACCGGATCGACTATTGATCGAACCCAGCGGAGCCGGTCATCCCGCCCGAGTTATCGATGCTTTACGGGGCGAACGATTTCGACAGGCTCTGGATCTGCGAGCAACCATCTGCCTCGTCGATCCGAAAGATTACGAAAATCCTCGTGTGACCAACAGCGAAGGATTCCACGATCAGATTCAGATGTCTGATGTTGTGGCCATCAACTGGACGGACAAGCGAGAGCGATCACAGATCGATCGGTGCAAAACATGGATCGAAAGATTTGATCCGCCGAAGTTATTGATCGCGGAAACGCAGCACGGACATTTGAATCCGGAATGGCTGGATCTGGCCGGAACAGTTGTTCGACCTCCCTTGTTTCCGCATGCTCATTCCGTCGGTCATGATCACGACGAAGCGCACACCGCAGCTCTGGTGTCGCTCCAGCCGCCGACTTCGGAAGACCTGGTCGTTCTCAAATCTCCGATTGAGCCCGGACGTCCAATGCGTCTGGAGAATGAAGGCGGAGGCCAGCGTGCATGCGGATGGATTTTTTCACCCAGTGAATGTTTTGATCGAGAGCAACTTTTCGACTATCTCGCCGCGCTCAATCCAGTTCAGCGCGTCAAAGGTATTTTTCACTGTGATGATGACTGGTGGATGATCAATCGCAGTGGATCGACGATCACTGTCAGAGAATCGGCCTACCGTCGCGATAGTCGCGTTGAGATCATTACGGATGAGGCAACACCGATCTGGACTGACGTCGAGAATGTTATGTTGCAGTTCCGATCTTAGGGCTGGCTCCGTCAGCATTCTTTTGAAATCTGAGATCTCAAATTGCGACCGCAGTCAACGCTACCGGCTGTTCGGCCTTTTATAACTCGGAACACATCTGATGGCCAACTTTTCACTTCCCGCGGATCTGTCTGCTGGCACGGCTTTGAGTGAGATTCACACGTCCATTTGGGACCTTCTGGAATCGTCCGCAGCCGGGAATGCTCCCGGTTGGCGTTTACCGGTACTTGCCACACTGACTGATCATGGTTGTGAGCAACGTACGGTGGTTCTGCGAGTCGTGGATCGTGACAATGG
>CAIXQV010000511.1 GCA_903921605.1 uncultured Planctomycetaceae bacterium | reverse complement strand
CTGGAACACCACGACCGCTGCGATCGTGCTTTACCCCGCCCATTGATTTCTTCAACGGCGCTTGTTCATTTCTTAAGTGGGACGATCCACTCAATCTCAGCATCGTTCGGCTGAGTCATCGACGATGAGCGTTGCAGATCGGAGTACTTCAGTCGACCGTTGACGCCCCATGGAATGAGTCTCAGGCGTTGTTGAGTTGGCTCCACTTTGATCTCCAGAAAGCTCTGGAAAAATGGAGCCTGATTGGAATCAAAGGCCGCTGATAACCACTCGGCAGAAAACGGCCAGCCTCCGAATTGGCGAGTCCAAAACCACGCAGGGCGCTTCCAGAACGGAGCTGTCGCATCGATTTTTGAGACGACCTGCTGACGGCTCGGGTAGATCGCCCATTCCTCGGTGATCGGTGATTTCGGCCAGTCCAAAGAGGTACCGAAACTCAAGTACGCTCCGCCACCGCCGTTGACAAAATGGCGTACGAGACGTTCCCCTCCGGAACTGTTCCTCTGCTGCTCAAGGTAGTATTCCAGATCATGAGTGTCACCACCCATGATGATGTCGACTTCGTACTTTGTCAGCAGTTCCTTTAACGCCTCAAAGTTCTCAATGCCGTCCGTTTGATCGTGACCGCCAGCATAAAAAGGGTGCCCCAGCAGGACCATTTTCGTTTTTCCATCAGCCGCTTTTAGTCCCTCCTCCAGCCATGATTGCTGTGCGGGATCGATCTGTCGAGCCACGCCCGTATCCACCGCGAAGAGTGCAAACGTATCGGTTTGAAACTGGAAGTAGGGAAGCCTCTGCCGCTGCACGGGGACTCGATAAAGTCCCTGTAATCGAGTGGCCTCGGCAATCAGTTGTTCGATGTGCGAATCCGTCGTGGAAGTAAGATGATTGTCCAGTTCCACACGCGCCTTCATGGCGGTTCGGGCTGCGTCGGGCTCAAAGAACGTGGCTGCAAAGCCTTCGAGGGCATCGTACCAGTCGTGATTTCCGGGAATCGCATACACCGGTTTTGTGACTCCCATAAACGGCAGCCAGAAACGAGACTCATAGTCCTTCATCGCTCCGGAGGGATAAACGACATCCGATGAGATTACCACAAACTTCACGTCGGGCTGGCGGGAAACATCCAACAACTGACTTCGCAAAGAATGTTGTGAAGCATCGCCTTCGCCGGGGTCACCAATGATAATGAATGAGAAATCTTCGGACTCGATAATTCCCTCGGGCTGAACCTCCAGCGGTAACTGACCATCGGCAGCGGGTGATTTTGGCAACGCTTCGGCCATGGCGGTTCGCCAGTCGTCAGTGCGTTGCTCGGCCCATGAATTCCAGATCCCGGCTGCCCAGTTTTCTGTATCGAAGTACCAGCTCATTCCCCAGACCGGAGTTGTCGCCGCCAGAATCGCAGACAACGGCAATCCCATCTGCAAGCCTCGACTGAGTGCAGACGCATAGGAGCAGCGAGCCAGACGCAGCCGAACCGCCTGCCGCAGACGCATCATCAACAGCCACCGCAACACCAGTCGAGGAACTACGAACATCGCATGTCCCTGCTGAAGACTCCATTGCCAGATGCGGCTTTCCAGCAGTTGCAGCACTTTGCCGGTCGCCAACAAAGATGGAATCAAAATGGTGAATGCCAGCAGCAAGGCGACAAAGGCATCGCCTAACACCGCAAAGCCGGGTGAAACGAGCCCCAGCGAGGTGCGGTCGAGTCCCATTCGCCCCAGATGAATGGCCAGCAAGGTCATCAGGAAGGCCAGAATCCAACTGCGATCCGCGGCGGCTCGCGAAGTTTCTTCTTTGACCACAGTCACGGCGAGCTCACGAATCCCGGGGTCGGCGAGCAACCCACTTGTGATCTCTTCGTCTGTCAGAAGCTCAGGACTCAGCAAAGCCGCCCCAGACATTGTCCGCGCTGTATTGAAAATCCGCAGCGCAACGGACGATGCGATGATCCAGGTGAGCCACTGGTCTCCCAGCCACAGGATAACTGCGGCGCAGATGAACCATGCGGCGGAAACAATAACTGATCCGCGGTGTTCTCTGCTCGTCTTTCGATCGGCAATCCAACTGGTCAGTTCTCTAAGTCCGTCCAGTACAAACCATGTT
>CAIXQV010000510.1 GCA_903921605.1 uncultured Planctomycetaceae bacterium | reverse complement strand
AGTCTTCGTGACAACTGAAATTGTTGCTTCACAAGCTTCAACCACGTTTTTATAAGCTCTGGTTCCGGCAGCCGCCAACAAGGCAACTCCATAAGCCGGACCTTCTGACGCATTGATCGTCACGACAGGCTGACCGTAGATGTCCGCCTGCATCTGGCGCCAGAACTGGCTTCGAGCACCACCGCCGGACAAGCGAATTTCCTTCACGGGAATCTTCATGGATTTAATAATCTCAAGAGTATCACGCATCGCAAACGTGGCTCCTTCCATGACCGACCGAGCCATATGAGCTTTGCCATGACGAAGACTCAAACCAACCCAGCAGGCGCGAGCGTTCGGATCAGCATGAGGAGTTCGTTCGCCCGTTAGATACGGCAGAAAGAACAGACCTTCACTGCCCGCCGGCGCACTGGCCGCCTGTTCGGTGATGAGTTCATAGGGATCAACTTTGCGCTTTTTCGCGGCTGCAATTTCTTCCTGACACAATTGATTGCGAAACCACTGCAGGCTTCCACCAGCGGACAGCACGCACCCCATCACGTGCCACTTCCCTCGAACGGCATGGCAGAACGTGTGAACGCGCCCCAGTGGATCCACCTGGACTTCTTCGCTGTGAGCGAACACCACACCGCTGGTTCCCATGGTGGCAGAAATCACGCCACTGCCCACAATCCCGTTACCAATCGCACTAGCAGCCTGGTCACCTCCGCCACCAACAACAGGAGTTCCGGGCCGCAGACCCATTTCTTTAGCGGCTGAATCGGACAAAACACCGGTGACATCTTCCGATTCATAAACTTTTGGAAACAGCTTCGCATCCAGATCCAGCTTCTGCAGAAGCTCCTTCGACCAGTTGCGGTTTACCACGTCCAGCAGCAAAGTTCCTGAAGCATCACTGACTTCAGTCGCGAAATCGCCAGTCATCCGAAAACGCACATAGTCCTTGGGCAGAAGGACCTGAACTGTTTTGTCGAAGTTCTTCTTTTCCTTATTCCGCAGCCACAGAATCTTGGGAGCGGTGAAGCCCGTCAACGCGGGATTCGCCACCATGTGAATCAGTTTTTCGCGTCCACCAGCCAGCTTTTCAATCTCCACACATTCCGCGGCCGTGCGTTGATCATTCCACAGCAGAGCAGGGCGGATCACGTTTCCGGACTTATCCAGAAACACACTGCCATGCATCTGACCGCTGAGCCCAATGCCGCCGACATCGGCCGCTTTCAGCTTCGCCGCTTTCATTACTTTCTTGACGGAGTTCACTGAGGCCGTCCACCAGTCACCCGGAGCCTGCTCCGACCAGCCCGGCTTGGGATTGCTCAATGGATATTCTTCCATCGCCGAAGCCAGGATCTTGCCCTTTTCGTTGATGGCCAGAGTCTTTGTACCGCTGGTTCCGATATCGATGCCAAGAAAGACGGGCATGAAGAATTGCTCCAGGAATAAATAGTGAGACAGGACAGAGTCAGGAATTTTGTTTTGGAAAAACACGGCAACGACTGATAACGTTTATCGCTCATTTTTGCTCTCCGAAGGCCGGATAGAGAGTTTTCGCAACGCGTTTGACTCGGGAGTATAGTCACGTGTGAACTATTGAAAAACGATCCACGCCGCGAAAGAGCATTCCCTGATTTGCCAGAATATGACTAAACGTCGCCGCGAGTGCAGAACATGGTCCTTTCGAAGGTCTCAGCTCTGTTGGATTCTTTCAACAACAAGACCGGCCGGCAAAGCACTGGCATTGCGAAGTACTTCCTCCGTCAGACCGACGCAGAATCCCGGCCGAGATAATTATCCAGCCGTATCAAGCAAGCCAAGAACCTGTTCGAGTTCCGCCCAGAATGAGTCAATCACTCGTTGATCCACTTCGTCGCCTCCGTATTTATTTAAGTTCCCCCGAACGTGTGCGACAAGACGACAGATGTTACCGAGAATCGGTTTCACAAACTCCAGTGTGTCGGGCTCAAGCTGTGCGATGATGCAATGGGCGAGAACTCTCACGGCTTCAGCTTCGTCGTCAAACTTCGGATCAATCTGCACTCCATAAATGTATCGTTCGATGACAGGGAAGTAGTACGCGAATGCGACACCTCCCATAAACATGAAGTCTTCCTGATAGAATTGAGGATGCTGCAAGAACTTGATGCCGGCTTCCTCAACGGTCAGTCCACCGAACATTTCCCAGGCATGGTTGGCATCAAGGCAACAACCGGTGGGATCAAAGTCTTTCTGAATCGGAAGGCTCACGATGTCGCCCGTTTTCGACATGACAATCCCTTCGAGAAACAACACTTGCCAAATTTCAGTGACGCTTTCCCACCTCATCCCGCGAGCCAAAAGCTCGCCACGCGTAAAACTCGCCGGCCGTTGAATCTGCCCCATAAAGGCACGAATTACTGTTGCTGTCTCTTTGGGATGCGAAATAGGCAACTCATGACGACCGCCCAAGGACAGTCACATCTTCGTAGACATATTGACTTGGGACAATCCTGTCAGCACTGCCGCGCGGTTGAAACAATGGATCGGATATGAAATTCGGGTCTGGTTGCCAATCAAGAAGAAGTCGCGATCCTGGTAAAAAAAGTGGACTGAAGCCCACGCCGCGATGGAAATGGGCCCGGCAGACTTTCGGGCGACGCCCAGAAATTCCTGAAGAGTACGCCAGTCCTGGCCTGAGGAAGATCGAAATGTGCAGATTTGTCTCGTAAACTCCGCACACCTGAACAGAGGCCGTGATACCCAGGGTTGCGTACTCTGTCTTTCCGAACCTGGTTGAACGATTGAGTGCCGATGAATCTGTTGTTTTCGGATCTATCCCTGAATGCTCTTCCAACTCTGTGGCTGACTCTGGCCGAATCAGCAACCGCTGCTGATGCGGCTGGACTGAATCCGCTCAAAGGACCGGTCGAGTATGTCGCGACCTTGTTGTTCGCGTTGGCCATTCTGCATACGTTCGTGGTGAAGCAGTTTGCGAAACTGGCTCACAAGTATCCTGAAGGCTCCATTATGGAGAACTTGTTCCATTTCCTCGCGGAAACGGAAATCGTCTTCGGAGTCTGGGCAGCGGTACTGTTCTTCGCCATCGTTGTCATGAAGTTTTCGATCCATGCAGCCGTGGAATACATAGAAAGCCTCAACTACACCGAACCGAAGTTTGTACTTGTGGTGATGGTGGTGGCTGCAACGCGGCCGGTGGTCAATCTGGCAGAAACGATCATCCTGTTCATCGCTCGACTGCTGCCACTGAAAGAGACTGTTTCTTTTTACATCGCAGCACTCTCCTTTGGGGCCTTGTTCGGTTCGTTCATTACAGAACCAGCAGCCATGACGCTTCTCGCATTGCTGCTGAAACGACGTTACTTTGACCAGGCGATCAGCAAGCAACTGGCGTATGCGACGATCGGTCTGTTGTTCGTCAACATCTCAATCGGCGGTACTCTGACACACTTCGCAGCACCTCCGGTACTGATGGTGGCCGGAAAATGGGGATGGGGAACCTGGCATATGGCTTCCCAATTCGGCTGGAGAGCCGTAGCAAGTTGTTTGTGTTCGACGCTACTTGTCGTCTTGTGCTTCTGGAAGCAACTGAATGCTGTAGAAGTTGATACAACCCAACAACAAAAGGTGCCCGGCTGGCTGACTGGCCTGCATCTGATGTTTCTGGCTCTGGTAGTGGCTTTTGCTCATCATCCGGACGTATTTTTCGGGGTCTTTATGATGTTCTTGGGGTTGGTCACAGCGACTAAGGAGTATCAGGATCCTCTGAAACTCAAGGAAGGTCTGCTCGTCGGATTTTTCCTCGCCGGACTGGTCACCATGGGATCGTTGCAGGAACATTGGCTGAGACCACTGATCGCCAATGAGAACATGACGGGGCTAAAGATGTATTTTGGGGCGACAGCACTGACGGCCATCACCGACAATGCCGCTCTGACCTATCTGGGTTCACTTGTGGAAGGAATTTCTGATCAGCTCAAGTACGCTCTTGTCGCGGGAGCTGTTACAGGTGGAGGACTGACCGTGATTGCAAATGCTCCAAATCCTGCCGGAGCCGGGATTCTGCAGTCGTCTAAAGCCTTTGAAGGAACTGGAATTAGCCCTGTTGGTCTGTTGCTGGGTGCAATTCCTCCGACCTTGATCGCAATTGCTTTCTTTTGGTTCGTCGCACGATAGCGACTCTTTTCTTTGTTTTGGCGTCTCTGAGTCTGAATCTGTTGTCACCCATCGACTGCAGATTCAGGATTGATTGGCCGTAGATTTCTGACAACCTGTCAGGAGTAACAACATGACTCACCAGATTGTTGAATGTCCCGGCTGCCTGACAAAGCTGCGAGTCCGTGAAGCGTCCACCACGATTACTCTGCAGTGCCCTCGCTGCGGTGAACAGCTGGCGGTTGATCCACCGGATTCTGCTCCTGCCGCACCGGCAAAGAAGCCTACTCCTGCCGCCAGCAAACCGGCTCCCTCAAAATCGGTGGCAGGGAAACCTGCGGCACCGCCGGCTGCAACGGCGGCTTCCAAACCGAAGGCATCAGCATCAACATCTGCGTCAAAACCGGCACCGGCAACTTCACGACCATCTCAGAAGCCAACTAGAAAAGAACGGCCTGTCGATGATGATCCGTGGAACACGGATTCGTATTCAGAGCCCGCCTACGACGATTATGGCAACTACGGCCAAACCTCCGCGCCGCAGCGACGCACTCCACCAAAAAAGAGTGGCAACGGGCTAATGATTGGTTTGCTGGCTGGGGGTGGCGTAGCACTCGTCGGCGTGATCATATTTGCAGTCTCGTCATTTCTGAAAAGCTCCGGAGCAACTTCCGGCACTACGACGGGCACTGAGATCGCAGGGACGCCATCCGGCGGAGAAAATGCTGGAATTGCCGGCAGCGATCCGGGGTCAACCGGGATGACTCCGCCGACCGTTCCCGGCATAACTCCTCCGGGACAGGCAGGAACTCCGACGCTGCCCGGAGCCAGCAACATACCTCCTGCCACCGCAGCCATCAGTGGCGATGCTCGCAAGCTGCGCTATCACTGGAAGCCGGGTGCAGTTCACACCTACATGTTCACCGTGGAAGAAGGTTCCGGCGATGACCTAAAGAAGACAACCGGCACATGTACTTACAATGTCAGTGGCAACTCGAATCAGGTGGTGTCGGAAGAAGAAAGCTCCGGCACGGGCTTCGTTGTCGCCGCCGATGGACTCGTCGGAACATGTGCTCACGTTGTCGAAGGTGCTAAACGGATCGAAGTCCACCTTGGCGGGCAAACCTATCCCGCGACAGTCATTGCCGTGGATCCTCGATCTGATGTTGCCTTGATCAAAATCAACGGCTCGGGCCTTCCCACACTGAATCTTTCGGATTCGGACACGGTTCAGCTTGCCGAAGCCGTGCGAGCGATCGGTTATCCGCTGTCTGACGTGTTGGGCACCGATGTGAAAGTCACGACGGGAACCGTGGCCGGGGTGATCCAGAATAAAGAGCGAGGAAAACAGATTCAGATTGATGCAGCGATCAACCCTGGCAACAGTGGCGGCCCTGTGGTGAACGGGGCAGGGCAGGTCGTCGGAGTAGCCAGTGCAAAGCT
>CAIXQV010000509.1 GCA_903921605.1 uncultured Planctomycetaceae bacterium | reverse complement strand
TGACGCTAACTCGCCATGATGCTCCTCCCAAAGTGCTCTGGCTTGATCTCGATAATGCCCCTTATCGTCGTTCGTTAACGGCTCATCGACTGAACCTCCTGTAACGGTGAAGTAGTCATCACTGTTATGCACCAGCACGCCACTCGTCGAGACGTAGTAAACATGCTCACCATCGACTTCCAGATTAAAGACTGGCACCGATTGTGATCTTGGTACTGCCGCCGTCACTACAGGCGTGCTGCCGTTGCGGAGTCTCAGGCGTTCTCCGATGCCAAGTTTGCCGGCCTGCACAAAGTCGCGGCGGTCTTCGCTCCAGAAGGGATGATTGCTGGTTGTCCCGATCGGTTCAGAGACACCCTCCACAAACAGGTCAATCACTTCCGCAGACGAGTGTTCAAATTTGCCCGTGACGAGTCGGCCTTGACCAACAGCCGCTTCGGGACACGGTTCAATGGCCAGCACATTCGCCCAGTTGGCGATGCCCAGTTCTTTAAACTCCAGCCACAGGCGACCCTCGGGATCTCGCTTTGCAGTGTCGATCCACACGTGCGGCCGTGCGAGCGTGACCTTCATCCACTCGCGATCCGGCTTCGGTACAACGAGTCGCAGGATTCTCCACTCTGCAGCAGCGAATTCGCCGAAGTCGGATGGAGCCTGACCGTCCGTTTCCGGATCGTCTGCCAGCACCCGGTCGGCGATTGGTTGAATGTCGCGGATGGGTTTTGACGAATATCGTGGTGCTTTGGACTCAGCCAAGCCCACATTCGCAGACGCCACTGACATCGGACTCGGCGGACCTCCTGCATCACGAAGCGAAAGCAGTGAGCCGACAGCGAGCAGAACGACTGCAATCACACCAAGACCTCGGACCACAAAGCTCGCTCGGGGCTCAGTATGCGCTGTAACGATGTCGGGTGAACCAGTCATCGCAGCATTATCTCGCGAGCCGCCATGATCAGCAACTGCCATCGGTGCCTCCTGTTTAGCGGCCTGTGCTACCACCATGGAGTTTGGAGTCAAATCACCTTCCTGATCCAGGAAGCGAGTTTCAGGATCATCAGCGAACAACCGGTCATGACCGTCTGGCAAGAATGCGGCGGCTTTCTTTTTCTTCCGTTCATCACTCAACTTCGCCGCCCCAAACGCAACGACGGCAGATCCAAGCCCCAAAATCCAGCACCACTGTGCCAGTGACAATTGCTGATCCTCAGTCGGCTGCAGGCCAATGTTTTCGGCATACGACCACGGAGCGTTTTCACCTGTCAGAACCAGCGTTTCGCCAACGAAGCAGCGTTCGGTGAAGAAGCCTCCGCACGGACCTTTGAGCTGATCCAGAGCCTTTGCACCTGCGATCGCAGTTCCTGCCAGTTGCAGAGTACCGTTGATGGCCTCCATGAATCGCTGTTCATGCGTAAATGACTCCAGTGTCACTGGGTCAACTCCTTCGATGGCATGATACCATCCCATAGCCCCAGTCACATCAAAGAACAATATCCCGAGAACCTCCAGTGCCGCCGCTTCTTCAGTGTGGCCAGCTTCTTTTGCGTTCTTCCAAACCTGTTCAGCTCGTGGAACGAGTGAAAAGAGCACACGCAACCTGGAAAGTACCCGATTTCCACCGACCGCCAGAGAGATAATCTTGTCTCCTGTAATGAACGCGCGATTAATCCGTGCAGTGTCCAATGCGAACGATAACTCCAGAGACGTTCTTTCAGCGTGTCCCAGTGCAGCTACGCGGCCGAACTTGGCCGAAAGTTTTTCAGCTTTCAGGGATGCAATCAGTTCCTGCGATGCTTCGACAGCGGCATCATGAATACCTTTCGCCGACTTCAGCGCCTGCTGACGGAGTGCCTCACCGTCACGTTGTCGTTTAAGCAGTTGTTGCAGCTCGCTTTGTTCAAGGCCTGCAGATCGCTCCCGCAACGAAACGAGGTGCTCGTGGTATGAATTCGCTTCCTCGAGCCATGCGTCATAATGGTCATTATCAAGGTAGGTTGCGACGTCCGCCTGATCATCACTTCCTGTAGAAATCTTGTTAAGCTCATCCTGACGACGTGCTGCCGTTGCTGCAGTTTTCACAGACTTTAGTGCATTCCAAACACCCTTTTCGACGAGGTGCGCTGCATAGATGCCAGCAAGCACTCCTCGGACTGCGGCCTTGTTCAGATTGACCGGCGTGATCGGCGGAAACTCGGCGGCCATTGACGCATCATATTCGATGATGGCCGGTGCCGGAGTTTCAGGTGCGCTGACCGTTGCGGTCCAGTCACCACCGGTGCGACCATATTCAAACGCTGAAGTGCCAGAAATGACACCCGCAACGCTCGTCACCCCTTGTACCTTGTGAACAATTCCTCCGTCGGTTAGTCCCAAGGCCGCGACATTGGCATTGATCGTGCCATATGAGAAGACGTGCCAGACATCACGGTATCCGACGATAGTGCCGGTCAGGGAATTCCCAGCTCCCGCAAATACGATGTCCTGTTCTGCAATCAATCCAGCATCAAGGTTTCCGATTGCAAACGCCACGATGTTCTTCTTTGCAGCGACGCTGCCGGTGATGTTTCCGTTGGCAACCACAACTGCGTGTTCTCCGGAACTCGCCGAAGCCTGGACATTGCCAAAGGCAATGATCGCCATTGACCCGCTGGTCGTGGTGACGGCCGACGTCGCGTCGCTGCCCGCGATCACGAGAGCCATGTCATCACTGGTCACAGCACCGCTCACATTGTCCAGAGACACTGCGACCGCCAGAGTCTTTGCATCAACGGCTGCCAAGTTGTCCAGATTACTGACCGCGATCGCGTAGCCGTCGGTTGATGTCTGCGACCCACGAAGCGTGCCATAACTCCAGGCAAATGCGCCAAGGTCACCTTCGGACTCAATATTAACGTTACCCCAACCAACAAGTGTCGAATATCGCCCCGCGTCTGTATATCCTGAAACATCGGAGAGTGACCAGGCGTAGACTGAGCCACCGGTTGTCACATCCAGTTCGAGTGTTCCGAAGGAAGTGACGCGACCATGCTTTTCAACATCAATCGTCGCATCGAGATTTCCGAGTGACCAGACGGACGCGTCTCCTTCGGCACTTCCCAGCGTCACGGTGTTTTCTTCTCCCCACGCCTTCACGCCGACACCGTCCTTGCCTGTCGCCACGCCGTTGAGATTCCCAAACACCACCACTGATGTCGTTGTCGTGGCGGCAGCATGAAGCGACGTCGCGTCGCCCCAGATCGTCGCACGGACGGACTTGCCAAGCAGCGTCGACGATGTGGAGTTTCCTCCCGTCAAGAACGTTATTTCACCCTCATTGGCTTGGACTTTCCCACTGTGTTTTCCCCACGGTGAGACAATTGCATCGCCATATGTCGCTGTGGCAGCCGCAACGGTGATGTCCCCGCCAGCCCATAAATCGAGGCTGTGAGCTGCAGTGATCGTTTCAGAGGCGATCATGCCTCCAGCACTGACATTGATGTCTCGTCCCGCAGTTACGATCCCGGAGACGCGATCACCGAACACACGAATATTGACATCTCCATTGGTGGCCGTTGCATCTTTCGAGCTGTTGCCAAGCGCCCAAATATCGATTGAACCCTTCGCGTCGGTTTTTGCATTCACTGCTCCGCCGACGCTAAGTACATCGACGCTGCCTTTGCGAGACGTCAGGTCGCCAGTTACATCGCGAACGGCACGGACAAGGACATCGCGTTCTGCGTCCACGGATCCGCTAACCTGAGATCCACTATAGACTGTGGCACCGCCCAGTGCAGAGTAGACGTAGCCTGTAATCCCCTCGACAAGCGTAGAAACAAAGACGTCCTTGTCGCCGTAAACACCGCCGGAAATCATCCATCCAGCGTTCACCTCAACATTCCCATTCCAGGAGTTGACATCTCCGGTGATATCCCAGAGTGCATAAACATCGACAGCACCATCGGCACTCACATTTCCAGCAACGTTTCTTCCGGCGTCAACTGTTGCCGAGGCTCCGGCATCAATGTCTGCTGAAACATCTCGCGACGCGAGTACGGAAACAGAGCCGGCCGTTGAAGTAATGGTTCCATCGACGTTTCCGTTCAAAGCTGTGACGCGAGCAGATCCCTTCGCTTCAACTTGAGCATTGACATTAGATTGTCCTTCCGATCCAAAGTTTCCGGACGACCGGACGGTAACTGATCCCTTTGAACTCTTCATCGTCCCTGATATTGCAGCACCGCTGATTGCAGAGGTAACCAATTGCGATGAGAATGTCGCTCCATCAATTCCCTTCAAAGCAAGGCCTCGAACGGTTGTCCCCGAATATTCCCCGGTGATTTTTCCTCCGGACTGAATAACGACACCCTTTGTCGCGACGACATCGTAATCAACGTCGTTCCGTGCCAAGAGAGTCACTTTACCTCCGGCTTCTGCTCTCAATTGTTCTGGTGGCAAGTGTGGATTGATCTGTTCGCTTGATTCACCTCGAATACCTCCTGCTGCAGATTCCAGGAACAAGTCACCACTCAGGATGATGTCGGCTTCAATATCACCTAATGCAGAGATCGTTGCTGAGCCGGAGTCGCGAATCTTCACGCGAGCAAGGCCGTGTGATGACACCAGCATCGTCTCAACATTCTTGACAGTTGTCTGCTGAATGCCTTCAATGGCCAGCAAACGAAGATCATTGCCGCCGTCCACAGTGACTTTGCTGAGCTGATTATCTGCCCCCACCATGATTTTTGCGGTATGGTTAGCGTTTGTAATGGTAGTGTTTTCTACACTATTCCCGGCACCGACAGCAGTGTCGCCGCCCACCACAAAAGTTGAGTCCGTGATGCTGCCGACGACGAGGACCGTAGCACCAGCGCCAGCCGTGACCGATCCAGTAAAGCTGGAGTCTGTAGCAATCCCGTGGGGATTTGCCACTACTGAAACGGCTCCGGCCGCTTTATCTTCGGCCTTCAGAGTGCCATTCACGGATCCGTACGACAGAACAAAGATGCCTGAATTCAGACTCGTTAGTGATCCGGAGTACGCCGTAGGCGCCTGTGTGGTAATTCCTTCTTCTGATAACCCACCGGCAAAAATCAGGATTTGGCCATTCAACGCCCCCCGTTGCGCTACACCAGTATGTCCTAACGTAAGATCGCCGGCAGTTGCATCCGCTGAGACTTTACCATAACTTGAAATCCCGGTTGAATATCTCGATCTCACAGAACCGCTGGCATCTCCACCCGTCTTGATTGAGACGGCCCCACCAGCCACGATATCGCCACTGAAATCTCCCCACGTAAACACGGATACATCTTGATACTTCCAAAGGTTCGACGTGGCTGTGATTCCAGAAGTTACACTACTAAATCCAAAGATTCGGACGCTTCCGTTGGCGAAGATGCCTCCTGAGTCCGGTGTTGTGACAGTGTCCCAGGAATCAATCTGCACGTTCATTATTGCGTCAATTCGATGTGCGGAAACCGAACCGGACGCAAACAGCTTCACATTTAATCCATTGACGTTTGAAGCATTGATGATCCCCGGTACGAAATTGACTTCCCCTGTTTCGTCCGCTGATTGTTCACCCCATACCGAAACAACAACGTCCCCTGGAGCACGGATTCCGCCAACAAATCCTGAGAGAGCATTAATCTTGACGTAGCCATCACCGTTCTCAGCGGAATCATGAGTCACTTCGATGTTTGAACGGACATGGCGAGCACGAATATCCACCGGGCCAATGGCAGACTTCATGTCCGCATCAACGTTTCCATCTGCGATAATCAGAATGCGACTACGTACGTTGATAATGCCACCGTGAAGACCACTGATTCCTCTATAATCATCTGCTTCTGAAAGTCCAGCCATGTACTCTTCAGGTGCAGTGCTGTAGATCGAACTCACAGTGTTCGGTGATTGCGGAGTAGCTTGATCTAGCCCAGCAAATCGCGTGAAAAGTCCTGTGGTGCGAATGTCGTCATCAAGTTGTCCGGCCCTTACGGCGCCGGAAGTTATTCGACTGGATCCGGAAAAGATACTGCCTATGGCACTCACAAGATCGCCCGCGATCACTCGTCTCCCGATCGTCGCAATGGTGTTTCCTGCATACACGGTACCGAATATCGAATTCAACGACACCACATCCGCGTACCCGGACTCTGCCGTTGTATCACCCTGTACATCACCGTAGGTCTGCGTACTCACAGCATTCCGAGCTGTGGCATCTCCAAGGAGGTCTCCTAACACGAGAAATGACACGGCCCCCACATTGGCCATGAGGTCACCTGCTGTGTCGTCGTACGAGAATCCCGTGACGCCACGCGGTCCTTTCACGTCGCCGTCAAGTTTACCGTAAGTGGTGACCGCAACAGATCCAGTCGCGGCTGTCAGGTCCCCGGTGATTGTGCGATACACCCAGACATTGGGAAGCGAACGTTCTGCGGTAACATCTGATGAAAGTTTCCCGTCCGCAATAAGACTGTAGATGCTTCCGCCACTGACAATACTCCCAGAAATATTTCCTTTGATCGACGCCGGAAGGACTGGCAAATCGGGCAGAACAATATTCGCAAATGCTAGGACATCCTGACTTTCTGCAGCTTGACGTAACGCATCAAACGCCGCTTCGACGGCAGAAAAATCGATCGACTCCAGTTCGGAAACAGGCAGAACGCCTTTGACATCAACACTCACAATATCGCCAAAAGCGGAAATGTCGCCACTGAGGTTTCCGGGCGCAAACGTTCCCGCGAGAATCTTGTCAATGCTGCCTGTGATCGCAGTGACATTCCCGAGAATATCCGTGCCGGCGGAAATTATTCCGAGAGTGTTCTGTGCTGTCGTGTCACCCTGAATCTTGCCCTGTGTCGCGATGACCGACTGGATCGAACCAATCTCGGCTGTGGTTGTACCAATGCGATCCGTGCCGGCAGTGACGGTGCCGATGTTGAGTTTGGCCTTGATCTGGCCCGAAATCTGCTCCGTCGTGGCGGAGACGGTGATGACAGAACCATATTTGGATTGAATTGATCCCGTAATCGAGCTTCCCGCAACGACGCCGCCGATGTCATCAAGTGCTGTGATGGTCGCAGCAATGCTCTGGCCAGCACTCACCTGGCCAATGTAGCCACCTCCTGCCGTGATTCCTCCCGTGACCTGGATATTGCCTCCGGGAGCGACACCCTGAGTGTTGATGACTTTTCTGGCGATGACGCTTCCAATTGACTTACCAGCATAGATCACGGAAGAGCTGATGCTGCCGCCTGTGGCAGCGTGGCCGTAAGAGTCTTTTGTCCCGGCGGAAACGAGCCGAATCGGACCGGCAAGGGCTCGAATCGAGCCGGAGATATTGTTCCACGCTTCGACAGTGTTAATTCCAGTACCAGCCAGTACTGTCGCCGTAATTGACGCCTGCGTCCAAACTTGTCCAATAGTCAACAGAGCAGCAATGACGCCGTCGATTCCGTCTGTCGCTGCGACCTGATTGATTCTCCCAAGGGCACCGATGTATGAGTCGACTTTCCCACCTTCAGCATTTACGACGCCGATATTTCCACCTGCCAAAATGATTGAATCGATCTCACCTGTAGTTGATCGGACGTTATTGATGTGGCTGCCAGCCGTGATCAATGAATTTACTGAGCCCCCCGAGACCGTTCTGGATGAGACCCAGTACTCCGGAATACTTCTCGAGTAATCAGGAAGAACTTCCCCAAATCCGATTGTACCGCCAGCCTGAATCGTCGACTTCAATTCGAGATCAGCTCGGACACAGTTAATGTTTCCGCCAGACTTGATTACGTTTTCTAAAGTACCGTTGGCCAGCACAGAATTGATGAGTGATGTGCCGGTGATGGGTGCTTTCCATCGGACCAATTCTGCATTGCCCAGAACAGTCCATGAAACCCAACCGATCTCGGCCGCGACAACCGTCCCTGTTTCAATCTCCAACTCTTGCTGTTGAGCTGCAGTGTATCTTTGCGAGGCAGCTTCTACGTAGGAATCAGAAAACGCGGCGATGTATTCTCCGCCTGTTGCGATCAGGCGTCGAATGCTGCCTGCGAAGACGGGTTGCTTAATAGCCGCACGCCATGACGCTATGTCTGCGTTTCCGCTGATTCGGATGGGAGAAAGGATATCGCCCTGAACTTCGAATCGGAGCTTGTTCGTTACGTTGCCCTGAAAGTAAGTCGGCTCGTCGTTATTGTAGATGTTGGGCATGTCGATGAAAACATTCGATTGTCCATCGCCATAAAACCATGAGCCGTATGCGGAGTCGAATGCGACACCGACATCATCAAAATATGAAACGGCATACGAACCGCCGAACATCGCAATCTCGCCGCCACCTATGAACGTAGCATCAATACTGATAGAACCAACGTCCCACGAGCCAATCGCATTGGTCACCTTGTAGTAGAATGTGGTGGGCTCCCCGCCTGCTTCAAGGAATGCACCTTCAGCATATGGATAGGGCGTGTAGAAGACAGTCCGATTCCAGAGTCTCACGACACCAAACGTTCCTTTGCCATCTCCGATGAGTTCGAAGTTGAGCGACGGATGGCCTCCGTCACTAGCCTGTAGCCAACTGACCGGATGCTCTGGTGCCAGGTAGAACCCAGCTGAATCTGCAGCCACGGGTGGGTCTGTTTGTCCGGACGGCGGTATGGGCGGCACATATGTTTTATCGACTCGATTCAAAACATGCACAAGGTCTGTGCTGGATGCGCCAAACTGGTCTCGAACAGTAAATGGCATCCTCAAAACGGTTGTATGATCTCCTCCTGGTGCAGGCGAAAAGTCGTAAGAACCGTTCGGAAAAATGGTCAGTGAGTTGAGCCCCTCTGTCACAACATCTGGCTGCCCCGGTTGTTGAGTGTATGTGATTGCATCCCCATTTGGATCACGCACAAACGCAGCGAGAGATCCAATGGTGGAGGTAAAATAGGGTGCCCCCGGAATTGGCGCACTGTTGGTCGACACGATGGCTATTCGACTCTCGGTCGTCAGCGAATTCTTGCTGATTCTGAATCGTGCCTCCGAACGGCTTCCCTTTGAAGCTGTCGAACCGGTGACGGAATAGTTTCCATCCGGGCTTATCGTGACCAACGATCCACCAGTCAAAGCAATAGCGGTTGACGGTGCAGTAATATTGACCCACGAACTACCATTCCAGAACTCAATCGTTGCTCCGGCGGGGACATCGAGTTGCCCCGACGCGGTTCCACCTGGTCGCACACTGTGGATTTTAGCGTTCGGCTCTGGCAGCTGAGGTGCCGGGATAGAGTTTTGCCCCGAAGGCAGATCTGGTGTCTGAAGGAGCACGGGGATGGTGTTGTCCGTGATTGTTGTATCACGCAGGCCATTGACCTCAGTCTGGGCCAATGCATCAATGACATTGAATGAGTATGTGACCGGAGTTGACTGTACGATACCATCGGAAATGCGGAACGTGATCTGATCGTGGCCAAGGTACCCCCGTGTTACTGTGGTGGTTCCGTTGCCGCTGCCGTTATACCCGCTCGAACTCGCGGGCGTCGGTGTATATCGCCAACGATTGTCACCCAGCGATGTCAAAGAACCGTGTGACGGTTGAGCCGTAAAGCTGATGGTCGTGGCATCTCCATCCGGACTCACGACGCCGCTTGATGCCGTTGAAATTTCAAACTCGATTGAGCTGCTCTCGATTAACGTGAAGCTGCGATCGTTTCCCCAGACGGGAGCATTTGTGACTTCAATTTCGATCGTTGCCGGCTCACTGTTGACCAATCCGTCAGAGACGATGTAGGTAAGTTCTGTCGTTCCAATGAAAGTACCGGGATTGAACACCCAGTTATTGCCGGACTGCGTGAGTGTGCCGTTTGCCCCGTTTGTGACCGAGACTATCTGTAAAGCGTCACCGTCAAAGTCGAGATCATTCCCTCGCAGTTTTTCAGGAGTGAGCGTCAGCGTCTGGTTGTGATGAATCGAATAGAAATCTCCTGCCGCCGTCGGCTGTGTGTTGTCGATGTTAATGTTGATTTCAGCATTTTCACTAAAGCTGAATCCATCTGTGACTCGGACGATGACCTTGTCGCTACCGGTCCAGGAGTTCGATGTTGATGTCCATTTCAGCAAACCGGCTGATGTCAATGTTGCCGTGCCGTGCTGGCCATTTGTGACAATCTGATACTGCAACGCATCCTTGTCGGAATCGACGGCAATTCCTGACGCAGCCAGATCCACGCTGTAGGTACGCTGTCCGTTGTTGTTGACCGAGGCTTCTCGATAGCGCTGGCGAACGAAGTGATCTGCAATCGTCGGGGCGTTGTTCTGGACGGTCAATGATACCGTGA
>CAIXQV010000508.1 GCA_903921605.1 uncultured Planctomycetaceae bacterium | reverse complement strand
GGCGTTCTTATTTCCTTTCAGGCAGCAGTGAACAATGCACCCCGTTCTTCGACTCAGCGAACATGCCCAGCGTTCCGCAGATCAGGCCATCGGCTTTCTGATGCAACAGGCCGTCGAGAACGCCGACTGTATTTCATTGGCGGCGGGACTTGTCGATGAACAATCTCTTCCGGTCGAAGCGGCTCGTGAAGCCGTCGCGGAACTGCTTTCAGACGTCGCCGCTGGTCGCAAGATTCTGCAGTACGGAATCACTCCTGGTCCGGAACCTTTGCGTCGAGTGTTTCGCAGTTATCTGGCGGACCTTGAACAGCATCCGGATGGGCTCAAGGATCTGCCTCTCTCCCAGTTCATGCTGACGACCGGTTCGCAGCAACTTCTGTCCCTCGTTTCGCAGGCACTCTTCAACCCGGGCGACATCTGCCTGGTCGCGGCGCCGACCTACTTCGTGTTCATCGGCGTACTCCAGGCGGCAGGGGCTCGCATTATCCCGGTTCATGCCGACGATAACGGAATGTGCCCGGAGGCTCTGGAGAAAACTCTGCAGCAGCTTGAGACAGAAGGCCAACTTCATCGAGTTCGCCTCGTCTATGTTGTGAGCTACTTCGAAAACCCATCCGGCATCAGTGTGTCTGTCGAACGACGCCCGAAGTTGCTGGAGATTACTCAACGGTATTCGCGCAGTAATCGGATCCTGCTTCTGGAAGACGCCGCTTATCGAGAACTCATCTATGACGGCGAGCCGGCGCCGAGTATCTGGTCGTTCGATAAGACTCGCGAAACCGTGATTCTGGCTCAGACATTCTCCAAAAGCTTTTCACCCGGCATTCGAGTCGGTTTCGGTGTTCTGCCGCAACAGCTTGTGAAGGCCGTGTCTGATCTTAAAGGAAACGAAGACTTCGGGTCCGCGCATCTGAATCAGCATATCGTGGCTCGAGTGCTCAAGAATGGCGTTTATGCTCGCCATGTCGAAACTGTCCGCAACAGCTATCGCCAGAAACGTGATGCCATGCTGGCGGCGGCGGAGCGGGAATTCGCTGACGTGCCGGGTGTTTCGTGGGTCCGTGCCTCTGGCGGAATGTATGTCTGGATGAAACTTCCGGACCACGTCGAAACAGGCTTCAGCAGCGAATTATTTCGCCGCGCGACTCAGGTGGATAAAGTCATGTATGTTCCGGGAGAACTGGCTTATCCCATGGACTGGCCGCAAAGACCTCGCTGTGAGATGCGACTCAGCTTTGGAGTCCAATCCGTCGAAGGCATCGAAGAAGGCATTCGACGCCTCGCTCGCGCGGTAAAGGCCGTGATGGGGATTGGCTAGTCGATGACGCGGTGATAGATGAGTGGAATGAGTCGGTGGGTTGTTGAACTTATTCAACACCGGGACACGTTTTGAGCCCAGTGTCGTCGTTCGTTCTGCGACAGCCACGTCACTTTCGCGTAGTGGCCGGCGACACGACTAAGCCAACAAACCGTTGCGCAACTGGCAAAGGCATTTTCAGTGAACCACGCATTCAATTGGCGACCCTCCTGTTCTCTGGCAATGTTGCACGTCCGCGCGGCGATGTTGAGAGCAGTGCGGGAGTTTTTTCGACTGCGAGGATATCTGGAGGTCGAAACCCCGTGTCTGTCACACGACATCGTGGTCGATGCGTGGCTGGAGCCGATTGAAGTACGGCATTCCGGAGACCGTTGGTTTCTGCAAACATCGCCAGAAGCCGCGATGAAGCGATTGCTGGCGGCTGGCAGTGGCTCGATCTTTCAGATCAGTCGAGTTTTTCGAGCTGCCGAATCCGGTACTCGCCACAATCCCGAATTCACGATGATTGAATGGTACGGAGTTGATTCAGACTGGTGCCAGCAGCTTGAACTCACCGAACAGCTTGTTCGCGCGTGTGTTGCTGCGGCCGCCGAGATCACCTCACATGACGTTTCGGCAAGCTGGGATGCGGGGCTATTCGCCTGCACAACTTATGCACAGGCCTTTGAGCGTGTTTTCAAGATAGATGTGCATGCTGCCTCCGGAAGCGAGCTGATGGCGGTCGCCCGCAACCATCAGATTCCTGTTCCGGAAACATGCACGTCCGACCAGCGTGATGACGTACTGAATGCCATGCTGGCTTTTGCCATCGAGCCAGATCTGGGACGCTGCAAAATGTCAGAGCAGTCAGCTCCGGAATTTCTTTGTGACTATCCTCCCAGCCAGGCAGCTCTGGCTCAGACTTCGGAAACTGATCCCAAAGTTGCACGGCGATTCGAACTCTATGTTGACGGTATTGAACTCTGTAATGGTTATCAGGAACTGACAGATGTCACGGAACTGAAACGTCGCGAAGAGTTGCAGAACGCGGTTCGCAGCGGCAGTGACTTAAGTACTCTTCCAGGCGCCCCCGCCATGGCGGCTGCGATGAAATCCGGGCTGCCCAATTGTTCTGGCGTCGCTCTCGGCTTCGATCGCCTGGTGATGATCGCGACGGGATCAAAGCAGATCAACGACGTACTTGCCTTCCCCGCCGATCGTGCGTAGGTCGGTCCGTGTTGAAGCGTCAGGATGCATGCTGTCGGGTTGAGTGTCATTCGATTTCGTCCCCCGGGATTCGTGTCGGCAGCTACCAGC
>CAIXQV010000507.1 GCA_903921605.1 uncultured Planctomycetaceae bacterium | reverse complement strand
CCCGGTACAGAAAACTGAGACCACGTCGCTCTGTTGCCGCCCCAGACTTCCATGCACTGCATTCTTTCACTGACGGGCTGGCTCGGATTCATAAAAAACGTCTTCTAACTTTCCTGAGTTGTCGCGCGAGATCGCTGCGGATTGCGTTAAGAAGGATATCACACTTGCAGAACAATCAAATCAGCTCCTGTCGAATCGGCAAATACTCGGAAACTTAATGCCGGTGGATCTGGTCGATGCCGTTTGCGTCAAAATCGAACTTTGGCAGCGTGGGTGAGAACAACTGAAAAGGCCCGAAACAATGACCTCCTCCGGGCGAAACATCCGTCTGTGGTGAAGACATGTTCCTGCCGTCGTGTGTGTAAGGGCTCCCAAACCAATCGATGCATGGCGTTTTTCAACTGTCAGAATCTGTCGTGCAGTTCTGAAGCATGTCAGAGGCTCTATGATAAGAATGGAGACTTGCATGCCCCAGCCATTCCTGAACGACGCCTCGTCCCTCGTGTCTTTGCTGATTGAGAATTCGAGTGGGACATTCGAAGTGATTCTGCGTCGTATGGAGTTCGATGGAGAAGCGGGCTTTGCGCCGGTGCAATAGATCCCTCTCTCTGGTGCGTCTCCCTCCATGCAAACACACCTGTCCGGGGAATGCAATGTCGATGCAGAGGTGGATGGAAGAGCGTCCGGATGTTTTTTCATAAGGCCGGACATCATTTGAATAACGTCGGAAACGTCAGGGCTGTACGCTGCTGAAATTCGCCCAAATGGCGAAGACGAGGCGGGCTAAAACATCAATGCCTACCCGAAGATTTTTTGCCAAACACTAACGCGATGGGCATGAGTCAGATTGAAAACGCGTTTCGTCAAAGTGTCTTCATGTATTCCAGCACGGCCTGCTTTTCTGGTTCGGACAATGCATTCGGGAATGTGTGACCATCGCCGCTCTTGCCGAACTGACGTGTGTCAAAATAGCTGCGGCGGAGCACCAGGTCGTCACCACTGTCAGGTATCTCCGACGCTTGCTCAATTGTGAGCCCCACTTTTTCTTCGTCCATCCGGGAGGAGACAGGCCGCCAGACTGCTGGTCGATGGTCAGGATGCATCAGGTGCCAAAGCGTCGGAACACTGCCATTGTGCAGATAAGGTGCGCTGGCCCAGATCCCGTCGAGCGGAGGAGCAACGTAGCCATCGGGATCCGTGAGTGTCTGCTGAGCGTCTGCTTCACCGGCGTGCGTAAACCAACTGTCGGCATATTTCTTTCGGCCTTCCTCTGTAAGAGCTGTCAGCCGAACGGGATCGGTGCCAAGTTTGTCCAGCGGAACTCGCACATTTGGGTAGGTCCAATCATCGCCGTATGTTCCATGACACTTCGAACAGTTTTGGACGAACAGCGATTCTCCGCGACTGGCGAGTGTCCGATTGATGGGGCGGACATACCTTGGAGGGCGAAGCGAAGTAATGTAGGCCAGAACGTCACGAAAATTGTCTTCGTGTTTCTTGTAAAAGTCCGGGCCATTTTCCGGGACCAGTGTGAATTGCATCAGCCCACGATGCCCCTTCTCTGCGAACCCGTCGATGTACATGGCCGGCCGTTTGAAGAAGTACCACCACGGCGGTGCGTCCATGTCATGATTCACAAAGAATTTGGGCGGAGTGAAAACCAGATTCAACTGTGAGTCCCGCGCGTTCATCAACCCCATTCCGAACACAACTGCATTGGTGGTCCCGTTGGTTGTGCCCAGCGGGATAGCGATCGCGCCCAGATCCATGCGACTGGGGCGTTTCCCCTGTTGCAATTTGGTCTGAAAAGTCTCTTCCGTGAGAGACTGCAAGGCGAAGCGGTTGTTTGGCGCGCCGGGCATCGGCGTTCCATAAACGGTGCCCCCGTGACACGCGAAGCAATTCATCGACCAGCCACGGTCGGCGGTCACCACGTACTGCAGCGGTTTTCCGGAATCATCACCCGGTCGGGTTGTGAGCCCATAGCGATCGAAAGCCATGGTCCTTCGCTCCGCAGGGGAAACGATGGCGGCCTTCGACTTCAGAGGCTCCGGCCAGACTTTCCAAACGTCGTCAAACGTTGATTCGTGGAAGTCCGCTGGAATCAGCGCCGTGTCAGTCAAAAAACGGTACCCACGTTCAGCCGCTGGATT
>CAIXQV010000506.1 GCA_903921605.1 uncultured Planctomycetaceae bacterium | reverse complement strand
TCGCCAGATCCTGGATTCGATCTGTTTGAACCGGCAGGTGAGCGACGTAACTCTAGTCACCACAAAGAGAAAGCCGTTCGACTTTTTCGTCGAACGGCTCGATTTGAAGAAAAGTCGGGGCGACACGATTTGAACGTGCGACTTCCGCGTCCCAAACGCGGCGCTCTAGCCAAGCTGAGCTACGCCCCGATGTGTTCTGTTTGACTCCGACTGTTACATCAGAGATTTTCAGGACACTTGCTGCAATCAACTGGTTCGGTGAAGAACCCGTTGCCCGCGGCGGGGCGGAGTGTAGCGAGCATGCCGTTGCGTTTCCAGAGTGCTGTGCCTGCTTCAGGTGATAAGTTTCTAGGATCGGGAAGACTTCTGCTCCGCGACGGCAAAAGTTGCTGATTTGCCTGAAAAACGCGTCGTTTTTGCGGGAAGATGCAAGACCAGGCAATACCCTGAGCCGCGTCTCAGCCTCGAAAGAATGATCATCGCTGGTCGCAGCTCATCAAGATTCTGACGATTTTTCTGCAGGCTCGGAACTCAGGAGAGAGATTGAAACAAATGAATCCACTGCCGGAGGACACGCGTCTCTAGAACCGAGCCTGCCGCTGGGACAGATATTCGACCAGAGCTTTGTCGAATGGCATGCTGGTGTCGAGCGGCACGTAATCCGCGCCGACGGCCTGGCAGGTCGTGCGGAAGCGTTCTCGCAGATCGCTCACCGCCTGCAGATATTCGGCTCGAATTCCCGCCGCATCGACGATCTCGTGGTCGTTGGTTTCAGGCTCCAGCAGATCGACGCTGCCTGTAAAAGGAAACGTAACTTCGGCTTCATCAAGAATGTGAAACACGATCACGTCGTGACCACGGAAACGCAGCATGCGAATGGCATCAATGATCTCATCCTGATCGGCCAGCAGATCAGACATCAGCATCATTAAACTGCGGTGGCGAATCATGGAGGCGATTCGTCGCAGGTTTCCGGCAATATTGGTCGTGCCCGTCGGCTTGCAGCGTTGAAGAACCGACAGAATGTCGCCCAAATGTGAGCGACGACTTCGTGCGGGGAGGCTGGCCTTCAGTTCATCATCAAAGGTCATCAGCCCGACCGGATCCTGCTGATGAATCATCAGATAGCTGATGGAAGCTGCAAGGCAGATGGCATAGTCAAACTTGGTCAGATCCTGGCGATACGTGTAACCCATGCTTCGTGAAAGATCCATCAGCAGATAGCCCGTGATATTCGTCTCGGCCTGATATCGCTTGATGTAAATGCGATCGGTGCGAGCAAACACCTGCCAGTCGATATCTTTGGGATCATCGCCGGGTTCATAACGGCGATGTTCGCTGAATTCGACGCTGAAACCCTGAAACGGGCTGGCGTGCAAGCCTGAGAGCAGCCCTTCAACAATAAACTTCGCGCGAAGATCAAGGCGAGCAATGCTCTGGATCACCGCAGGCTTCAAGTATTGTTCGGCTGATGACATGAAAGGGGCTCAATCCCGCAAGGCAAAGTCTCAAATTTTCTTCGCAATGTCTCCGAGGCTTAAAAATCGCGACCCGCAATGTCAGTGAGGGGTTTGCACCAGTACTTTCATCCCTTGCTGACGCCTCGGGTTGTGGCAACTTATTTCGGCACTGTCCCTAACCCGCTGCGACTTCGGACAGCACCTGTTCGGCCACAAAGATCGGAAGTGTCGGCTGGTGATGGACGGCCATGGCGATCGCATCGCTGGGACGGCAATCGATATTGTGAACCATATCGCCGACTTTGATCTTCAGGATGGCGTAATACGTATGATCCTTCATCTCTGTAATGACGACTTCCTCAACCTTTCCGCCCAACGTTTCGACGATGTTTTTCATCAGTTGGTGAGTCATGGGGCGGAATGGCGGTTCTTCCAGCAATCGTCGATTGATGATCTGAACCTCGAACTGCCCGATCAAAATGGGAAATGTTCGAGTCCCCCCGACCTCACGCAGATAGATGGCCTGCTGATCATTCAATTCAGAAACGATTACTCGACTGAGTTCCATCTGCGCAAACACTGGGAAATGCTCCTGAGTCTTTAGTGGGGTCGAGTTAGCAGGCTAGTCCAGAGGAGCTCGCCTGCTAACTCAGGGAATGAAGATCATTACTGGACGACAAGCCTGCTGCACCATTTCGAGAAGCACAGTCGGCTGCGGCTTACCGTTAAACGATCACAAAGAACAACGAATAAAAAGCCTTATGGCAGACGGCGAACCTTCAGATTCTTGAAGTAGACCTTGCTGTTTGGGTCGTGAGCCTGCAGGGCGAATGTTCCTTCTCCGAGTCGACGTTCAAAATCTTCGGAGAAAGCTTCTTTCCCTTCTGGTTCAGTGTAGTCGACCGTTGTTTTATCGTTGACGCGGATTTCGATGTGCTTGTCTTCGACCTTGATGTAGGTCTTGTACCACTCATTGTCTTTCAAGCCCGGGTTGCCCACATCAACGACGCCGTAAAGGCTACCGGATTTCTTGGGGTCTGACTGAGTCACGTTGACCTGGCATTCCAGGCCAAAGCGAGGCCAGCCGGTGTCCTGAAACTTCGTATGAAAATAAATCCCCGCGTTGCTGCCGGGAGTTGTCATAACGTCGCATTCGAACTCGAAGTTTTTGAACGGCTTGCCGTCGCCTTCATAAAAGAGGTGGCTGCGTTCGCCGACACAGACGAGCTTTCCGTCTTCGATCTTCCATGATTCTTTGTTTTCGTTCACTTTCCAACCGTCGAAAGTGATCCCGTCCCACATATTTGTCCACGCTGCCGTGTCGTCGCCTTTTACGGAAGTCACCAGCACGCAGGCCAGAAGGCCTAAAATTGCACTGCGAATCATCATTGAGTTCCTGGAAATACAGAAAATTGGTGGATGCCGCCACGGCGAAGCATCGCGGTATCCTCAGACTACCGAATCCGGCCACTGGATTCCATGCACTCTGCCCGGGACATTCGGTCCACTGTTGTGACTGAGGATTCTCGTGAGTAACATGTTCACATCCTGGAAACCTGTGATCTTATATCGTGAGACCTGACCATGCTGAACTTCGTTGGACGTGGAAGTGCACATACCTGCGACGGGACGACTCGGCGAGATTTCCTGCAGGTTGGGTCATTGGGCGTTGCCGGACTTTCGCTGGCCGATTACATCGAAGCGAAAGAACAGGGGCAGGTGGCTGACGGTCACGATGAACGCTCCTGCATTATGATTTTCAATCTGGGTGCCCCCAGTCAGCTGGACACGTTCGACATGAAGCCGGACGCACCGCTGGAAGTGCGAGGTCCGTTCAAGCCGATTTCCACAAGCTGCGGCAATTACCAACTGTCCGAAATCCTGCCGAAGCACGCCGCGATATCCGAACACATCGCGCTGGTTCGCAGTTGCCATCATACCGGAGCGGCCGTTCATGATGCCGGCTGGCAGATGATGCAGACCGGGCGACAATTTGCCGGTGGTGTGAATACGCCGCATGCCGGATCCGTCGTGAGTTATCTCAAGGGACGCCGGACTGATCTGCCTCCGTTTGTCGTGCTGCCGGAAACCATGGGCCGTGGCGGTGGAAATCTTCCGAATGGCCAGGCTGGCGGATTCCTCGGGAAAGCTCATGATCCGTTTGCGTTGATGGCCGATCCTTCCAAGCCCGACTTCAAAGTTCCCGACCTCTTGCCACCAGAAAATCTCGGCGAGGTACGAATCGCGCGGCGACGTAAACTGCGAGATCTCGTAGACGCCACTGTCAAAGATTTTGAATCGACCGAAAACGCGGCCATGATGGGCCGGAATTTCGAAGCCGCTTATCGACTGATGACAAGCACTCAGGCTCGCGAAGCATTTGACCTGACGAAGGAACCACAGTCCGTGCGAGAACGTTACGGAATGAATCGCTTCGGTCAGTGCTGCCTGTTGTCTCGCCGACTGGTCGAAGCCGGCGTGCGTTTCGTTACGATCAATTCATTCCTGACCGTGTTCGATGAGATCACCTGGGACATCCATGGCTCGAAGCCATTCACATCCATCGAAGGCATGCGCGATATTGTGGCTCCGATGTACGACCAGGGCTATTCGGCTCTGATCGAAGATCTGCATCAACGCGGGCTGTTGAAGAATACGATGGTCTGCAACCTGGCCGAATTCGGACGAACGCCGAAAGTGAATCCAGCAGGCGGCCGCGACCATTGGCCTCAATGCTTTACCGTCGGTTTTGCTGGTGGCGGCGTGAAGGGTGGCCAAACGGTTGGCGCAAGTGATCCAATCGGGGGTGTTCCTGCTGATCGGCCCGTACAGCCAGGTGATGTGCTGGCGACGATCTTCCACAGCATGGGACTGAAGCTGGATTCACACCTGCCAGGTCCCGCCGGCCGACCATTCCCGCTGGTTGACTTTGGATACCGCGAAATTCACGAGCTGTTTTAAGTGAATGGTGTGGCTGCGTTTGCT
>CAIXQV010000505.1 GCA_903921605.1 uncultured Planctomycetaceae bacterium | reverse complement strand
GTATCTCGAGTTCCTGATGACGACTCAGACTGCAATGCAGGACGCCATTCAGACGTTGCCCGAAAATGCTCCGCTCGATGTCTACGCTCAATTCAAAAAAGATCAGGATGAGCTCGCTGAAGAACTGCCGTTTCTGCGTGAAAAGATCGCCGCGGAACTGCTGCCTCAGGATTCCTCACCGGGAGCAAACACACCAACCCAGTTAACGCCGCCACAGTCAATACCGCCCGAGGTGAAAGCAGGGATCGAACTCCTGCAAAGCTGGTCCGACAAAGCCGCTGACAGTATGCAGTCGGCCTCGAATGCTCTCTTGAAAACGAAGACTGCAGATGCGGTGACGCATCAACAGGAAGCCGTGACTCAGCTCGACCAAATCTGGGACGCTGTCATCCCGTTTCATCCACTGTTGGCGAAAGAGCTGATCGACCAGACCGGGATTGCAGAGCAGCTGGCTCCGCTCAACACCAATCCATCGCCACCAACCGTGGAACCTGAATCGGCAGCCTCTCCGCTACCGGAAGGCTCTGTCCCGATCTCTCCTGCTCCTGAAGCTTCAGACAAAACTACTGAAACGGAAAAGCCCGCAGACAATACAGAGAACAGCAGCCCTCAGGCAGGATCAGCTCCGTTCTCTCCCGGCGCTGAAATCAACGAGTCGGAGCTGCAAGATCTGTTGGAGCAACAGTCGAAGACTCTTCGTAAAGCAAGATTGCTGGCTCCTAAGGCTCAGGCTGAACTCAGTCGCATTGAGGCGAATCCGGCTGAGGCTGCTTCTGCTGCACCAGTTCCAGAAGTAACAACGGACACTGATCCCGCCACTCCAACGCCCGCGCCTCAAGTCGATCCGGAGAAGATCAAGCAGGGTCTTCAGAAGGCCGTGGAACTTTCACCCAAAGCCGTTGAAGCGATGGAGATGACTGTCGACCATCTGCAGCGAAAAGACCCAAAGTCCGCCGCAGCATACGCCGAGGAAGCCCGTCGAATTCTGGAAGAGATTCAGAACGCTCAGCCCGAAAAGCCTCAGCAGGATAAGGACGACAATAAGCAGAACGAAGAGGAACAGGACAAACAAAAACAGGACGAGCAAAAGAACGACGATCAGCAGAAAGAAAGTCAGCAGAACGACGACAACAAGAAGTCGCAGGACGAGGATCAGAAAAAGAAACAGGATTCAAAACAGAAACAGAACGAGAAAAAACAGGGCGAAGATAAGCAGGGAAAGAAGAACGACGACCAGAAGAATCAAAGTGATCAGAAAAAGAATGACAAACAGAAGCAGGATCAGGAAAAGTCCGGCAACAAAGCGGCTGACTCAAAGAACAAATCCCAAGCCTCCGACTCAAACTCTGAACAGCCCCAGGTTTCTCCTGACCGCATTGAAGATGCCCTGCGAAAAGTCCGCGAACGCCAGCAGGAGAAACGTGAAAGAGATCGCGAAATGCGTGCTCGCATCATTGGACGTACACCCGTAGAGAAAGACTGGTAAGCACGACCGATGACACAAACCATCTTCACATTCCAAAGTCGTCAGACAGCTTTGCAAATGACGCTCAAAAACAATTCACGCCGAGGCCACCGGCGCCGCGGTCATGGCCATTCAGTTCTGCGCGGACTTTTGTTCGTCCTGCTTTCCATAATGATCACCCCGTTTACTTCCGCCGATGAGCAGCAGCCGGAGATCAGAGTTGGCATTAGTGCCGAAGAGATCTTCGTTGGCGAAACAATCGACTATCAGGTTGAAATTCGAAACACAGAGACCCCTTCAGCCCCCGACGTTTCCACGTTGCAGGAACAGTTTAAAGTCACTACGAATGGAGATCATTCGAGGAACCAATCAACAACGCTGATTATTAATGGACGAGTTGCAGAAGAGACCATACTGAGCCATGTCTATCTCTATCGCCTGACTCCCACGGTCGCTGGAGAACTCACAATCCCGTCCGTCAAAGTCGTGATCGACGGCAAAGAGCTAGCCAGTCGCCCGTTGAGTTTGCGTGTTCTGGATGCGGAGGTTCAGGATCTGGTTATCGCGGAACTCCAGACGGATCGACAAACAATCTATCCAACGCAACCATTTACAGTGTCCGTGAAGGTCCTGATCAGACCACTACCGGAGAGCAATGAAAGTCCGCTGCTGCCTCTACGTCGTCAGCCACCGCAACTCCAGCTCAATTGGGTTGATCTTCCAGCCGGCTTAGCGTCCGGTGGCACTTCAGAATGGCTGCAGCCACTGATGTCGCAAAACGATACCGGTTTTCGCATCAATGAAATCAGTGCTTCGTCGGGATCATTCTTTGGAGGTTCTCGCCCGGCAGTGTTTGAACTTCCACAGGCACGAGAAACCCGCAATGGCCTTGATGGCCAGCCAATCAATTACTTTTCCTATGAGCTGACTCGACAGTTTGTTCCCGAGAAAACAGGCCGCTATGAATTTGGGCCCGCGCTCGTCAAAGGGACTTTCGTTGAGGGGCTGAATGGTCAGGAATTTCGGGGACGAAGAATCGTTGCCATCGCGCCGACAGTTTCTGTCGAGGTGCGTGAAGTCCCCTCGCCTCGCCCTGCGACGTTTACCGGTGGCATTGGCGAATATCTCGTTGCGGCCTCAGCAAATCCCGTTCGACTGCGGGTCGGTGATCCTCTGACACTCAACCTTGAGTTCGCTCGGGGCAGTCAGGCCGGGTCGCTGGAATTAATCTCTGCTCCGGATCTTTCAGGGACTCCGGAGATCGTGGAGAACTTCGAGATCATCGACAAAGCTCCCACCGGCCGAGTCGACGGAGATATCAAGAAATTTGCTTACGGCCTCCGGCCAAAGCGTGCCGGAGTTTCTTTGCCCGCACTGAATCTGACCAATTTTGATCCGACGACTGAAGCCTTCACGGAGATCAGCACTGAACCTATCGAGTTGGAAGTCGCGGAGGCAAGTTCGTTGTCAACCGATGAACTTGTGGGAGCGATTTCTCCGTCTGGAAACAAAGAGATTCGGAAGAGTGATTCCGGCATCTTCCAGAACATTACCGATCTGGCGGAATTGCAGGATGATCACGTCGGCCTGACGGACTGGTTGCCGGTCGTTGGTGGACTCTGGTGTCTGTCACTGTGTTCAGTCGCGGGCGTCATTGTGCATCGTCGACGATCAAACGATGCGGTCGGACAACGTCGCTCACAGGCCCGAAAAATGGCACAGTCTCGATTGGCAACGGTCAGCCAGTTCGAGAAGGACGGAAAGTCGCGCGAAGCGCTGAGACAGATTCGAGCGGCGTTGTTGGGATTGGTTGCAGATACTCAAAATCAGGTCGTCGAAGGGCTGACGGCCGCAGATGTCCGGCGAATTCTTAAGGATGTCGGCGTCTCTGAGGTCGATCAAAACGCCGCGAATCAGTTACTGGAAACCATCGAAGGCACCGAGTATGGTGGAGTTGACAGCGTCAATGTCATGTCATCTCTTGAGATCGCCATCAAACTGATCGACAGTATCAGCCCCGTGTTGCAGCGGAGATCGGTGCGATGAATTGTC
>CAIXQV010000504.1 GCA_903921605.1 uncultured Planctomycetaceae bacterium | reverse complement strand
GGCTTCGAGCTGTTGCGAGCAACCCAGGCAAGGGGAGAGTCATGCACAAACGCGCCGTCCCATGGCAACTCAACTCGCGATTCGAACGCCGCCATCACGGTCCAGCATGCTGTCATTTTTACGTTGGAGGCGACAGCTCCAAAATGATGCGATCCAAGCAGACCAGCCGTTTGAGGCGCGGGGAGCGTTACAACAAGTGTGTCGAACGGACCGACAGTCTCATTCGCCTCGGTGACGATCGTCCAACCGATTACGCTGTGGGTGACAGCATTGATCTGAGTCCCGGTTCGAACGCACAGTCCCACTGCGAGGTCAACTGCCATCGCCGACATGCCCGGCATTCCAACATAGCGGGGTTGCAGCGAGTTGTCGATCACGGTCTTATTTTCGAGGCGAACGATTCTGCCGGTCCACTCGGCCACGACCCCTCTCGCGAGCCAGTCGTCTGTGAACTCTCGGAATCGCGGATCAGTCACGGTGAAAAATTGAGCACCGTGGTCAAATCTTAAGTTCGGCTCGGCCCGTCGAGTGGCTGTTCGTCCGCCGAGTCCTCGGCCCTTATCGAAAACGGTTACATCGAATCCTTCAGCCGCGAGTTCACGCGCGCAAGCGAGGCCGGCCATCCCGGCCCCGATGACTCCAACCGTGTGCCCGCGTGTCATTGTTCAAAATCTTCTCGCTAAGACCACAAGCCCGCGCCATCGACCAGAATCATCGAGCCGAAGCAGCAGCAAGGATCAAATCATCGTGAGTCAACAAGACCATGCTGCGATCATGACAGCAGATTCGACAGCCGTCCAGCAAACCAGCCCCGCTCCTTGTATCCGCAACGGTATCCGCACTTGATTGATCCCGTTGTGTTTCTCAGTCACGCTGTCCCGGCGCACGAAATCGACCGAAGCGAAAACTACGGAGTGCTTGATGTTTCGTCCGCCGACCTGCAGTTCTCTTCCGCCAAAGTTTGAAAGAGCCTGTGCTTAGGTGATGACGCATTAGCTTGATAACTTCCCCCGGAGTCAAACCAAATTGACTTCGGATCGTGTCGAACGATGTACGATCCTCCCAGGCCATCTGAATGATTCGATCCAGATCGCCATCCGTCAGCATCTCGGTCACATGTTCGCTGGACATAGATGTCACTCGCACTTTAGTCGAAGATCAATGAAACGCCGGTGTTCAGTTGGAGAGCCGCTGATTCTCATAATTCTGAGCCGCCCCAATTGGCACGCAATGCCGTGGCACGCGAGCGAGTTTCGGCCAGCTCACTTGGCTTCTCTCGCATCTTCGAAACATTGCTGGGGGAAAACTTCGTCCTCCGATAGTCTCTCAGAAAATCATAGTGCCGGCCCATAAATTCCCAATTCGAGGCGGTGCACAAGCAGGCGTCCGCGCCTGGTTTTGCGAGACCGCCTGTAAACGCCCGGGCATAACACGATTCTTCACAAAAAACAGAAGATCACGAAAACCATCGGCGTGCACTTGGCATCGCGATGGATCAAAGTCGGTTTCCGGATTTTGAACGCGTCATTGAGTGAGGGTCATCATTCAAATCGCCCTCATCATTAAGATCGCCCAACTGCGACCCCCAATATCATCAGACCGGGCTGCGGCAGTGCCAGTGCCAGCATCTGTTAACGAGGGATAGTCCTCTCAAGGTGTGCGGGCGTTTTTGTCGCTGCCAATGGTCGTCAGCCGCTGAACACGATTACCGCAAATCAGACGAATACCATCGATCCACAGTTAACAATCACTAACCCTCACGGGTACACCTGAACGTTATGAACGATTTAATCGCTGGGTGAATCTGGATGTCTGCTGAAGGAACTGGGTCATGAACAAGAAAAAGTTGGGAAAACTTGGCTTCGTCTTCGCTGCTGGCGCTTCGTTCCTTTTCTCCATCTCGCTGTGGTTTACCGGTAGCAAGCAGGAGGGGATGTTCGTGGGGCTTTGGGTGCCGTCGATCCTGAGTTTCGGAACACTTGTGCTTGGGAGTTCGAACAATGGCAAATAGTGATCTGGTGATTTTTCTTGTGGGCTGCGGCGTATTCGCCATGGCTCTGACATCAACATTCATTTCTCTCATGGTCAGTGCCAAATCGGACGAGTAACCACGTCAGGGGCCAAGTTCGCCCCGGAAACCTTGCATCTATTCTGGTTTTCGATCGGTCCGGTTTCCCATGTGCTTTTGATATCTCGAATGGCAAAATTCAAATGGAAGATCAACCGGTCGGGGAAAACCGAAGTCTGACTCTGCTGACCGGGGCAACAGGTTATGTCGGCGGGAGACTGTTGACTCTTCTGCAGCACCATGGAGTGCGTGTGCGTTGCCTGACTCGTCGCCCTGAAGCACTTGACGATCGCCGTTCAAGCACAACGGAAGTCGTGGCAGGCGACGTGTTAGATCGCGACACTTTGCCGCCAGCATTTGCAGGAGTGGATACTGCCTACTACCTTGTGCATTCGATGGGCGCTCAAGGAAATTTTGAAGAGCAGGATCTCATCGGCGCGACCAATTTCGCTGAGGCTGCAACAGCCGCTGGCGTGCGACGGATCATTTATCTCGGCGGTCTTGGCAATCCCGACCATGAACTTTCAAAGCATCTCCGCAGTCGACAGGAGACTGGCGACGCACTCCGAGCTCATCATTCGCAGGTGATTGAATTTCGAGCCTCGATCGTGATTGGGTCGGGCAGTCTTTCCTTTGAAATGATCCGCGCTCTGGTAGAGCGTCTTCCGATTATGATTTGTCCTCGCTGGGTGCATGTGAAGGCCCAGCCCATCGCTATCGAAGATCTGCTGAACTACCTCAAAGCCGCACTGGACTTGCCGACTTTCGGATCTCAAGTGTTTGAGATCGGTGGGCCGAATCAAGTGTCGTATGGTCAGATCATGCAGGAGTACGCTCGGCAGAGAGGCCTGATTCGCTGGATGATCCCAGTCCCATTTCTGACGCCATACCTTTCAAGTCTTTGGCTTGGCCTGGTGACGCCACTTTATGCAAGAGTCGGCAGGAAACTGGTCGAAAGCCTGCGCAATCCGACACTTCTCTCAAACAATCTTGCGTCGACTTCATTTTCCGTCCGACCAAGAACCTATCAGGAAGCCATCGCACGCGCTCTTGTCAACGAGGACAGCGAGTTTGCTGCCACGCGATGGTCTGATTCCCTCTCATCAGCGGGCGAGATTCGATCCTGGGGTGGTACTCGGTTCGGCTCCCGACTAGTCGACTCGCGAACGATCGTCGTGCCTGTTCCTCCCGAGCAGGCGTTTCGTCCAATCCGCCGCATTGGCGGTCGCACGGGGTGGTATTACGGAAACTGGCTGTGGACCGTTCGTGGTTTCATTGACCTGCTGCTTGGTGGCGTGGGCGTGCGACGCGGACGGCGTGATGAGGACACACTGCGAGTCGGGGATGCTCTCGATTTCTGGCGTGTTGAATCGTTCGACCAGGATCGTAGTCTGCGGCTCTACGCCGAAATGAAAGTTCCCGGTCGCGCATGGCTTGAGTTTGAAGTGACTCCGTGTCAGGCAGGGAGCACCATTCGTCAGACGGCCATCTTCGATCCACTGGGCCTCTTCGGAATTCTTTACTGGTACGGCATTTACCCCCTGCATCAATGCGTATTTGCAGGAATGCTCCGCAACATTGCTCGTGCTGCCGAGACGTCCGCTGCTTCGGCTGTTAAGACTATCGCAAAAACTCCAGCGACCACAGATTGTGACTTGGGGAAGTGAGTATGAAATCGAAGCCTGTGATTATCGTTGGTGCCGGGCTTTCTGGGTTATGTTGCGCACGCCTTTTGCTAAAAAACAATATCGACGTTCTCGTACTCGATGCACAGGATGATGTTGGCGGTCGAGTACGCACAGACCATGTCGACGGCTTTCTGCTTGATCGAGGATTTCAGGTTTTGCAGACGGCCTACCCTGAAGCCAACGCTCAACTTGATTATGACTCGCTGCGGCTGCATAGTTTTGATCCCGGCGCTTTGATTCGCACTCAGGGTCGAATGGTTGAGATGAGCGATCCGTGGCGGAAACCTTCGAAGTTACTGTCGACGGCGTTCAATGGAATCGGCACCTTCCGGGATCGCCTGAAACTGGCCAAACTCCGCTGGCACGTGACTCATGCATCTTTCGATGCACTCTGGCGAGAGCCAGAATCAACAACTCATGAATATCTTCGCAGGACGTGTGGGCTTTCGAACGATATTATCAATCGCTTTTTTCGTCCGTGGTTTTCGGGCGTGTTTTTAGAGAAAGACCTCAGCACCTCGAGTGGGTTCTTCAGATTCTTATTCCGAATCTTTGCGCTGGGAGACGCATCACTTCCAGAGCAAGGCATGAGTGCAATTCCGCGACAATTGGCGGCGGAATTGACGCCCGACATGCTCCGGCTTTCCACTCCAGTCGACTCACTGGTGGATCGCCATCACGTACGACTCAGGAATGGCGAATCCATTGACTGTCGTGCGATTGTACTCGCGGTCGAAGGCAGGGAAGCGTCAAGGTTGACGAGCGGGACGATCCATTCACCTGAATTCAGAGCAACCACGTGTTTCTACTTCGCCGCCCCACAGGCCCCGTTCGGTGAACCGCTGCTTGTGCTAAACGGCGACAACGAAGGTCCGATCAATAATCTGTGTGTTGTGTCCAACGTGGCGAAAAGTTATGCACCCGCCGGACAAGCACTGATCAGTGCTTCCGTCGTTGGCAAAGAATTGATGGACTCAAGCGATCTCAATAACACCGTCCGTCAGCAACTGAGGCAGTGGTTCGGATCTCAGGTCGATGCCTGGTCTTTGTTACGGCGCTATGACATCCCGATCGCCTTGCCCGCGCAGCAGGCCGGCTTCAGAGACAGCCTTTCAGGACAATCGCATTGGGGAGACGGGCTGTACTACTGTGGTGACTACTGTGAGACGGCATCGATTCAGGGAGCCATGGTCAGTGGACGCAAGGCTGCCGAAAGTGTTATTGCCGATCTGGCATCGCAACGTTGATGCATGGCTGCGACGCGGGGTGAATTCCCGGAGCCTTTCCGGATCAATCGCTGACATCGCCGCTGGCGGAATGGCGAGGCTTATTTGTCACTTAACTCACCCTTGATTGCATACCGACGACAATCCACGCGTGCGTGACGATCAGCATAAGTGAACTATCTCCTTGAGCGATCCCACCCGATATCACGGCGCAGAAACAATAACACTGGCAGGCACATCTGAACTTTGATTGAGTTGGATCTCAACCTCATGGCTGACGTGATCATCCACGAGCGGAATGAAGTCCTGAGTTTGCTCGACACCATCCAGTCGCAAGTGTCGGCTGGAAGTTCCATCGCCATGATTTATGACGGCGATATGGTAGGTCGTGTCGCGGTATCGATAGTGAATCGTATACGACTCCCAGTCTTTCGGCGGCCGAGGCGTAAATCGCAGCTTGTCTCCATCCAGTTGCAGGCCCAGCAATGACTCGGTAATCAATCGATACATCCAGCCGGACGAACCGGTGTACCATGTCCAGCCGCCGCGACCGAGATGAGGATCCACTCCATAAACATCGGCGGCGACAACGTACGGCTCAACTCGATAAGTGCTGATGGCCTGTGGTGTCGATCCATGATTGATGGGATTGATCATATTGAACAATTCCCACGCGCGTTCGACATTACCAATGGCGGCGAAGGCCATAACCGTCCAGATCGCGCTGTGAGTATACTGGCCGCCGTTTTCACGGACGCCCGGGACGTAGCCCTTGATGTAGCCAGGATTCAATGCCGAATGATTGAATGGAGGATCCAGCAGCTGAATCAACTTCGCGTCTCTTCGCACCAGTCGGCGATCGACGCTGGCCATGGCCTGAAGAGACCTCTCCTGAGTTCCTGCACCAGAAAGAATCGACCAGCTTTGGGAGATCGAATCGATCTGGCATTCGGTGTTCTCTGACGAACCAAGCGGTGTTCCATCGTCAAAGTACGCACGGCGATACCATTCGCCGTCCCAGCCATTATGTTCGATGTGGCCACGCAGTCTTCCAGCTTCGATCACCAGTCGATCGGCGGTCACGGCATCATTCTGTCGCTGCGCCAGTTTGGTAAACTGAGTCAGCACATCGAATTGGAAGAACGCCAGCCAGACACTTTCGCCCTGACCATTCTGACCGACCAGATTCATACCGTCATTCCAGTCACCACATCCCATCAGCGGCAAACCGTGAACACCAAATCGCAGACCGTTGTCGATGGCGCGCACGGCATGGTCATAAACGGTGCCTATATCTTCCGAGATCACCGGCAGATCGTAGTTGGCTTCTTCGTGAGCATGCAGGGCTCGTGAACTGAGAAACGGCACTCGCTCCGCCAGAATCCCAGTATCGCCCGTCATCTGCACATAGCGACACAACGCAACCGGCAACCAGAGAAAGTCGTCTGAGAAATGAGTTCGCACACCGCGTCCCACCGGCGGATGCCACCAGTGCTGAACATCGCCTTCGCGAAACTGTCTTGAGCAGGCTCGCAG